>SVKP01000012.1 GCA_015068395.1 Oscillospiraceae bacterium
CGGCAGCAAGAACAGGATAATCGTTGTTCTTTAATTTATAAGGTGCCCGTTTTATGGCGGTCAGGCGCCGCCGCCCGCTTATCCTGCCTCCACACCCCCGTCGAAACCGGTACGCCCCCATAGTCGTCGCAAGCTTCCTATCGCTCGTTCCCGCGCGAGCGCGAGAACTCGCTCATTCCGCTGCTCCTCCTCAATTTCCACGCGCAAACGCTTCGCTGGTTTGCGCGTGGATACGAGAGGTATCCCTTCGGGATGATTTGGCAATTATTTTATCGCTCCGGCAGCTTCTCCGGCTCCGGGTATGCCACGCCGAGCGTGTCGACGCGAATGGACTGAATCTTCTGCGGCTTCTTCGGCTTGTTGCTCATCATGTCGCGGCTGACGCGGCTGATCTCGACCGCCTTCTCCGCGTTCTCGGTAATCTTGCCGAAGGCGGCGTACTGCCCGTCCAGATGCGGCGCGTCCGCAACCATGATGAAGAACTGGCTGCCCGCGCTGTCCGGGATCATCGTGCGCGCCATCGACAGCACGCCGAGGGTGTGCTTGAGGTCGTTCGGGAAGCCGTTGCCGGAAAACTCGCCGCGGATGCTGTACCCCGGGCCGCCCTGGCCGTTGCCGTTGGGGCAGCCGCCCTGGATCATAAAGCCGGGGATCACGCGATGGAAGATCAGTCCGTCGTAGTAGCCGGAATTTGCCAGCGCGATGAAGTTGTTGACCGTGTTCGGCGCGAGCTCGGGGTAAAGCTCCCCCTTCATCACGCCGCCGTCCTCCATCTCGATGGTAACAAGAGGATTGCTCATTGCATTGTTCTCCTTATCTGTTCTCTTTTCTGGGCGTTCCCCCGGCTCAGCCGCGGGAGCGCATGGCGCGGTCGATCTCGCGCTTGGCGTCCCGCTGGGCGGCAGCCTCGCGCTTGTCGTAGTTCTTCTTGCCGCGGCAGACGCCGAGCTCCACCTTGACCCGCGCGTCCTTCAGATACACCGAAAGCGGCACCAGCGCGCAGCCGTCCCGCGCCGCAAGCTCCGAGAGCTTCATGATCTCACGCTTGTGCAGCAGCAGGCGCTTGGGCCGGTCCGGGTCGTGGTTGAAGATGTTGCCCTTGTCATAGGGTGAGATATGCATGCCGTGGACGTACGCCTCGCCGTTCTTCGCGATGACATAGCTGTCCTTGAGGTTGAGCGTGCCCGCGCGCACGGACTTGACCTCCGTGCCCTTGAGCTCAATGCCCGCCTCCAGCTTATCGTCCACAAAGTAGTCATGGTACGCCTTGCGGTTGTTCGCCATGACCTTGATCCCTTTTTTCTCCGCCACGGCAAACACCTCCCCCCGTTGACGAATTGATAGTATATCACACTTTTTCCGCCCGCACAAGTGCCGAATGCAATTATCCCCAAATATTGTGCCAAACCATTCTGTCCGTTTCGGAGAAGTTTCAGTAGAAATTTTGTTTTCTTTATGCTATGATAGGTTTGAAATTATGTGTACAGCAGGAGGAACCCCCCGTGGCAAAGAACAAAGTATCTCACAGTGTGATTTATTATAAACGCATGATCGCGGCAGTGCTGGCGCTGATTATCCTCTCGCTCGCCGGGGCGAGCATCGCGCTCGGCGTCAAGCTGCGCGGCACGCAGGCAGAGCTTTCGAACGCGCAGGGCGAGCTCATGCGCCGCGATCTCGCGGAGGCGGAGCAGCGCGCGGCGGAGGAGGCGGAGCGCCTGCGCAACGCCATCCCCGACGAGCGGACGAAGCCCGCCGGCGAGAAAAACGCGGTGGAAATTCTGGAGGAGAGCCCGGTCGTCGTCCACGCGCTCGGCGAGGTGGACGGCATCAGCGGCCTCAACTGCATGGAGGGCTTCCTTCTGCACTACAACTCCGGCGCGCGCGTGTTCGAGGCCGACCTGCGCATGACGCTGGACGGCCAGCTGGTGCTGCGGCACGACTGGGAGGGCGGCATACAGGAGGGCGTGGACACGACGAATATCCCGACGCTGGAGGAGTTCCGCGCCAAGCCCATCATGGACAAGTACACCCCGCTGTCCTTCCGCGATCTGCTGCTGCTGATGGCGGAGTACCCCGACGTCTGCATCATCACCGACACGAAGTTCACCGACGCCGAGACCGTCACCATGCAGTTCAACGCCATGGTGGAGGACGCGCACGCGCTGGGCATGAGCTACCTGTTCGACCGCATCATCGTTCAGGTCTACTCGCCCGACCACTTCACCGTGGTGGACGGCGTGCACCACTTCCCCTACTATATTTATACGCTCTATCAGGACTACTTCGGCAAGACCGAGGATTCCTTCCGCAACAAGTGCGTCTTTTGTCAGGAAAACAACATCATGGGGCTGACGCTGAACGCCGACCTGTGGGACGCGGACTATCTGCCGATCTCCAACTGGCGCGACATCAAGGTCTATCTGCACACGGTCAACGACGTGGACGAGGCGAAGCGCCTGCTGCGCACCGGCGTCCGCGGCGTGTACAGCGACACGCTCGACCCCGCCGATCTGAAGGAGTGATGACCATGGAGCTGACGGAAAAGAAGCTGTCCTCCAAGCTGATTTACGATGGAAAGATACTGCGCCTGCACGTTGACACGGTGGAGCTGCCCAACGGCGCTCAGGCGCTGCGCGAGGTGGCGGACCACCCTGGCGGCGTTGCGATCGTGGCGCTGGACCGGGACGACAACGTGCTGACGGTCAAGCAGTACCGCTATGTGTTCTCCCGCGTGATGGAGGAGATCCCCGCAGGCAAGCTGGAGCCGGGCGAGGACCCGCGCGAGGCGGCGCTGCGCGAGCTGCGCGAGGAGACCGGCGCAACGCCTGAGCGCTTCACGGAGCTGGGACCGATCATCGTCTCCCCCGGCGCGTACGGCGAGGTGCTGCACCTCTACCTCGCAGAGGGGCTGCGCATCGGCGCGCAGTCGCCCGACGAGGACGAATTTCTCGACGTGGCGCGCACGCCCTTTGACAAGATGGTGCGCCGTGTGCTCTCCGGCGAGCTGACCGACGCCAAGACCGTCGTCGGCATTCTTAAGGTCTACGCCCTGCGCAGGGAAAACTGAAAAGGAGTGTCTATGGAGCTGAAAAAGCGCGTCCTCATTGTGGAGGACGAAAAAAACATCGTCGATATCATCCGCTTCAACCTCGTCCGCGAGGGCTTTGAGGTGCTGGAAGCCTACGACGGCGAGGCGGGCCTCGCCCTCGCGCGGCAGGAGAAGCCCGACCTCATCCTGCTGGACGTGATGATGCCGAAGATGATGGGCTTTGACGTCTGCCGCGCGCTGCGGGGCGAGGGCGACAACGTGCCCATCATCATCCTGACTGCGCGTGAGGAGGAGGAGGACAAGGTCCTCGGTCTCGAGATCGGCGCGGACGACTATATCACCAAGCCCTTCTCCATGCGCGAGCTGATCGCCCGCGTGCGCGCCAACATCCGCCGTACGGCGATGAACGCCCCCGCCGCAAGCCCGGACGAGGGCATGAGCGCCGGCGGCGGACTGACCATCAACACCGAGAACCTGCAGGTCTACAAGCACGGCGCGCCCGTGGACCTGACGCAGCGCGAATACGAGCTGCTCACGTTCCTCGCCAGCCACCCGGACAAGGTCTTTTCCCGCGTCGACCTGATGGAGCAGGTCTGGAACTACGGCTTCGTCGGCGACGACGCGCGCACGGTGGACGTGACCGTGCGCCGCCTGCGCGAGAAGATCGAGGACGACCCCGGCAACCCCGTCTATATCCTCACCCGCCGCGGCGCGGGCTATTACTACTCGGCGCACTGATCTCCGCGATGTTTTCGGAAGGGAGGCGTAAGGCATGTTCCGCTCGCTGCACATGAAGCTGGTGATGATCCTGGTGCTGCTCATCACCTCGCTGATGACCGTCGTCGGCGCGTTCTTGATGATTAGCGTCACGAACTTCTACATCAACGACTTCTACGAGCAGATGAGCGAAACCTTTGCCGACGCCACCTTTGCCGAGGCGTTGCGCACGGAGGCGGCGCAGGAGGGCGGCGCGCAGCGGCTCAAGTCGCTGCTGGAGCTGTACTCCGGCACGCTGGGCATCAACTCGCGCAGCCGCAACTACTACATTCTTGACGGCAAGACCTGCGCCTTCCTCGCCGGAAGCGACGAGGCGGGCGGCTCCTCGCTGGAGCAGACCGCCAATCTGCTCACCGCGCGCAACGGCTCCCCGGGCTATGAGAGCGACGTCGCCGCGAACTACATGGACGTCGCCGTGCCGGTCGAGGGCGGGGAAAACGGCTTTATCATCTATATCCGCGACAACCGCTCCGCGGTGTCGAGCCTCAACAGCGAGCTGCTGCTCATCGTCATGCAGGCGCTGCTGGTGGGCCTGCTGGTGTCCGTGCTTCTGAGCTTCCTGCTCGCCAAGACGATGATCGACCCGATCGAAAAACTGACCGAGGGCGCGGAGCGCATCGCGGGCGGCAACTTCGACGAGGTGCTGGAGGTGGACTCCACCGACGAGATCGGCGTTCTGACCACCACCTTCAACGACATGGCGAGCGTCCTGCACAACACGCTGGAGGCCGTGGAGAACGAGCGCAGCAAGCTCGACGCGCTGTTTCTGCACATGACGGACGGCGTCGTCGCCTACGACGGCAGCGGCGCGCTGATCCACTGCAACCCCGCGGCGGTCGCCCTGCTGGACCGCGCGCCGGAGGAATGCGTCTACGCCGAGCTGTTCGAGCCGATCTGCCCCTTCGCGCGCGTGATGAGCATGCGGCGCGGGGACTATGTCGAGTCGGAGCTGAGCGTCGGCGACCGTTCGGTCGAGCTCTATTTCGCCGCCTTTGCCGACGAGGAGACCGGCGGCGTGCTGATCGTGCTGCACGACGTCACCGAGCACCGCAAGACCGAGGAGCGGCGGCGCGAGTTCGTCGCCAACGTCTCCCACGAGCTGCGCACGCCGCTGACCAACATCCGCTCCTATGCCGAGACCATCCGCGATGCGGACGGCGGTATCCCCCGCGAGACGGAGAACAGCTTTCTGGACATCGTCATCAGCGAGACCGACCGCATGACCCACATCGTGCAGGACCTGCTGACGCTCTCGCGCCTGGACTCCGGGCGCACCGAGATGGTCATGGCGCGCTTCTCCTTCGGGGAGGCGATCGACTCCGTGCTCCGTTCCATCGCGCTCGAGGCGCAAAAGCACGGGCACGAGCTCACGCACGACTACTCCGAGCACCTCCCTCTCATTATGGGCGACCGCGGACGCGTGGAGCAGGTCATGCTCAATATCCTCAGCAACGCCGTCAAGTACACGCCGGACGGCGGACACATCCGCGTCACCGCCGGGGACGCCGGAGAAACGGTCTGGATGGAGGTCGCGGATGACGGCATCGGCATCCCGGCAAAGGACCGCGAGCGGATCTTTGAGCGCTTTTACCGCGTGGACAAGGCGCGCTCCCGCGAGTCCGGCGGCACGGGTCTGGGTCTTTCCATCGCCGCCGAGATCGTCCAGCGGCATAACGGCAGGATCTTCCTCGTCGACCACAAGGGCCCCGGCACCACCGTGCGTCTGGAGCTGCCCGTGGTGCAGAGCGGCGTTCAGGAGGATCTGTCGTGACCGCGCCGCAGAGCCGACAGGCGCGGCGCATCAACCGCCTGCAAAACCTCGCCATCGTACTGCTGGCGCTCTCCGCCGCCTTTCTGTTCACAAACCTGCCGCTGTTCGGCCCCCTGTCGGACCGCAGCCTGCTCGCGCTCGCGCAGGACCGCCTCCGCAAGGAGAGCATCGTCGCGGTCCCGGACGAGCCGGAGACGCCCCAGCTCGCGCTTCCGGTCCGCATCGTCTACACCAACGGCTTCGCCCGCTTTGCCTCCGAGTCGCTCACCACCCTCAGCGACGAGTTTGAGCTGGCGGGCACCTATCTCAGCGAGGCGATCGGCTCGGCGGGAAGCGTCTCACCCGTGCGCGAGACCGCCTTTCTCGCCGCGCTGCGCGCCGAGGGGCTATACTTCGACTTCACCACCGCGATCCCGTCCGGCCTGCTCTCGCAGGTCTTTGGCGTCTCCGTCTCGGAGCTTGCGCCGGAGAGCGTACGCCGCGCCCTGCTCGCCCCGGTCACCGGGGAGGACGCCGGATTGTACGTCCAGTCCGGCGAGGGGAAGTGCTACCGCTTCTCCACCGCCGTCAGCAGCGCCGCGCTGTTGGACTTTCTCTCCTCCCGGAGCGGGGAAAACGCGGATTTTGCCTTTCTGCTGGGCTCCTCGCTCTCTGCGCTCTCCCCCTATACGCTGGTCATCAACGACCCCCGTCCTCGCGCGGTGCTCACGGCGGTAAACGCCGTCTCCGGCAGTGAGGACGAGCTTGTGCGCCGCGCCGGGTTCAGCACGAACACGGACAACCGCTTCACCGAGTCCTCCGGCACCGTCATCGTCCGCGACGTCTCCAGCACGCTCTATCTCCGTCCCGACGGCGCGGTGGACTATCAGGGCGGCGGCGCCGCGGCGGATTCCCCCTACTACGTCCCCGCCGCCGTCGTCGGCATGCCCACCGCCACCGAGGCGGTGCTCGCCGCGCAGCGGATGGCGTCCTCGCTTCTGCGCGACCTGACGGGCGACGCGGAGCTCTGCCTCAGCGGCGTCGGGAACCTCGGCAGGCGCTATGAGATCTGCTTCGACCTGATAGCAGACGGCACGCCTATCCGCTTTTCCGACGGCTCGCACGCCGCGGTCTTTACCATCGACGGGCAGAGCATCACCGCCTTTTCCCTCCGCCCCCGGCGCTATACGCTCACCGAGGAGCCGACCCTGCTGCTACCCTTCGCGCAGGCCGCCGCCATCGCCCGGATCTACAACGGCGCCGAGCTCGACGTCGTCTACGTGGACGCGGGCGGCGAAGCCGTCCAGCCCACCTGGATCGCCGATCAGGCGTCCGGCGGCGCAGGCTGAAAGAAAGGAGCCCGTGTGAGTACCTCAAGGCTCAAAAACATCATCATCGCCATTCTCGCGCTGACCAATGCCTGCCTGCTCGTGCTGCTCGTCAGCCGCATGCTGCAGGAAAACGCGGCGCGCGAGCGTGCCGTGAATGAGCTCTCCAAGCTGTACACGGCAAACGGCGTCACGCTCCCTGCGTCGCTGGTCCCGGTCCGGGGCAGGCTGCCCGCGCCCATGGAGCCCACGCGCGACCTCGACCGCGAGGCCGCCTTCGCCGCCTTTCTCCTCGGCGAGTGCGTGACGGAGGACGTCGGCGGCGGCATCTACCGCTATGTCGGCGAGGCAGGGCAGTGCCTGCTTCGCTCAAGCGGCTCGGTGGAGGCAGAGCTGGACCGCGCCGTGGACGACCCGGAGGCGTTCTGCGAAAAGCTCTTCTCCGATTTCGGCTATGCTGCGCTCTCCTCCGCGCTCAACGCCGGGGACGGCACGGTCGTTGCCGTGCGGACCCTGCCGGGCGCGACGGTCTTTAACGCGGAGCTGGCGCTGACCTTTGCGCAAAACCGCCTGACCGCGGTCTCCGGCTCCTTCGTGCCTGCCGCGGAGACGGACGCCTATGGCACGGGCATCGACGCCGTCAACGCGCTGGCGCGGTTTCTGGATTACAGCATGGAGCTCGGCGAGGTGTGCACCGCCGTCACCGACGTACGCAGCGGATATCTGCTGCAAAGCACCGCCTCCGTCTCGCAGCATCTGATCCCGGCGTGGTGCGTCAGCACCGACGTAAACCGATATTATGTCAACATCCAAACCGGTGAAATTACGCGCGAGGCATGACTGCCCCCGCGCGAATTTCTTTTATTTTGTGATAAGGGATTGCATTTCTTAGCAAAATATGCTATATCTATTCAGGTATGAAAAAGTAATGTGGCATATAAGCGCCGCATTATGTGAATACTATTTTCGATCATGTACGGCGAAAAGGCCGTTGATCCATATTGGTTGCAAGGAGTTTCTATGCAGAAATATATTGTCCGGGGCGGTCGTCCGCTCTATGGTGAAGTACGCATCAGCGGCGCAAAAAACGCCGCGGTCGCCATTATTCCCGCCGCGCTTCTGGTCGACGGCGTATGCCGTATTGAAAATGTCCCCCAGATCTCCGACGTAACGGTCCTTTTGAAGATTCTGGACCGCCTCGGCGCGAACATCCGCTTCCTCAACCCCACGGACGTCGAGATCGACTGCCGCGGCGTCCGCACCACCCACGTCCCGCAGGAGCTGGCGCACAAGCTGCGCGCCTCCTACTACCTCATCGGCGCTCTGCTTGGCCGCTTCGGCAGCGCGGAGGTCTCGATGCCCGGCGGCTGCAACTTTGGCGGCGTCCGGCCCATCGACCAGCACGTCAAGGGCTTTGCCGCCATGGGCGCGGACGTGCGCGAGGGCGATTACATCGTCGCAAATGCCAAGGGCGGGCGCATGAAGGGCGCGAGCGTCTATCTGGACGTCGTCTCCGTCGGGGCGACGATGAACATCATGATGGCGGCGTCGCTCGCGGAGGGGACGACCATCATCGAAAACGCCGCGAAGGAGCCGCACATCGTCGATCTGGCGAACTTTTTGAACTCCATGGGCGCGAACATCAAGGGCGCCGGTACGGACACCATCCGCGTTTTCGGCGTGGACTCCCTGCACGGCGGGACCTACGCCATCATCCCCGACCAGATCGAGGCGGGCACCTATATGGCAGCCGTCGCCGCGACGGGCGGCGAGGTTCTGGTGCGCGGCATCATCCCCAAGCACATGGACTGCATCACCGCCAAGCTGCAGGAGATGGGCGTGACGGTGGAGGAAAAGGACGACACGTTGCTCATTCGCCGCGAGGGCGCGCTTTCGCGCACAAACGTCAAGACCCTGCCGTACCCCGGCTTCCCCACCGACATGCAGCCCCAGATCACGACCGTGCTCGCGCTCGCGCAGGGCACAAGCATTGTCACCGAGGGCGTGTGGGACAACCGCTACCGCTACGTCGGCGAGCTCATGCGCATGGGCGCGCAGATCCACGTTGAGGGGCGCACCGCCATTGTCGAGGGCGTCAGCCACCTCAAGCCCGCCACGGTGCAGGCGTTCGACCTGCGCGCGGGGGCGGCGATGGTCGTCGCCACGCTTGCCGCGCCGGGCACCAGCGAGATCACGGGCGTACAGTATATTGAGCGCGGCTATGAGGACATCGTCGGCAAGCTCCGCTCGCTCGGGGCAGACATCCAAAGCGTGGAATACAGCGACGACGAGGAGTTTATCCAGCGGCAGATTGGATAGGCTCCGCGCCTATTTTCAGGTTAGCATCTCAAGCATTTCAATTCTGAGTAAGAAAGAGGTCAAGGTCATGAACAAAACACGAAGAACCATTCTTTCCCTACTGCTCGTCATCGCGCTGCTGCTGCCGATGGCGCCCGCGCACGCGGCGGACAAGGTCCCGGCAAAGGGCTGCACGCTGAGCGCAAGCACCACCAACGTTTATTACCGCTCCGACTACCAGGGCGAGGTCACGGTCACGGCGACTGCCGTACCCGAGAACTACAACGGTACGATCACATGGACGGTCAACAACACGGCGCTCGTCGCGGCCGATAAAAAATCCGGTAAAATCGAGCTCAATCAAGCCTATCCCTATGCTTCTGAGAGTCCCAAGCCAAAAGCCATCAAGCTGCGCGCCCAAAAGGTCAGCGAGATGACGTCCGTGATCGTGTCCGCTATCCTGGAGGGCGGAATCACCGCGCAGTGCGCCATCATTGTGATTCCCGATTCGGTGGAAATGCTGGTCGTTACCCCTGCCACCGTCAGCGTTGAGGTCGGCAAGACCGCAAAGCTCACCGCCACCACCGCCTATCTCAGCGGAGAGGGTACCCCCAAGGTCACCTACGCCTCCTCCGCCCCTGCCGTCGCGACCGTGGACGCCAACGGCACCGTGACGGGACGCAGCGCCGGTACGGCAACGATCACCGCCGTTGCAGGCGACAAGAGCATGACGTCGCTCGTCACCGTGACCGGCCCCACCACGAGCACCAGCGGCAACGCTGTGCTTGGCCAGCGCTATTCGATGCTGGACCTCTATGATTCGCTGCTCGTGCAGTACAATCGGAGCTTCTCGCAGAATCCCGGGTACATCACCTTCACCGGCCTCACCAACACCTATGGCACGCTGAAGGATTCCAGAGGCAATGTGGCGGCAAACACCACCTATGCCTTCCGGGACCTTCGCGACATGTATCTTGAGCCCACCGCCGCCGGAAGCTTCACCTTCCGCTACACCGTGACCGATGTGGACAACAGGAACCCCCTCGTCGGCACCAGCACCATCGCGATCACGACGCCCACCACCAGCATTCGCGTCCCGATCGGCGGCGGCAGCGACTACAGCTTCTCCGCCGTAAGCCAGGACGCCAACGGCAAGAGCGGCGCCGCGCTGATCCGCGAGGCTATCGGCAACTTCGGCTCCATCAAATTCGGCGCGGTCCAGTCCGGCAATAACATCGGCACGCTCTACACCGCCGCGACCGCGGGCTACAACGACCTGGTCGGCAACGGCACGATCGTCCCCGCGACGGCGATCGATGCGCTCTACTTCACCCCTGCCCGCACCGGCGCCTACAGCATCGCCTTTGAGGCGTGGTCCGGCGTGAACGCCAACGGCACGCTGCTTTGCAGCGGTGTTCTCATCATCCCCGTGGACAGCGCCTCGATGGACCTCACGATCAGTCTGGACTCCGTGAACCCCTACGTCTTCTCCTCCGCGCTCGGCACCGGGTCGAGCAGCTCCTCCAGCGCCGCCGCCCAGCTGATTACCGCCCTTGACAACGCGCTGGGCAAGATGCAGTGGGACGGCATCCGCGTCACCGCCGCCACCGGCGCCGCCGCACAGGTCGGCGCGCTGTACCAGAGCGCGAAGAGCGCCGCCGCGCTCACCGCCGACACCTACATCACCTATTCCGACATCCCGAGCCTTTACTTCGTCCCGACGCGCATGGGCGTCTATGAGACCACCTACTCCGTGTACACCGACTCCCGCACCAATGTCCCGCTGGCGACCGCCAAGCTGACCATCAACGTCTCCACGGTTCCCAGCGCTACCGCGGACGTCTCCTATACGGCGCAGGCGGGCGAGACCATCACGCTGAACGAGAGCGATTTCCTCGATTTCTTCCAGCGGGAGTTCAACGTCAGATACTACCTCTCCAGCGTGACCTTTGACGAGGTCACCGGCGACGGCAACTTCTATCACAACGGCCAGCGCTTTGTCCCGCGCAACAGCCCCGAGTGCTTCACCAGCACCTACACCGGGCAGCTGCCCCAGTCCCCGCATTATCTCGACAAGCTGACCTTCACCGCGCCGAACGCCTCCGGCTTCACCTCCGTCCGCTTCACCTGCTCCGGCGGCACCACTTCCAACGGCGTGGGCAGCAAAGCAAGCGGCGTGCTCCAGATCTACTACACCAACGGCGACGTGCCCACTGTGAGCTACAATGTCTACAGCTCCACCACCGTGGACCTGCAGGAGAAGGATTTCATCGCCGCCTATCAGGATGCAATGCATACCAGCGCGATCAACCCCTCGTTTGAGATCCGTCTGCTCAACGTTCCGCTCAACGGCAGCCTGCGCCACTACTACAGCAAGACCTCCGCGCGTGAGCTGACCTCCAGCAACATCTCCAGCTATTCCTCCTTCTGGGTCAACGGGGCGGACGCGGACTCCATCTCTCGCCTGACCTATGTTGCTCCCCTCTATGTCACCTCCGGCACGGACACGGTCAACTATGTCGCGCTCAGCTCCACCGGCACGATGCTCTATGTGGGCACGATCCGCTTCAAGCTCGGCCCGGACCGCACCGCCACCGTCTACAGCGAGGGCCTGACCTTCCAGGCGAGCACCTTCTACACCGTCGGTGATCGTGACCCCGTGGTCTATGTCACCTTCCCGCAGCCCGAATCCGGCAGGTTCTACGCCAACACAGGCAGCCGCTATGTCGCCGTGGACGATAAGACGCCGTTCTACACCGTCTCCTCCGCGGACGGCACCTATCCCATCAGCGCCGCGCTCTATGCCCCCAAGGCAAACCAGACCGGCACGGTCAACATCACCTGCGTTGCGCATCGCAGGTCCGGCGCGAGCTATGAGGAGACCATCAACGTGACGATCCTCAGCCGCAGCGTCTCCACGGAATTCACGGATGTGAAGGATGCCAATACATTCATAGGGGCGTCCAACTCGATTGACTTTGCCAAGTCCCTCGGTCTCGTCAGCGGCACCGCCGTGAACCCGCCGCGCTTCTCGCCGAGCAACACGATGCTCCGCTGCCACCTGATCCTGATGCTCTACCGTCTGGACGGCTCGCCCGCGGTCACCGGGACCATGCCCTACACGGACGTCCCCTCCCCCGTTGCCTCGAACAATTACAGCGTTGAGCTCTACAACAGCGCGCTGTGGGCGTACAACAGCGGCGTTGTGAGCAATGTGATCTTCGGCAGCACCTACGACACCAAGGCGGAGCTCACGCGTCAGGAGTTTGCGCAGCTGCTGTGCAACTACACGAAGCTCAAGACCACGAATAAGATCCAGCAAGCGTCGCTCAACGCCTACTCCGACGCCGCCAAGGTCAGCTCCAACACCTATGAGGGCGTTTCCTGGGCGGTCGCGAACGGCTACTTCACCAGCGCATCCAGCGGCATGACGATCGAGCCGGACCGCAAGGCGACCCGCGCCGAGATTGCAACGCTCCTCCACCGCTATCTCACCTATTGAGCATTCCCCTCTTTCCGCCCCCTCACGGGGGCGGACTTTTTTATACCGTGGAAATGTCCCATAATTTTTTTGACTATTCGGTGCGTCTGTGTTAGAATCTGGATATGGAATTTTTGACATTTGCAAGCTCTTCCAGCGGCAACGCCTCGCTGGTGCGGCACGACGGCGCGGCGCTTCTGATCGACGCGGGCATCTCCGCGCGCCGCATCGCGCAGTCCCTCGCCGCGATTGGCATGACGCCGGACGAGCTGGACGCCGTGCTGATTACCCACGCGCACAGCGACCATGTTGCAGGGATCGCCACGCTGACAAAGAAATATGCCGTGCCCATCTACGCAAGCCGCGGCACGGCGCGCTTCCTCTCCTGCGCGGCGCCGGTGCTGCGTCCGCTTGACGCGCCCTGCACGTTCGAGCTTGGACCGTTTACGGTGCGCTGCTTTGCCACCTCGCACGACGCGGAGGGCAGCGTCGATTACCGTATTGACTGCGCGGACGGCTCGGTTGGCCTTTTGACCGACACCGGCTATGTGACCGACGGCGCCGCCGATACCCTGCTGGGCGTCGACACGCTGCTGCTGGAGGCAAACCACGACGTCGAGATGCTGCGCAGCGGCCCGTACCCCTATCATTTAAAGCGCCGTATCCTTGGCGACTTTGGCCACCTCTCCAACGACGCCGCGGCGGAGTTTGCGCTTGCCTGCGTCAAGAGCGGCACGCGCGACATCCTGCTCGCCCACCTCTCCGACGAAAACAACACGCCGGAGCGGGCGGAGTACGCCGTCGCACGGCGGTTACAGGCGGCAGGGCTCCCAGTGCGGCTCTCCGTCGCCCCGCGCAGCTGCGTCAGCGACGCGCACGTCGTAACACACGCCGACCTGCGTCAGGCGAGGTAGCGCCATGCAGGCAGTCACGGTCCTGTGCGTCGGCAAGCTCAAGGAGCGCTTTTACGCCGACGCCTGCGCGGAGTATCAGAAGCGGCTGACGCGGTTCTGCAAGCTTTCCCTCGTCGAGCTGAACGAGGAACGCCTGCCCGACGAGCCCTCCCGCGCGCAGATCGACGCGGCGCTGGAGCGCGAGGCGGAGGCGATCCTCTCCCGCCTGCCCCGAAGCGGCGCGGTGATCGCGCTGTGCGTCGAGGGCAGGCCGCTCTCCAGCGAGGCGCTTGCCGAAACATTGGATAACTGGGCGGGGCGCGGCGTCTCGCAGTTGACCTTCCTCATCGGCGGCAGCTTCGGGCTCTCCGAGCGCGTCAAGGAGCGCGCCGACCTGCGGCTTTCGATGTCGCCGATGACCTTCCCGCACCACCTTGCGCGCGTGATGCTGCTCGAACAGGTCTACCGCGCCTATCAAATTCAGAGCGGAACAAAATATCACAAATAATAAGGAGGCACGCAGATGGAGGAACTCAACCTCTCCTGGGGCGAGGCGCCGCGCACTGCCGCGGAGAACTGGCCCAAGGGACCGGACGGCATGCCGGAGAATGCGGCGTTTCTGGTGGACACCTTCGAGGCGGACGCGCAGGCGGACATGATCGTCGGGATGCTGCGCGCCTATGACATACCCGCAATCAAGCGTTATGCAAAGGACGGCACGCTCGGCAAGGTCGTGCTCGGCTTCTCCGGCTACGGCGTTGCGCTCTACGTCCCCGAGAGTATGCTTGAGGAGGCGCGCGCGCTGCTTGAGCCCGTGGACGACAGCGAAGAACTGCAGTAAATCCGAACAATTTATAATATAAGGAGGACACCGCATATGGACTATCGCAAGGAATACGAAAAGTGGCTCGCTTCCCCCGCGCTCTCTGACGACGAGCGCGCCGAGCTCAAGGCGATCGCCGGCGACGAGAAGGAGATCGAAAACCGCTTCTACGGCCCGCTGGAATTCGGCACCGCAGGTCTGCGCGGCACAATGTACGTCGGATTGCACAACATGAACCGCCACGTCATCGCGTGGGCGACGCAGGGCTTTGCCGACGTCATCTCCGCCGAGGGCGCGGAGGCGAAGGAGCGCGGCGTCGCGATCTGCATGGACTGCCGCAACCACAGCTACGAGTTCGCCA
>SVKP01000106.1 GCA_015068395.1 Oscillospiraceae bacterium
AGTCGATGAACCGTTATTACGGCTCGGATTTCGTCAACGAAACCGTGAAAAAGGCGAAGCCCATCTACCGCGAAATGCTGCGGGAGACGGACGACGTCGGAGCGGATAACCCGATGGCGAAGAACATCTACGAATGCTTTGTGTTCCTCTCTGTCTGGAAAGCGGCGGAGGGCAGGATCACCGCGGATGATCTGCGTAAGATCACGAGGGACGTACTCTCCTTCCCCCTTCTGCGGGCGATGGGGCTCGTGGCGAACGCCAACTCGCAAAAGAGCATAAAGCGCCTTGGCGAACGGCTGCACGGCTGTCAGGAATGGCTCGACGCGCATCCGCAGTACAAGGCGACCTCGTGGGACTTCAACTTCGACGAGACGCTGCACCGCGACGGGTTCTACTATCATTTCACGCACTGCCCGCTCAACGACTACGCGCGCGAGCACGATATGATCGATATTCTGCCGGTCATGTGCGAGATCGACCATATGACCGCCGCGCTGATGCACGCGAAGCTCCACCGGGAGCAGACGCTTGCGACGGGCGGAACAAAGTGCGATTACTGGTTCTACGGCGACAAGCTGAAAAATCCGCAGTAAGGGGGCGTAGTCATGACGCGCAAGGAACAGATCCAAGGGGCTTACGGCTTTCTCGGCGGCAAGGAGCACACGTTTTACGACGGCATGATCACCTGCTCGACCTTCACGGGCACGGCGGTCAGCCGGCTTGTGTGGAGCATCGGGCGCGAGAAAAACCTCGCGTACCTCGAGCGCGCGCTCTCCGGCGTGCCAGAGGGCTTCGCGGGCAAGCTCCTCGAAGTGCCGGTCGGAACGGGCGTACTGACCATGCCGGTCTACGCGAATCTTCCGGACGCAGATATCACCTGCCTTGATTACTCGAAGGACATGATGGCGTCGGCGCAGCGCCGTGCGGAGGACGCGGGGCTCAAAAACGTGCGCTTTCAGCAGGGCGACGTGGGCGCGCTGCCGTTTGAGGACGAGAGCTTCGATATTGTGCTCTCCCTCAACGGCTTCCACGCCTTCCCGGACAAGGAGGCGGCGTACCGCGAGACGTACCGCGTGCTGAAACCCGGCGGGACGTTCTGCGGCTGCTTCTATGTGAAGGGCGAGAACCGCCGCACGGACTGGTTCATTGACAAGCTCTATACGCCCAAGGGCTATTTCACCCCGCCCTATGAAACGCTTGTAAGTCTGCGCGCTCGCTTGGATAACCTGTACGCAAAAGCCGAGGTCAGCGCGGTGGAGGGCATCGCCTGCTTCCGCTGCGTCAAGTGAGGGATTGACCATGAAGGTTCTGGTATTCGGCGCGGGCGTCATCGGCGGACAGCTTGCGCACGCGCTCTCGCTGAGCGGGAACGACGTCACGGTCGTCGCGCGCGGCGCGTGGGTTGCGACCTGCGCAAGACGACGCGCGCGCAGCGCAAGCAGCTTTTGGACGCGGCGTGCGAGGCGTACCGCCTGCTGATGGCGCTGGGCGTCCCCGTCCGCCCGGGGGGCGACGAGAGATCGCTGGAGCCGGGACCGACGCGCTGGGCGTCGTCCGCCGTCATCTGGGCGATGGCAAAGACGAAGCTCGGCGAGCTGTGCGCGTCCGACCACTGCCGCAATGCCGTGGGCGAGATGGAAGACCTGAGCGAAGGCTTCGGCGCGATCCGAGCACAGAAGCCGGACTTCCCTATGCCGGCGTTCGACGCGCTGCGCGCCGCCACGCCGCCGTGGGAGGAGCTGCGGCGAAGATACAAGCGGTAAAAAAACGACCGTTTCCCCATGAACTGAACCGGGGAGACGGTCGAATTTTTTCTGTCAGTTGTTCCGCGCACTATCCAGCGCGTTGCGCACCGCGTCCATGATGCCATGGCAGCTCGACGTCGCCTCGCTGACCGCGTCCACATCGGGGCTTTGCGCGGAAACAATGCGATCGAGTACCACCAACGAATCTGACCAGAACGGCTCGTCCTCCATCTGGGAGAGCACCTGCACGGAGACAATGCGGTCGTTTTCAATTGTGACGCTGACCGTGACGGGTCCCTCGAAGCCGATGGCGGTTCCCGTATAGACGCCGTCGCGGTAGACAGACACGGGCGTGGGCTCCGGCTCAGGGGCGGGCTCAGGTTCGGGCGCGGGAACCGGCTCCGAAGTGGACGCTTGCTCGACCGCGGCATCGGACGTGGGAACTGTCTCTTGGGGCGGTTCCTCGGTATTGTCGGATGCGTCGGTCTCCTCTGGCTGCGGTTCGGCAGGCTCCGGCTTTTCCGTCTTCGCCGGAAGCGGGGTGTTCTCGGCGGACGGCGCTTCCGCAACGGTTTCGGCGACCTCGGTTGTTTTCGCCTCGCTGTCCGATATGTCGTCAGACTGATCGGCAACAGGCGCGGGCACGGAAATGACTGCGTTCGGGATTACGGCGCTCGCGGCGGCCTGCGGCGTATCGCCAAAGGTCGTGCCGAGCACGAGCGCCGCAGCAAACAGTCCGCAGACGACGCCCGCGTGACGGTTCGGGATCACACGCTTGTTCCGGGCAAGCGCCTTCTGCACGCGGCATACGGCGTATGTTACAAAAATGGCGGTGTAGATGAACACGGTGAGGCGATAGCCGGGACGGCCGCCGATCGCGTAGGGGATCGTCAGCAATAAGATGTGCGCGCAGAGCAGCGCGTAAAAGAGATAGGCAAGGCGTTGGAGAGATTTCCAGCGCCTGCCGCCCATTTTGCGGCGCACGGACGGGAACGAGGTCACGAACAGCGGCAGCATGATGGCGATCATGATGATCGAGCAGACCGAGGCGAGCTGCTGTGTCAGCGGCAGATGCCCCGGCTCCAGAAACAGCATGGTGAAATAGGTCTTGCCGTAGGCGACGTTGTGCGCGAGCGTCAGGATGCAGGCGAGGATCGAGAGCTGCCCGCGGATCGGCATGAGCCGTTTCGCGCCCGCGGAGCCGTTCGGAAGCGCGCCGGCAAGCATCACCAGCACGAACAGCGCACCCGCCAGCGCGCCGCGCGCGACAACGGGCCAGATCCACGTTTTGACGAACATTGACAGCTTTACATCCGCCAGTGTGCTGCCCACAACAACAGACGCGATCAGCACGGCAGAGAGATAGAACGGCGCGGGGCGCTTTTTCAGAGCCTCGCCGCAGGCAAACACCAGCACAAGCGCGAGCGCAAGGGAAACAAGAAAAGCCATGGATAGTCCTCCGTGATGACAGTGTGGGAGCCGCCCGACCACAGGCCGGACGGCTCCAGGGAGAGGAATCGGTCTTGCCCGAAAGAAGCTCACGGGCATGGAAGCAGATCAACCGCCCACGTTTTCAGAGCAGAACAGTTGGATGACCTTGGCGATGGTGTCCTCATTCGCAGTCTCGTCAATACCGGCGGCCAGCCAATAGGCGTAGGGGCCTTTCAGAAGCCCAGTGAGCGCATCCGGATCGGTACCGTAGCGGAACTCGATATGATAGGTGCTTGTCATGGTATCGGGCATGAGGAGAATGTAGGTAAACTCACCGGCGTCTTCGGTCGCCTGATAGGCTTCGCACGTCATTTCCATCGGGTATTCCTGCCCGTCGAAGGCCATGGTCTCACCCTTGCCCATAACGAACGGACCTGCATACTGGTAGGTATAAGTTTTCTTTGTGCCGTCGGAGAGCGTGACGGTTGCGGTGAGGTCACGATTAAACGCAAAGGTCTTTGCGCCGTTGATGAACCAGCAGTCGAATGCGTAAGCGTCCTGGCCGGCATAAGCCTCCACCGCTTTCTCGCCGTACAGCTCGCCGCTGATGGAGGCCTTGAGCATCTGCACGACGGCGGGATCCGCCGCTTCGGTGCCCATCGCCTCGGCGACATACTTCTCCCAGAGGCTGTCGCACTTTGCGTCCAGAATGACCTCGAACAGATTCACATAGGTCGTGCCGTTCCTGCCGGCGACAAGCGTGAAGGCGTCGCCGCTCTTAAAGAGGAAACCAACCATCTGCGCGCGTGTGACCTTCGTGTTGGGGGAGAAGACGCCGTTGCCGGTGCCGTCGGTGATGCCGTTTTCAACTGCCCAGAGCACTGCGTCGCGGTACCACGCGTTCTCGGCGACGTCGCCGAACGGATTGCTCACACTCCCGGGCGCGGGCTTGCCCGCCTGCTTCCAGAGGAAGGTCACCATCGTCGCGCGGTCGACCTCCAGATCGGGCGAGAACGCGCCGTTGCCGGTGCCGCCGGTGATGCCCTGCTCATTCGCCCAGAGCACCGCCTTGTAGTAGGACGCCTTTTCCTCGACGTCCTGCGTGAACGGGTTTTCGGCCGTTTCGGGATCGGGCTTGCCCGCGGCGTTCCAGAGGTAGGTCATGATCTCCGCGCGGGAGAGGCTGTTGTCCGCGCCAAAGCTCGCGCTCTTGCTCTTGGCGCTGGTGATGTAGCCCTTTGCGGTCGCCCAGTCGAGATAATCCGCGTACCACGCGTTTGCGGGCACATCGAGGTAACCGTTCTTGTCGCGCGCGGCTATCTCGATGCTCACGGGGTAGTCGATCACGGCGGAGGGCGTGATGTAGCGGATGTTCGTGATGTTGACCGCACCGTTGCCCGCCTTCATCAGCTCATTTCCATTCCAGCCGATCTCCACGGCGCGCCAGATGTTGGTGACATGACCGAGAGCGTACTGCTTCCCGTCCTTCGTGGTAACGATGACGCCGCTGATCTTGTCACCGGTCTGGATGCCCTCGGTGCCGGAGAGCTTCAACTCGATATCCGTGTGTCTGCCGTTATAGACGATTTCTGCGGTGACGCCGCTGACGGTCTTGACCTCGCCTTTGACCGCACCGAAGCTCCACGAGCCGTCGGACGCGACGGAAAGCTCCTTGTAGTACGCGGGCGCTTCGGCGAGCTTGTACCAGGAATAGTCCGCCGCCTCGAACAGCGCGTCGCTGCCACTATAGGTCGTGGTCGTCGTGGTGCCCCTCGCCGTGGTGGTAACGTCAACGCTGGAACTGTCCGTGATCTCCTTGGCGCTGTCAAGCACAGTGACGTCAGCGACATAGACGGGGTAGATCACGCCGTCCACGCCCGCGCCTTCGGTACCGACGTGATAGGAACCACCCGCAAGCCCGCCGTTGCCACGCTTTTGCGGCGTGGCGGCGCTGACGGCGTCGGGCGCGTCCTTTTCGCCAAGCTCCGCCGCGTAGAATGCGGCGTAAGGGATATTCATGAGCACATAGGCTCCGTTGTTTGCCGCAAACACGGCGGCGGGCAGCGTGCCGACGAGCAGGACAAAGCTCAACAGCAGCGCTGCAAGGCACTTCTTCTTCATAGACAAACCTCTTTTCTTTTACTCGTTAGATGACGCTAACAACAACGCGAAACAAAAGGAAGCGTGACGGCCTCCTCTTGGTTAGTATCAACTAACTACGGCGTGTAGTATAACGCGAAGTGCGCCGCTTGTCAATTACGAATATGCGATTTTGAAGAAATATTCTCACGTGGCAAGAAAAACGCTTGACAAATCGCGATTGTTAGCGTAAACTAACGAACGGCAGAACGAGAAGCCATTTTTTGTGGCGCGTCGTTAGCGGAAACTAATACATGGGGATATTTTCGCTTCAAAGGTGGTATGCAATGAAAAATGCAATTGAGAACTCACTGAATACAGCCAGACAAAAGACGCGACGGGGAAACGGCAGCATGGCGCTGCAGGAATCCGGCGAGATGTATCTGGAGACAATCTACGTTCTTTCCCAAAAGAAAACCTATGTGCGCGCCTCCGACGTCAGCACGGAAATGCGCGTGACGCGGCCAAGCGTCAGCCGCGCGATCCACCTTCTGGAGGATGGGGGCTTCCTCACGATAGAGAGCGGCGCGCTTTGCCTGACGGATGTGGGCCGCGAGTACGGCGAGAGGATCTACGAGCGGCATGCGACGCTGACGCGGTGTTTCGTTGCGCTCGGTGTGGACCGGGAGATCGCCGCAAACGACGCCTGCCGCATTGAGCACATCATCAGCGACGAGTGCTTTGCCGCGCTCAAGACGCATTTCATGGCGTTGGGCGACGAGACCAATCAGCTTGTTATGGCGCGGTAACAAAATTTTCATGAAC
>SVKP01000107.1 GCA_015068395.1 Oscillospiraceae bacterium
CTCATCGACATCGACAGCGGCGACGCCGCGATCACCGCCGCGGATGCGGTCAGGGACATCGAGCCGGTCTGGAAGCCTGACCGCTACAACATCTTCTGGGGTAGAAACAAGCGCGGCTGAAGCAGGAGGAACGCCGCGCCGTATTAAGAAAGCCGAACAAAACCGCCGCCAGTCCGTTGGTTTCACGGGCTGGCGGCGTTCTTGCGAAACAGTGGTCAAACGGCGGTCAATAATCCGGACAGGACCGAAAGCATCAGGCTGGCGAGCAGCAGCACGTTGGTCAGGTTCTTCATCACAAACTGGAACCACTGGTAGCACGCCACCTCGATGTACTCCGGCACAATGTCTGTGATCTTGAAGATCGCCACGGTAATGATATGCGTATGCGTGTATGGTAACGCCGGTCCCCAGCGCGTTCCACGCGCCCTGAACGATGATCCCCAGGCAAAGAAACCGCCGGAAACCAGCAGGCCGACGCCCATGTTCTGGATCGTGATGTGTTCGCGCTTTTGCTGCATCCCGGGGTCGATCTCCAGCTCCTTCGGGTCGATGCTGCCCGAGTGCACCAGCGCGCCGTCGCCGTTCAGCCTGCCCCTGACGACCTTCACCAGCACGGAGGATATCGCCCACGACGATCATGAACACAAAGCAGCCCGTCATGCCCTTGGGCAGCACGCCCAGATAGGTCGCTCCCAAAACGACGGCGGTTATGTGGTCCCGACGCCTGCCGGCGCCTGCTTCGTCCACATTTTGTGGTTGTGCGGCAATGATTTGTGTGATATAATAATTATCTAACAGGAACAATCAGGCCACGACGTCCGCCGCCCCGCGCGCAAGACACCCCCCCTGCGACTTATCAGGAGAGGAGCTTATCCTATGTGGAATTACAGCTACAGCTTTGCCGACGCTATGCTGGCGATCGTTCTGATGGCGCATTACTTCTCCATGCCGCGCGCCAACACGCGGACCAACCGCACCTTTCTCCAGCTTTTGGGCATGCACATCGGGACGCTGGCGGCGGATATGCTTGCGACCTACGCGGACGAGAGCTACGCCATTCTCCCCGCTTTCTGGCTGTACATCCTGAACATGGCGTTTTTCATGCTGTACCTCGCGCGCGCCTACTGGTTCTTCCGGATCACCTGCGACATCCTGCATCTCCACCCGGAGAAACACCGCCGTATGCTGCTGGCGTCCTCCTCGGTTTTTCTCATGTGCGGATTCATCACGCTCTCCAGCGTTTTCACCGGCGCGGTCTTCCGCATCGGCGCGAATGGGTATTCGCGCGGGCCGTTCTATCACATTCTCTACGCCTGCTGGTTGTTCTATCTGGCGCTGGGCGTCGTGCTGCTGTTCCGGCGCAGCGGCGCGGTGAACCCATATCAGTTTTTCAGCGTTCTGGGCTACCATCTGATCCTGCTCGCGGGCAACGTTGCGCGCTTCCTGCTGCCGCAGTATCTGATCATGGGTGCCTTCTGCCTGATGGCGATCCTGCAAATCTACCTTGTGTTCGAAAACCCCGACCTCTATCTCACCACACGCCGCATCGCGTTCAACGCCACCGCCCTGCGGGATGAGCTGGCGGACATTGTCAGCGGCAAGCAACCGTTCCACATCCTCGCCTTTGCGATCCAGAACTATGTCGATACCCGCGGGATCTACGGCGGGATGCAGATGGACCGCGGCGTGGACATGATCGCGCGCTATCTGAACAAGAACTTTCTGGGCTATCGGGTGTTTTATCTGCGAAACGGCTGCTTTGCCCTGCTCGGGCCGCGCAACAGTGTGATGTGGGACGTCATCCTTGGAAAGATCACCGATCGGTTCCAGCAGCCGTGGGTCGCGGACGACGTGGAGCTGTATCTCGCCGTCGCCTTTGTGTCGGTCGATTCGGATTCCGCGCCCGCCTCCTCGGACAAGGTCGTCAACAGCCTCATCAGCGCGCTCAGCCACGCCTCGCAGGCGGAGGACGGAAAGATCGAAGCCGTTGACATCAGGGAGCTGGAGCGGGAGGCGGACGTCAAGCGCGCGCTGGCCCACTCGCTAGCGGAAAACAAGCTGGAGGTCTTCCTCCAGCCCCTGATCGACAGCGTCACCCGCCAGCCGGTCGCCGCGGAGGCCCTCGCCCGCATCCGCGACGCCTCCGGCAACCTCATCTCACCGAGCACCTTTGTGCCCATCGCGGAGCGGACCGGCAAGATCAACATTCTCGGCGAGCAGGTGCTGCAAAAGACCTGCCGCTTTATCCGGGACCACGATCTCGATTCAATGGGCATTTCATGGATCAACGTCAACCTGTCTCCCGCGCAGTGCATGAAGGGCGACCTGAGCGACCGGTTCCTCTCGATCCTTTCCGAAAACGGCGTCTCGCCCGCGTGCATCCGGCTGGAGATCACCGAGCAGTCGGTGGCGGATATCTCGCTTATGGAGAGCCATATCGAAAAGCTGCGCATGAGCGGGTTCAACTTCTCGCTCGACGACTACGGCAGCGGCTATTCCAACCTCGGTCGCGTCAACCAGTACCCCTTTGTCAACATCAAGCTGGACATGGAGATCGTCTGGGACTACTTCCACGACCAGAACCAATTGCTGCCCAGCATGGTCAAGGCGTTCAAGGAGATCGGCTACAGCGTCACCGCCGAGGGCATCGAATCGGCGGAGATGGCGGACGCCCTGTCCGCCATCGGCTGCGATTATCTTCAGGGCTTCTATTTCTCGAAGCCGCTGCCGATGGACAAGTTCGTCGAGACCTATTCCCGCGCATAAGAGCCCGCGGCGAAGGCGACCACCTCCGCCGCGCTTTTTGCACGCCGCCGTGAGATGTCCGGCAGGATTAAGCCCTGCGGCCCTGCGAGTCGGTGCGATCAACATTTGCGAAGGAGAAACGCCACATATGACAGCAGAAGAATTGTGGAAAAGCTCCGGTCTTACCGGAACCTATGAAGCATGGCCTTTCGGAGAAGCTCCCGACAAGCTTGCGGGTCTGGTCGTACAGGGGATCAAAACCGCGACCTGCTCGGCATATGACCTGTATCAAATCAATAACGAGCCGCTTCCGCAGGCGGGTGATTACAGTATCATCTTGAATTCAGGGGATGAAGCCGTGTGCATTATCAAAACGCTCAAAGCATACGTGACGGAATTCAATCAGGTTTCGGAAGACCATGCTTTTAAAGAGGGCGAAGGCGACCGGTCTTTGGAATACTGGCGAAAGGTCCACGTAAACTTCCTGACGAATGAGCTTGCTTCCGTTCACAAATCGTTTGACGAGAATACAAAGGTGGTCTGCGAGGAGTTTGAAGTGGTCTGCCGCGCCGAATAATGCGCCCGGGGTGAATTGACGGCAAACACGATTATAAGGGGTTGCGATATGGACCAGTTTCGGGAGATAAGCATTGACGGTTGCCCCGAAATCGGACGGGGCGCGCACGGAATCGTCTATCAGACCGCGCCGGATATGCTGGTCAAGGTCTATAACGAGAACACTTCCACGGATTCCATCCGGAGGGAACGAGAACTGGCCCGCTGGGCGTTTGTCAAAGGAATACCGACCGCGATCCCCTTTGATATCGTGCGCGTCGGCGATCGGTACGGGATCGTGTTCGAGCATCTGGCGGCAAAATCCCCCGCTGATTATATCAGGGAATCTCCGGAGCATTTTGAGAGCTATCTCAAGCGGTCCGTGGAACTGATGAAGCAAATCCATGCCATTGCGGCAAAGCCGGGCGAGCTTCCGGATATGAAGCGGCAGACCCTGGGCTGGCTGCCGAAGGTCCGTCCGTTCCTGCCCGATCATCTCTATTCCAGGCTTTGCAGCCTCGTGGATGCGATACCGGACAGGAGCACGATCATTCACGCGGATTTCCACATGAATAATATCCTGATATGCGGCGATGAGCTGATGCTCATCGACATGGATACGCTCAGTACGGGAGACCCGATTTTTGAGCTTGCGACTGTGTTTGTATCCTATCGCGAGTTTCCTTCCATCGAACCGAAGGCTGCGTATATGCTGGGTGTCGACGTCGAAACGGCCGCAAAAATATGTGACCGGATCTTTGAGCTGTATCTTGATGCGGCGAATGATGCAGCGCTTCAGGATGCAAAGGATCGCGCGCAGCTTCTGGGCTGTGTCAGGATCATAGACTATGTGGACCGGCACGCAGAGCTTCCGGACCGGGAAAAATGCATCGGCCGCTGCGTCCAGGATATCACGAGGCTCCTTCAGCTCAGAGGGTAAAATCATCCAAGGCCGGCGGTGACGCCCTCTGGAGAAGAAGCCGGAGGAACAAATACGCAGAAATCAGAGCCGCGGGAGCGTTCCGTTATCGCTCCCGCGGCTCTGTCATTTTGGGGAAGCCCCATCAGGCGGAGCGCCGGTCGACGGACGTCAGGAAATCTGCCACATTCCGCGCAACCGTCAGCCGATAATCCGCGAAAAAGTGATCGGTCGGATAGCTGACGTAGGCGAGCTGCGTGCCGCCCGCCTCCCGCACGGCCTTGCGCAGCGGCGCGCAGAAATATTGATCCGGCGTATAGCGATCCAGCGAGCCGGTGCAGCATAAAAGCGGCTTCTGCGCAAGCGAGGCTGCCGCAGATGCAAGGGAAAACCGTGTCTCGTTTTCCTTTGCCTCCCGAAGCAGCGCCTCGCCGCTGGTTCCGTGGAGCCATTGCGCGCTTTCCTCCAGCACATCGGTAATGACATGATAGGCTTCCCGGTTCTCACGCTCCAGCTGCGCCGCACGGCCGATGTCACAGGGCATCAGCAGAACGCCCGCCTTGACCTCGCTGCGCCGTGCCGTGAGCTGCCCGCAGACAAACCCGCCCAGGCTGTGCCCCACGGCGTAAATGCGAGAGGTGTCGAATCCATGCTCCGTGTCGTGCAGCACAAAGTCCAGCGCCGTCTCCGCATCCTCAAGATCATGTTCCAGCGAGTAGTCGCCATCGCTGCCCCAGCTTCCGCTGTAATGGAAGGTCAGAACGTGAAAGCCGGAGCAGCGCAGATACTGTGCGAGGTCGAGATTTCGTTCCACGCCGGGAATGCCGTGCAGGAGCACCACACAGGGATGCAGCCCGTCGCCCGCCGCCGTGTAAAGCGTGCCGAGCAGACGTCCGCGCTTGCCCGGGATCAAAACGCCGTACAGGTCAGGGCGGCTGTCGTGCTCGCCATAGTGTTTTTCCGTGATCTGAACGGAACAACAGTCATCAAAAGCCTTCATGGTTTATTACCTCCTGTCAGGCAATAGGCTTAATCGGCGCCGGAGCTTCAGCGTCGGCCGTCGGTGCCGCCTCGTCCTCCGTCTTCTGGTTCAGTTCCTTCTTATACCAGTCCCTGCCGTAGAGAAAGCGCGTGACCAGCATCGACGCGACCGTGTCCCCGCAGGAGTTGATGAGCGTGCACCCCGCGTCAAAGAGCTGCGTCATCATCAGCAGCACGGGCAGGACAAGCGACGGAAAGCCAAAGGAGGAAATCACCATCGTCTCCATCGCCGCGCCGCCTCCAGGGACGGAGGAAACCGCAACCGAGCCCGCCACCGCGATGGTGAGCGCAAAGGCAAAATCGCCGACGCTTTGCAGCGGGCGGCCGAACATGACGCAGCAAAACACAATCTCATAGATGGTCGCGAGACACGCGCCGTCCATGTGGCAGGTCGCGCCGACCGGAACGACGACGGAGCTGATCTCGCGCGGAACGCCAAGCTTGTCGCAGGCGTCGAGCTGCAGCGGCAGTGTTGCCGCGGAGGAGCGTGTGCCGAGCGCGGTCAGTGCGGGCGTGAGGATGTGCTTGAAGAAATGTTTAACGCCCCACGGGCCTGCGGCAATGAAGGCATAAAGCGCCAGAAACACAAAGAAGTAGACGACAGCGGCTGGGTAATAGATCAGAAGCCCGCGGCCGTAGCTCTTGAGCAGCTCCGCGCCATAGGTGCCGGTCAAATTGGCAAAGTATGCCATCAAGCCGACGGGAGCAAGCTTCATCAGCAGCGCGACCATCTTGTAAAACACTTTGGACATATTGTTCAGCCATTCCGCCACGGCGCGCCCCTGCTCGCCAAGTACAGAGACCGTCACGCCGAAAAACACGGTAAAGACGATCAGCGCAAGAATGTGACCGCGCGAGATCACCAGCGGAAAGTCATTGACGGTAAAGGTGTTCACGATCTGGTCGCCGACGCTTGACGATGCGATCTCGTTCACCGCTTCACCTGCCTCCATCTGCACGGAGGTGTCCACGCCGAACAGCCCTGTCACAAGAAACATGAAGATGCCGGCGATCGCCGCGGTAACGATGAAGATGCCGATGGTCAGGATCAGGAGTTTTCCGACGCGCTTCGTGTCCGCAATACCGGCGATAGAGCTGGAGATGGAGAAGAAGATGAGCGGAACCAGCAGGACAAACAGCAGATTCAGCCAAATCTGACCGATTGGGTAGAGAAACGCGGCCTTGTCTCCCAAGGTGATACCAATGATCGCACCCACGAAGACAAACGCAATCAAAATCAACGGCTCACGGTACGCGGATGTCTTTTTTTCAGTTTGATCTGCCATGCTTGATCCCTCCGTGATAATCTTCATAATATCTATCGTATTGATAGGTTTTATATGTTTTGTATTATACCATCTTTTGTGAAAAAGGCAATCCCCCTACTGCCATTTTCTGGCTGTGGGGGGCAGGATTTGTTTAATGCGTTATATTGCGATGCATTTTCACGTCATGATTTGCACAATTCGGCAAGCATAAATGTCTCCGCCACCCGATACCGGCACACGCCTCTTCCTTTATCCCGACCGCGCACAATGACGCCCTCCGGCAGGGCGTTGATCCATTTTCGGCTGAAATTCCGTCCGAAACAGGCGTCGAAGCTGATTACCGGCAGCACCACCCAATCCGTGTCCTCCTGCCGGTTGACGAGGTAATAGCCAATCAGCGTCCGCAGCACCTCGGGCGGCACGCCCTTGGGCGTCGCCTCCTTGATCCTCTGCTCTAATACAGGAGAGAAAGAGATGTCCGGGCTGCGGAGCGGCCCTAATCCGCGAGATTCTCAATCTTGCTCGTAAGCGCAGGGCGCTCATTGTTGTCGCGTTGTGCCTTCGCCATATCCGCCATGGCGTTGTACTCCGCGGGATAGCTCTGCTCCGTCACGATGGCGGACACGTCCGCGCCGGTGAATCGCCGATGAACTTCGCCGCCAGCTGCGCCGAGCCGTAGTCGCTGCCCCCATGCGCCACCACCGTTGCCGCCGAAACCGCGTCGATGCCGTCATTGTCCGCCGCGCTGAAATAGACGACCAACGCCTTTTTCGCCGCTGCGACGGGGTCATCGTTTGTGCCGCCCGCTCCATTCTTCGATTGCAGATACCGCGATACGATCACGGCGATCTGCGCGCGGCTCGCATCGGCCTTCGGCGTGAAGCCAAGCCCACTTCCGCCGAGAAAGCCCTCTGTGCGCGCCCAACTCACCGCCTTAGCCGCCCAGCCGGATGCGTCATCGGCAGCGACGCTCTCCGGCTCGCCCGCGTCGCGGTAGAGCATGGTGACCAGCTGCTCCTGCGTGGTGGCACGCTCCGGGCCGAACTGCCCGTTGTCGATGCCGTTGACCACCTTGTTCTGCTCCGCCCAAAGCACCGCGTCCGCATACCACGCGCCGGGCACGGTATCGGAAAAGCTGTCCTCGCCCGTCACGGCAGGGCTTCCCGCCATGCGGTAAAGCACCGTCGCGAGCTGCGCGCGGGTAAATGCGCCGTCGGGGTCGAATTTGTCACCGCCGGCGCCGTTCATCAGCCCCGCGTCTGTCATGTACGCCACTGCGTCAGCGTACCACACGTCGGGTGCAACGTCGCTATAATCCGCCGCAAAAGTCGGTACGGTGACGCTAAAAGCCATCGCTGTCGCCAGCAGCATACTCAGGAGTCTCTGTTTCATTGTTTTCTGTCCTTTCCGTGTCTCGTGTTTGGCTGAACAGTCAACGCATAACGCTTTCGTCCCGCGCCGCCAGACCACCGCCGCCGTGTTGGTTGCTCACGCCGCGCTCGGTGAACCATTTCTGCTCCTTCACGTCCAGTACCAGCAGTCTTTTTATCTCGTCCTCCGCCAAGCCCTGCGCGAGGTACAGGTCTCGGAGAGCATTGTGGGCGGTCTTTGTCGGCTGGGAACCGTAATACTCGTCGCTTTCCCCGACAAAGAGGTACACCGGCGTCCGTGCGCCGACCACCGGCTCATACGCGCCGTCCCACTGGGAGCTGACGTGCAGGTACGCCGCAAACAACTCGGGACGCTTTGCCATAACAAGCGACATGGTCTCCCCGCCGCCGGAATAGCCGTTGGCGTAGACCCGCGCGGGGTCGATGCTGTAGCGCTCCA
>SVKP01000108.1 GCA_015068395.1 Oscillospiraceae bacterium
ATGTGATGTACTATCTGCGGGACTGGCAGGAAGCGAAAACGAGTTTCGGCAGGAGCACACTGTCCTCTGAGGCTTTAAGCAGACTTTTTGCGGGAATTGACAGCAAACGCCGTGTTGCTTTCCTGAATGACTGGATCAAAAAAAGAAAATCACAGGAGTTCCTTGCCTATGATGTAACCAGCATTTCCAGCTACAGTATATCTGATTTGCCGTTAGATTTAAGCGTTTAGCATTTTTTATTACTTTCAAAGTGGAGAACGGCGTCGCCGCTCTCCACTTTTTCATAGGACAGTTGAAACCGCAGCCACACATAAAAAATTATCTTCTTTTGAAAACAAAGTTTCAAAAGGAGATGTTTTTATGGTTATCAGCGAAGTTACAGCATTTTTAGAGGATGCCTTCGACATCCTCAATCAGAAATACTTTGAGGGCAGCTTGCCCCGGGCAGTCATAACGATACAGAGCAGCCCAAAAGCCTATGGACATTTCGCAAATGACATAAAAGCTCCTAAAGTGCATTGTACCGCACCGACTATTACGGCACCATTACACTTTAGGGGCATTTTTCGTTTTTCTATATTTTGCGTGTTTATTCGGATTCGGCGGAGAGTTCTTTGTTCAAAATGCCGACGCGCAGCTCCGCCCAGGCATACTGGCTCATGTACTCGCCCTGATAGCTTCCGGACGCCTGCGCGTCCCGCTTTAGCGCGAGGTAATAGTCGCAGGGGATACGATCGGGGATGACGGCGTAGGAATCCCGCCGCTGCACAAAAACATCGCCGCAGCCAAGCTCCTCCAGACGGCTGCGCAGCTCATGGACGATCAGGGCAAAATACTTCCGCTGCTTCTCGGCGTCATTCTCCTCGTCCTGCCAGAGGATGGCGCGCAGCTCCGCGTTGCTGGCGGACGCGCCGCGCCGGTCGATCAGATAGGCGAACAGCTCCTTTGCCTTGGAACGGCCAAACTTGACCGGCTCTCCGTCGTAGAACACCTCAAAGCTGCCGAAGCACTGCACAAACAGGCCTTTGCGCCCTTCCCGGACGGGATTGCGCAGGTTGGCGAGCGCACGCTGTACGTCGTCCCGCCGGGCGGGTTTTAAGATGTAATCGCTCACATAGAGCTTGATCGCATCCAGCGCATACTGCGGATATGCCGTTACCATGACGATGTTGAGCATAGGCTGGATCGACTTCAATTCCTTTGCCAGCGTCAAGCCGTCCTTGTCCGGCATGTTGATATCGAGGAACACCACGTCAAAGGTCTGCCTCCGGCAGGCGGCGAGCGCCTTTTCCGCCTCGTCCACCGTTTCGACGGACGCCTCCGGCGCTGTGTCGCGCAACACTCTTGCGAGGTCTCGGAGCGCGGTCACTTCATCGTCTACAGCCAGTATGTTCACTCGGTTCCGCCCTCCTTTACCGTCTCTTCCCCTGAATATGGAATACGAACGCGCGCCAGCGTCCCCTTGCCCGGCTCGCTTTCGATTTCGAGCGTTCCGCCGCACATCAGCGCAAGCCGCTCTCTGAGGTTTTTCAATCCGATATGCCCCTCCATCTCCGCGCCGCTTTGCACCTGCTCCAGTATCGCCGTGTCGAAGCCCTTGCCGTCGTCCCGCACCTCGATGATGTGCGCGTCCTTTTCCCGATACGTCCGGATCGTTAGCGTCCCGCGGCCGCCCGCTGCTCCGCGGATGCCGTGCCGCACGGCGTTCTCCACGAGAACCTGCACCGAAAAGGGAGGCAGCAGAAAGCCGGTATCCGCCAGGTCCGTGATGACCGCGAGCTTGTCGCCGAAGCGCTCCTTTTCCATGTACAGGTAGTTGTTTACGGTTTCAAGCTCCCGCTCCACGCTGATGCAGTCCGCGCAGTCCAGCATGTCGATGCTGCCCCGCAGGAACAGCGCGAAGTGATCCAGCACCTCCTCCGCCTTTCTCGGCTCGTCCAGATAGGAGCGGATCGCCGTGAGGCTGTTGTAGATGAAATGCGGCTGGATCTGCGAGATCATCGTCCGAACGCGCTGCTGCGCCTTCAAGTCCGCCTCGTGCTCGCGCACAAACTGCAAATGCAGCCAGATATAGTTGAACACGCAGGCGCTGACCGCCGCGGCGGTCGACAGATCAATTTTGCTCCGCTTTGTCCAAATTGTGTCCACCAGCGTACCGGCGAAGACGCAGACTAAGGTTGCGACGGGAAGCAGGTTTTCCGTCTGCCGGTCGCTCTTATACTTTTGCAGAGCGATGCAGAGATACCATGCCAGCAGAAGGAGACTGACAACGTGGCAGCTCAGCCCCAAAGGCCCCCGGACAAAGACATTGTTGGGCGTGATGGTAAACGCTATGCCGGAAAAGAACGCGGTCAGGAAAACGGCGGCGTTGCCAAGCGCAAGGATCCACGGTTTCCAATCGCTCTTGATGATCTGCATGAACAGAATGATGACGATGGGGCGCGCGGTATATTGATAGACCGACGCGGCGGTTCTGGCGAGGACCATGCCGCTTTCCCGAAACATGTCGTTAGCCTGTTCGACGATCACAATGCTTGCGACAAGGAAAACGCTGAAAAGGATGAGCCGCTTGTGGCGTTTTCCAATGTAAGGATCGATCCGCAGCGCAAAAAGCAGCCCTGCCAGCTGCAAGAACAGGGCGATGTTCGCAACGACTATGGTATGGCTCTCCGCGCTTAACATCTGCCCTCATCCCGACCTTTCTGCGGCGCGTTTTTGCTGTGAAGATAGTCCCATCGCATCATAGCCGCTTGCGGCTATTATAGCATTTGACCGATTGAAGTCAAGAAATTGAATTTTTTCATCCAAACACATCGAATTGTAATAGTGCTGTAATAGTCGGTGTGTTATAATAAAATATCTATATCCATATCATCACCCGATCAACTGCCGGAGTACGCGAAAGAACACGGTATATAGTCAGGAGAAAAAAGCATGAAAAGATATTCGCCTTTCATCGCCCTGTTGACGGCGGTTTCCCTGCTTTGCGGCTGCAGCGGAAAGACCGGCGGCAATTTGCCGCAGCCCTCTGCTGTTCCAACGGATTATGAGATGGAGACGACGATCCCCGAGGAACTGAACTATGCAAAAGGCACGGTCCTGCGCATGGCAACGGGCTACAATTCCCCGCAGACGGGGCTGAGCTTCGACGCGGAGACGGCGGGCGGCGGTATTACCCTCGCGGACGGCGTCACCTACCACGCGGGTGAGCTCAAGCCGACGTGGGTGGAGGTCGAAAAGCGGTTAAACATCATCATTGAGGACAAGTATCAGGGCAACAGCGCGGGAAAAGAGCTTGCCTATTGGTCAGAGCGGATGGATGAGATCGACCTTGTCAGCGGCAGCGCGGACAGCCTGACCAAAGCCGGAGAGGCGGGGAAGCTGGTCAACATCGCCGAATATCTGGAAATCATGCCGAATCTCAGGGCATATCTGGAGGACAACCCCATTGCCCGCATGGCAATCACAGGAAATACGGATATCGGCGCCTTCTATCTTGCGCCATATTTTGACGGCATTGATGATATCGAGCGTGTGCCGTTGATGCGTGCGGATTGGGTGGAAAAGCTGCTCGACGGCAGAGGAAGGTTTTATGCCCCGGAGTGCAAGCCGATCAGCGATCTGTTTTATTGGCCTTACATGCCCACCTCCGGCGAGGTCTGCGTCGACGTTGTAAAGCCGGACGGATCGGGCGTGGAAACGATTGTCAAGAATTATGACGCATCCGGCAATATCATTGCAAAAATGAACGCGGCGGGACAATTGTCCGGCGTTTCGGCGGTCAATATGCTCCGTGATTACATCGACAAAGCATACGGCGGTTACTACGGAGAAAAGCGCTCCGACCTGTTTGTGGGACAAAGCGCCGCGTGGGACGCCGACGAGCTTGTCGCGCTGCTGCGCTGCATTGTCGCCAACCCGCAGACGTTGAACGGAACGGATTCCGTTCAGGGCATCTTTACCCGCGAGGACGGGAACAACCAACGCCGCTGCGATATGTTCCGGCTCGCCGGCCAGCTCTTCGGCGCGCGCGGGCTTGAGTCCAAGCAGGAGTACCTCTATCTCGACGCCGACGGCAAACTCCACGACGCAAGGCAGGAGCCCGACGCCTACCGGGCGCTGGAGCGGATGCACGACATGGCGCGGGAGGGGCTGATTTCCGAATTCTTCCTCAGCGGAGAGGAAATGACGAGCGAGCAGCTGCTGGAAAATGACGCGGGCTTTATGCAATATGATTTCAACCAGACGCAGACGGTGTATAACCAGACAAAATTACAGACGGACAAGGGCGAGCGGTATATGGCGGCGCTGCCGCCGGTCGCCTGCTGGCATGATGAAACGGACGCCGATCAATACATGCGCTTCACCGAGTCGTGGCGAAGCGTTAAGCCGACGGGGTGGGCGATCTCCGCGGCCGGCGTGGCGGACGAGCCGGATAAGCTCTGCGCCGCGCTTGCGCTCATTGACTATGCTTACAGCGACGAGGGCGTGATCCTCATGTCCTATGGGCCGGATGCCTTTATCAAGACGAATGACGACGGAAGCTATCAGACGTTTTCCTTCAACGGAACGCAGATGCCGGAGATCGCGGAGGCGGCTTACGCCGAGCTGTGGGAGAAGGCGGAGGGCAACTACACCAATTACGCGCGCTGCTATCTGGGCTCCACGCTGGCTTTTCTCAAGAGTCAGGCATTTGAATACCAGTGCATGAGCGAGGTCGGCAAGGAGGGCGCGGACCACCTTTCCGCCGCGATCTCGCTTGGCGTGATCCGCCACCCCGAGCTGGATATCGCGCAGAACCTGTGGTATACCGTCGTGCCGACGGTCTTTCCCGTCACAAGCCGGGAAATGGACCTTCTCAGCATCTATCCCGAGCTGGAAGAGTCCTATTCACAAAACAAGGGCGGCAGCAATCTGCTTGTCGACGCGATCGTCAACGGCAGCGGCATCCTCGGTACAAACGTGGCGGAACGGGCTTCCGCGAAGGTACGCGAAGAGATGGGCGGAGAGGAATACCTGCAGATCAAACAGAACGCGTGGAAGCGGCTGCTTACGTGCTATTCGTAGCGTAGGCTCCCGTTATCGTGACGAATAAACGGCATTCAAAAGCCAAAGGGGAGAAGAAAGATGAAGAGTATGCGAAAAAAACAGGACGGGCTGAACCTTGACCGCGCCAGACTGACGCGCGGCGTCATCGTGGTCTGCGCCGTCGTACTGAATCTTATCCTGTCGATCGCGGCGCGGTCGCTCGGGCTGCCGCTGTACCTTGACACCATCGGCACGATCCTTGTGGCGTGGGAGTGCGGCCCGCTCGCCGCGATCATGACGGCGCTGGCGTCCAATCTCCTGTGTTTCCCGTTCAGCCGGATGTCCGTTTATTTTACAATCGTCAACATTTGCGTTGCCATCAGCGCCTCGCGGATGATGTATCGGGAGATATTCAAGCGAAAGGGCGGTTTTGTCCTGTTCACCCTGACGCTTTCGCTTGTCAGCGGCGTTCTCGGCGCCATGGTCGCGTGGGGCTTGAACAACGTTATCAGCATTGATCTTGTCTCAGTCCCCTTTATCGATCGCATCGTCGACATATCGCGGCTTGGAAGGTTCCCTGCCCTGCTGCTGGTGAATCTTGCGCTCAACTTCGTCGATAAGCTTGTCTCGACAGCGCTTGCGCTGCTTGTTGTGCGCGTCCTGCCGTCGCACATCCGCGAGGATATTAAGAGGATCAGCCAATCGGACGACTCCGACCGTTTTGACATGAACCGACAGCATCGACGCCTTTTGGCGGCGATCACGGTGGGCGCGGTCGCGCTCACGGTCGTCTGCGCGTGGATCAGCGTTGTGCTCTATACGCAAAACGCGAGACGCGAACGCCTTGAGGTGGCGAAGGGCGCGGCGCAGCAGGTCGTAAACGCCGTCGATGCGCGATTGGTCAACATCTATCTGGAACGCGGCTATGCCGCGCAGAGCTACGCAGATGTAAAAAATGTCCTGCAAGGGATACGGGACAATACACCCGACCTTGAGTATGTCTACGTCTACAAAATACAGGAGGATGGCTGCCATGTGGTGTTTGACGTGGTGCCGCCCGGGGACTGGGAGAATGTGCCCGGCGAGGTGGTAGATTTTGACCCCACATTTCTGAAGTATGTTCCGACGCTACTTGCGGGCGGCGAGGTCGAGCCGCTGGAGAGCAACGACTCTTACGGCTGGCTGCTCACGGTCTATCAGCCAATCTATGACGCGAACGGGCGTTGCGCAGCCTACGCGGGCGTGGACGTCTCGATGCGGGCGCTCAGGGATTATGTCGGAGATTTCCTGCTGCGCGTCATTCTGATCGCATCCGGGTTCCTGGTCCTTTCGCTCGCGGTGGGCATACGGATGTCCGACAGCTATCACCGCGTTTTCAAGCGCCAGTACGAGCAGATCAAGGACTCCAAGGAGGAAGCGGAACACGCGAGGGAGGAGGCGGAGTACGCAAACCAGGCAAAATCCCACTTCCTCGCCAATATGTCGCACGAGATCAGAACGCCCATCAACGCCGTGCTCGGTATGAACGAGATGGTCCTGCGCGAGAGCGGCGACAAGGACATTCTCCTGTATTCCGAGAACATCAAGACGGCGGGCAACACGCTGCTCGGCATCGTCAACGATATTCTCGATTTCTCCAAAATAGAAGCGGGCAAGATGGAGATCATCCCCGTCGATTATGACCTTTCCTCCGTCATCAACGATCTCGTCAGCATGATCCAGACGCGCGCGGAGGACAGGGGGCTGATGCTCCGGCTTGACTTCGACGAAACCATGCCAAAGCTCCTTCACGGCGACGAGGTGCGCGTCAAGCAGATCATTACAAATATCCTGACCAATGCGGTCAAATACACCGAAAACGGCAGCGTGACCTTTCACATCGGCTATGAGCGGATCCCCGAAGATTCGGAAAACGTATATCTGGACGTTTCCGTCAAGGACACGGGTATCGGCATCAAGCCGGAGGACATGGAAAAGCTCTTTTCCGAATTTGAGCGCATTGAGGAAAAACGCAACCGCAACATCGAGGGAACTGGCCTGGGCATGAATATCACCAAGAGCCTTCTTGAAATGATGGGGAGCCGTCTGACGGTGGAGAGCGTCTACGGCGAGGGCTCGACGTTCTCGTTCCGGCTGAAGCAGCAGGTCGTCAAGTGGGAGCCGCTCGGCGATTACGAGTCCGCCTACCGCGCTTCGCTCGCAAGCCGCAAGAAGTATAGGGAGAAGTTTACCGCGCCGGACGCCGCGGTGCTGGTCGTCGACGACACGCGGATGAATCTGGAGGTGTTCAAAAGCCTCTTGAAGCGCACCTGCGTGCAGATCGACACGGCGGCGAGCGGCGACGACGGGCTGGCGCTTGCGCGCGGCAAAAAGTACGACATCATATTCCTCGACCACATGATGCCGGAGAAGGACGGCATCGAGACGCTGCACGAGCTGCGTTTGCAGGCGGAGAATCCGAACCTGCAAACGCCGACGGTCTGCCTGACCGCGAACGCGATCTCCGGCGCGCGGGAGCAGTATCTTGCCGAGGGCTTCGACGATTACCTGACAAAACCCATCGACGCGGACAAGCTGGAAGAAATGCTGATGCAGTATCTTCCAAAGGACAAGCTGCAAGAATCGAAGCGCGAAGAAAGCGGCGCCGAGACGCCTTCCACCGGTTTGCCGGACTGGCTGCGTCAAATCGACGGGCTTGATGCCGAACAGGGGCTTTTGCACTGCGGCTCGGAGGAGACCTACCTTGATACGGTGACGATCTATGCAAGGAGCGCCCCCGATTCGGCGGATGAGATCGAAGCCCTGTGGCGCGCGGGCGACCTTGCCAATACCACGGTCAAGGTCCACGCGATCAAGAGCCTGTCCCGCGCCATCGGCGCGGAGGGCATCGGCGCATTGGCGGAGAAGCTGGAGCTTGCGGGCAAGGCGGGCGACGCCGACGCGGTGGAAGCAGAGCTCGGCGACCTGCTCGGGCGCATCCGCACGCTGTGCGCGGCGCTCGCGCCGCTGCGCGGCGAGGAAGAGACGGCGGAGGACGAAACGCTGCCGCCGATCTCCGACGACGAGCTGAGCGAGGCGTATGAGGAGCTGCGCGGCTTCGCGGCGGGCATGGACGCGCAGAGCGCGGGATATGTCTTCGACTTCCTCGCGGGCTACCGTCTCCCGGCCAAGGAGCGGGAACGCGTGGGCAAGGTCAGGCGCGCCATCAACGGCTTTGAATGGGAGCAGGCGGCCGAGCTGCTGCAAAATGGAGAGTGAGAGAAATGTTTGACTTTTTAAGAGCATATCAACTGGATTTCATGCTCTCGTTGAGCAGCATCTGCGGCGTCATTACCTTTTTTGTCTGTATCAGCGGCTCGCTGCCCAAGAAGCGCAAGACCGCGCTGACGATCACCGAGGCCGGCGCCATGCTGCTGCTGATCTTCGACCGGCATGCCTATCTCTGCCGCGGC
>SVKP01000109.1 GCA_015068395.1 Oscillospiraceae bacterium
AAGATCATGTCGTACTTCCTGTCGAAGGCAAGCGCCAGGCCCTCGTCGCCGCTCGCCGCCGTGTCGATCTGCACGTCCGTGCGCTTTAATAGGCTCTTAAAGACCATCAGGTTCATCGGCGTGTCGTCGACCACGAGGACGATCGCGTCCGGCGCGGAGAACTTCGCCACGGACTTCTTGCGTCCCGAGAGCGAAGCGCGGTACGATGCCTCGTAGTCGCCCAGCTCCTCCCACTTCACGACCTTCTGCCGCAGACGGAAGGAGAAGGTTGAGCCCTTGCCGTAGACGCTCTCCACCTTGAGCGCGGACTTCATCATCTCCAGCAGGCGCTTTGTAATGGTCATGCCGAGGCCCGTGCCCTCGATGTTGCGGTTGCGCTTTTCCTCGATGCGCTCGAACTCCGAGAAGAGCTTCTTCATGTCCTCCGGCTTGATGCCGATGCCGGTGTCGCTGATGGCGACGTTCAGATAAATGTCGTTCGACTCGTCCTCCGCACGCTCGTAGCCGATGTGGAAGGTGACGCTCCCCTTCTCCGTGTACTTCACGGCGTTGGTGAGGATGTTCGTGATGACCTGCTTGATGCGCACCTCGTCGCCACAGAGCAGCTTGGGCATCGTCCCGTCGAAGTCGAGCTTGAGCAGCAGGCCCTTGGCGTCAGCGCGGGCCTGGATCATGTTGACGAGGTCGTTGATGACGGACGAAAGGTCGTAATCGACGGGGATGATCTCCATCTTGCCCGCCTCGATCTTGGAGAAGTCGAGGATGTCGTTGACAATGCCGAGCAGCGTGGTGCCCGCCGTGCGGATGCTTTCGGAATAGGCGAGGATATTCAAATCGTCGCTCTCGCGCAGGACCATCTCGTTCATGCCGAGTACCGCGTTGATGGGCGTGCGGATCTCGTGGGACATGTTGGAAAGGAAGGAGGATTTTGCCTCGCTCGCCGCGATCGCGCGCTCCGACATGTCGATGAGCTTGTCGCGCTCCTTCTTTTCCTGGTCGATGTCCTCGGCGAGCCACAGGGCGCGGGCGAGCTTTCCGTTCTCGTCACGCCGGGAGGCGATGAATCTGCCGCGCCGCCACAGCCCGCCCTTGTTCTTGTACTCGATCGTGATGGTGCCGGTGTCGCGCAGGCGCTCCGCCAGCGTGGACAGGTCGACGAACCGCCGCACGTCCTCGATGCAGGACGAGTCGGTCACGCTCTCCATCATCCGATAGAGCATCGACTGCGCGCGAAGGCGCGCGCCCTCGTCGGCGCCGTCGGCCGCCTTGCGCTGCGTCTTGATCTCGGTGAAGGTGTCGCTGGCGAGGTCCAGCTCATACGCGGACATATAGATATCGGCGATGGAGGCAATACGGTAGTTGAGCGTCTCCGCCGCCTCGGCGAGCTTGTCCCTGCGGCGCTTCTCCTCGTCGATGCCCTCGACCAGCCAGAGCACGTGCGCCACCGTGCCGTCCGGGTTCCGCTTGGAGACCACAAAGCGCGCGCGGCACCAGATGTCCCGGTAGCTCAAAAACTCCTCCGTGATCGTATCCCTGTTTCTCAGGCGCTCGCTCAGCGTGGAGAAGTTGGTAAACTCGCGGATCGCCGCTTTCGACTTTTTGTGCGTCATCTGGTCCATCACGGCATTCATGGACTCCTGCGCATGCTCCATGTTGTTGCCGACGAGCTGCGAAATCCGGTCCACATTGGTCCGCAGCTCGCAGAACGTGTCGTTCATGAGGTCCACGTCGTGCATGGAAAAGTAAATGTTCGCGACCGAGGCGATCTGCTCGTTCATCGTTTTGAGCGCCTCGTACATCATGTCGCGGTGGCGCTTCTCCTCGTCGATATCCTCGACCAGCCAGAGCACATGGGAGATGCTTCCGTCGGCGTCGCGCTGCGAGACGATGAACCTGCCGCGGAGCCACAACCCCTCCGTCGTCAGGAACTCGATCGTAAGCGTTCTCTGCTCCTTGAGACGCTCGTCCAGCGTCGCAAAGTTGATAAAGCGCATCAGCTCGTCGCGGGACACGGGGTCAACGGCGTTTTCCATGATCCCGTAAAACGTCTGCTGGGCAAACGCGTGGTTGTCCGCAAGGACGTCCGCGCTGCCGCTGCCATCGGTCTGAATCTCGCTGAACGTATCGTCGATGATGTTAAAATCCCGCACGACGCGGTAGATCTCGGCGGTCGACGAAAGCTGCGCGTTGAGCTTTTCGGCGATCAGGGTCTTCTTGTTGGAATTATTTAGGATTGTGGAAAGCACAATGACGATCACCGCGACAAGCGCGACTGTGACGACCAGGATCAGCTGAAGCGGCTTGAACACCTTGGTCGCGTTCTGAACGGAGAGGCAGCGCCAGCCGTTTTGCACCTCGGACTGATAGACGATGTAATGCTGGCCGTCTGTGTAGCTGAAATCAAAGAAATCCTCCGTGGAGTTGTTCAGCTTCTCCAAAAGCGTCGCGCCAAACGTCCCGCTCTCCGTGCTGTAATCCTTTCCGACCTCGTCTTTGTCCGAGTGTGCGATGACCATGCTGCGGTCATCCATGATGATTACGATGTCGGCTTCGCCGGAGGCGACCGCCTCCTCGGTGATCTTCTGAATTCTGTCCAGATAGATATCCATGGAGATTACGCTCTCGCCGTCGCTCAGCGCCTTTGCGAGCGACATGACCACCGTGCCGGTCTGCGCGTCGACATACGGCTCGATCACCGTGACCTCGCCGTGGTTCGCAACCGCCTTGATGTACCACGGGCGCTCCGTCGGCACATAGTCCTCGTCCGGGACCCAGCCCGCGCCGTCCAGATACTCGCCGCCAACAAACCCGTAAATGCCCTTCGTATTCTCAAATACGGCGTTGATTACCGCGGTGGACTGTCCCGTCAGATAGTCCAGCATCTCCGCGCTGGACTTGTGGTCCGCCATCATCCCGTCGAGCGTGTATGCGGTGAGCTGGAGCGCGTCGACGCTGGTGGCGAGGTACTGGTTGACCTCGGTCTCCGCCCGGTCCGCGGACATCTCACCGTCCCGGATGATGCCGCGGCGCTTCTCCATGTAGAGCATGTTGTTATACACAAGAATGATCGCGACAAAGAATGTGATAACAAGGATCGAGATCACAATATTCCTTGTGAAGATCTGTTTCTCCGTTCCGGCTTTCGCGCGCATCGTCTCCATCCTTCCTGCCGCCGTGCATTGCGCTCCGAACGAACCGTCAGGCGCGGCGCGGACGTTTCCCGATCCCGCGGGCGCGCCCGTGGGGAAATGTCTACGACTCCAGAATCATTATAACAATACCCGAATGCAATTTCAACCCAATCCGCGCCGAGGGACACGATATTTCCCGCAGAGCTTTTCCGCACAGTATGCCGCGCAGAGGTTCCACGCCCAAAAAGCAGCCCTGCCGCGGCGCTTTCGGTTTACGTAATATCCTACAAAAAACCAGTGTATTTTCCGCTTGATTTATTGCATTCTGCACAACAATGTGCTATACTGCATTCGTAATACTGCTGCGTCACGGCGAGACGCCGCCGCGGCAAAAGAAAGGAAAGATGTCCATGAATCGCAAGAAACTCCTATCCCTGCTGCTGAGTCTGGTCATGGCGCTGTCTCTGGCGGTACCCGCCATGGCGGACGGCGCCCCGTGGTACGCCGAGGCTCAGGAATTTGTCACCCAGGCCGGGCTGATGGCGAACACCGCCAACGGCTTCGACCCCGACGGCGCGGCGGCCCGCGACGCCGTGCTCAGCGCGCTCTACATTCTCGAGGGCAAGCCCACGTCCAAGGCGGGCGACACCGACGCCGTGTGGGCGGCGACGCTCCCTGACGCCGACTTGTCCGACAACGTCACGCGTGGCGAGGCAAAGAGCCTGCTGGAGGGCTATGCCGCGTCCAGAGGCTTTGACGGCTCCGGGCTGTTCCTCGGCAACGAGAAGGGCGACCTCCAGCTCGACAAAACGCTCACGCGCGCCGAGCTCGCCCAGCTTCTGCTCCGCCTGAGCAAGAAGGGCGTTCCCACCTACACGGAGGTCATGGACCTGCAGGTCCTCGCCACCAGCGACCTGCACGGTAAGTTCTATCCCTGGTCCTACGCCACCAATTCCGCGGCTACCTCCGGCAGCCTGACCCAGCTCGCCACCGCCATCAAGGAGCTGCGCACCGAAAACACCCTGGTGGTCGACGCCGGCGACACCATTCAGGACAACTCTGCGCAGATTTTCAACGACGAGCCGATCCATCCGATGATGCTGGCGCTCAACGCCATGGATTATGACGTCTGGGTCACCGGCAACCATGAGTACAACTTCGGCATGGACAACCTCAAGAAGGTCATCGCCTCCTTCACCGGCAAGGCGCTCGTCGGCAACGTGCTCGACGAGGACGGCAAGCCCATCGCCGACGCCTATACGATCATCGAGAAGAACGGCGTCAAGATCGGCGTCATCGGCATGGTCACGCAGAACATCACCCGCTGGGACGCGGTGAATCTCGCCAAGTGCACCGTCAAGGACCCCGTTGAAGAAAGCCGCAAGGTCATCGACCAGATCAAGGGCGACGTGGACGTGCTCATCGCCGTGATGCACATGGGCGTCGACAACGAGTACGACGTCGCCAACTCCGGTGTCACTGACCTCGCCAACGCCTGCCCCGAATTTGACCTGATCGTCTCCTCCCACGAGCACGCGCTCATTGAGGGCAAGGAGATCAACAACATTCTGGTCATCCAGAACAAGAATCAGGCGCAGACGATGAACGAGATCCATCTGTATCTTGCCAAGTCCGCGAACGGATGGGATGTGCTCAACCGCACCTCCAAGGCCATCGAGATCAAGAATTACGAGTCCGACGCCGACATGCTGGCGCTGCTCGCGCCCTATCATGAGACGGCCATTGCCGACGCCAACGTCGTCATCGGCAAGCTTGAGGGCGGCAATCTCGCTCCTGACAACGAGATCAAGGAGATCCCCTCCGCGCAGATCATGGACACCGCGCTGATCGACCTCATCAACGAGGTCCAGATGTACTACACCGACGCGCCGGTTTCCGCCGCCGCGCTGTTCGTCATGGACGCCAACCTCAAGGAGGGCGATATCCACAAGTCCGACTCCTCGCTGGTCTACAAGTACGACAACACGCTCTACAAGCTTCAGATGACCGGCAAGCAGCTCAAGCTGTTCATGGAGTGGTCCGCCAGCTACTACAATCAGTATCAGCCCGGCGACCTGACCATCTCCTTCAACCCCAGCATCCGCGCCTACAACTACGACATGTTCGCGGGCGTCAACTATGAGGTCGACGTCTCCAAGCCCGCCGGCGAGCGCATCGTCAACCTGACCTGGCCCGACGGCACGCCCGTCAAGGACGACGACTCCTTCGTCATCGCCGTGAACAACTATCGCTGCAACTCGCATCTGCTCTCCGACTCCATCTATAAGGACGGCGACAAGCCCGTTCTGCTGGAGATGGACGTGCGCGGCGACATCGGCGGCGTCCGTGAGCTGATCGGCGAGTACATCAAGACCGTCAAGGGCGGCACGATCACGCCGGTTTGCGACAACAACGGGAAGATCGTCGGCAACGACTGGGACGAGGCGCTGCACCAGAAGGCAGTCGAGCAGCTCGCCGCCGGTCTGCTGACCATTCCCGCCTCCGAGGACGGCCGCACGCCCAACGTCAAGGCGATCACGGTCGACGACCTGAAGTGATCCGGTAAGAACGCATAAACCCACAGGCACTGTGCGCCCGGCGCACAGTGCCTGTTCCTATCGTTTCTTCACTCCCAGGTCTTCCAGACGTCCGGCTGATACCCCACCGTCGCCTGCTTGCCGTTGCGCACCACAGGCGTTTTGATGAGCTGCTGGTTCTCGAACACCTTGTCCAGCTTGTCCGCATCCACGAGGTATTTCACCAGCGCCAGCGTCTGCGTGTCCCTTGCGTCGGGATCAAGCAGGTTGTCGAGTCCCTTTACCGCCTTCACGACGCTTTGCAGCTCGCCCCGGCTCATGCCCTTCTCCCGGAGGTCGATCATCTGGTATTTGACCCGGCGCTCCTTGAACCAGCGTTCCGCCTTCTTGGTATCAAAGCACTTTTTCGTGCCGAAAATCTGAATGTTCAACCGTTTTCCCCTCTTTCCGCTTTTTTGATAATGAATGGAGAACTGCTATGAAACGAATCCTCTGCTTCGGCGATTCCAACACCTTTGGCTATGACCCGCGCTCGTATTTCGGCTCGCAGTACCCGGCGAACGTCCGCTGGACAGGGCTGCTGCAAGCCGCGGGCTTCGAGGTCGCCAACTGCGGGCAAAACGGGCTGTCCATCCCGCGGGAGGCGCACTTCCCCGCCGTTGCCGATATGCTCCGGCGCGTCGGGGCAGCGGACGTCGTCACGGTCATGCTGGGCAGCAACGACCTTCTGGGCGGCGCCTCCGCGGAGGACGCCGCGGCGCGCATGGAGACGCTGCTCCGCTGCCTTTCGGCGCGATCGGAGACCGGCAGGCTCCTGCTGATCGCGCCGCCGCCCATGCAGCCCGGCGACTGGGTGCAAAGCCGCGCCGTGCTGGACGCGTCCACACGGCTTGCCGAAGCATACCGCGTCGTCGCGGACAGCGTCGGCGCCGCCTTTGCCGACGCGGGCGCGTGGAATGTGGCGCTGACCTTTGACGGCGTACATTTTTCGCCGGAGGGCCACGCCTCTTTTGCAAGAGGGCTAATCAAAACGCTCGCCGCGCTCACGGCCACGCTGTAGCTACTGTATCACGAACCCGCCGTTCGGGATCACCATGCACAGGCTCGCCAGAGACAGCGCCAGTATCTCTGGCGCGTTCGCACCGACCGGCATCCCCATAAAGGCACAGGTGGAAACGATGGAAAGGATTCCCAAAACCATTCCCGGCATGTAGTTCTTCACGATATCACCTCGTTCACATGACTGTAACTGAATTATAATGTCTCGCCCGTCCGATTGCAAGGGCGTAAAAAAGCCGCGATCCCGTTCATCGGGACCGCGGGCTTTTTCCTATGGGCTCAGCCGCTGATCGGACTGCCGCAGTATTCGCAGCAGCCCTTCGCGTCGGGGGTGGTCGTCGCGCCGCACAGCGGGCACTTCACGGGGCCCTTCGGCGTTGGGACAACTGCCTCGGCCTGAGGCGGCTGCGGCGTCTGGGTGGGCGCTGCCTGCGCCTGCGGCGCACGCGTCAGCGCCTCCTTGATCTCGTTGCCCATTCGGACATAATCCTGATACTCGTTCGCGCCGGGGATCGCGTGCATGCCGCTGGACGGCACCGACATGCTGTGGGTGCCGGTGCTCACCGAGGACGAGTTGAGCTTGAAGCGCATCTCGTCAAAGTACGGATGATTCACGCGGACGGTGAGATAGAAATCATAGGAATACTCGTAGCGCGGCGGGGTGTAGCTGACCTCCTTGCCGTCAGGTCCCTCCTTTTTGAGCTCGTCGCGGTCCTCGTCGACGTCGAGGTCGCAGCCCGTGACCTGCGAGAAGTCCAGCACGTCGGGATTGGCGTCGGCAAGCTTGCTCGCGTTCGTCACCATGAATTTGCGCGCGTCGTCGTCGAGCAGCACCTTGTAGTTCTTGCCGAAGCTGCGCGTGGTGTGAAAGGCGCTGACCGCCTGCCGGTTCTGCTCGCGGTAGGCAAGCTGATCCTTGATGTCCGCAAGCGTGCTGTGCCGCCGCTCGCTGAACCACGGCGAGAGCTTTGCCGCGCAGTCCTTGCAGAGGTTGCCGTCCTCCAGCTTTCGGTTGCCCAAAAGCCCGATCTTCCCGCCGCAAACGTCGCAGTACTTCTTGTCAAACAGTCCCATGATCCTTCTCCTTTTTCGATTTGTATTATGTAAACTATATGCCGATAACGGCACGATTTCCCCCTCTGTCCCGCCGGGCGCTGCCGCCGCTCAGCGCATCTGCGTATACGTGTCGCCGAGGATACCCTGCATATCGTCGTACCAGACGTCCATAAAGAGCTGGGACTCCGCGTTCCGGAAGAGCGCCGCCGGGAAATAGAGGGTCAGATGGTCGTCGCTCACGTCCCAGCCGACGCCGCCCTCCGCCTCCGGCGTGCTCACCGCCGTTTTGAGCGCCGCGACAAGGTCTGCGACAGCCGACGCATGCCCCTGCAGGCTGTAGGTCCCGTCGCTCTTTTTCATCTGTCCGGCGAGATAGTCCGCGAGCGCGTCCGCGCCCGTGAAGAGGTCGGCGAGTGACAGAAGCCTTCCACTCTCCGCGTCGATGCGATAGCGGACGACGCTGTATTTGCCGTAACCGCTCTCGCCGAGGCCGAGCGTGTTCATGTGTCCCACCTGGAGGTCAAAGCTGAAGATCCCCTCGTCCAGCCTCCAGCTATCCACCGTGTAGAGCGAGTGGGCGAAGATCTTGTCTCCGCTCTTCTGCGCCTTCTCCCAGACGGATTTTGGCGCCGCCTGCATCGTCTCATAGTCCGCCTGCAGCGCCGCCTGCGCCTCTTTCCCGTACTGCTCGCCGAGTGCGGAGAGCGTTTCCATCAGCGCGCCGTGCGTGCCGTCTAAGTCGTGGAAGGCGAAATACGACACGTCCAGATTGTACGCATATGCCCGGGGCCAATCCGGCTCGGACACCACGGTCTCGCAGTCGATTCCGCTCGCCTTCCTGTAAAGTCCCTCGCCGCTGCCCACGCGCTTCATCGGTTCCGTGGAGTGGAACGAGCCGTCCTGATAGTCATAGCCCGCGTCCACGAACACAAAGAACAGCAGCTCGTGCATCTGCGTCTGGAAGCGCTTCCAGTTCTCCGGCACGCTCTCGCCGTTTGCGGACGAGCGGATAACCTCGCCGGAGGCGAGCGTCAACTCCAGCGTGTAGTCCGCCGCGGTGCGCGGCAGGCCCTCCGTGTGGACGTCCAGCCCGTTGAGTGAGCCGAGGTCCGCCGCCTCCGCGAGCGATTGCAGCGTGTCCACCGCCTGCTCGGAAAGCGCGATCTCCTGGCAGAACGAGGACGAGACCCGTGCGGTACCGTTGTCCAAAACGGTGAGGTCGTAGGCATAGTTTCCCTCATACGGCGGCTCGGGCGGCAGGCTGCTGTCCGAATAGGTCGGCCCGCCCTCGTCGTAGAAGGAGACCTTCATCGCACGGATCGTCAGATCGTCGAAGTCCTTCTTCGCGTTCGCGTCGCTCTTGTCCACGGGCGGAGCGTAGACGGGCGGAGCGGGGCTGACGTAAGCCGTGCGCGCAAACTCGGTGCGCTTATAGCCGCCGTCACCGTCCAGAACGGGCTGCGTGTAGGCGACGATCCTGTCCGCCTTGTCGTCATAGGAGATATCCACGAAGAAGAAGCCCTTGTCGGCTGCGAGCAGCGTTTCGCCGGACCTGCGCTTCGCCCGGTATCCCGCGCTCTCAGTAAACGCGTATGTCGCCCTCTCGTGCGAATAGGTCAGCGTGGAGTCGTCGATGGTCAACACGCCGCCGTCCGCGTTCTGCTCATACCACGTGCCGGTATAGCTGCCGCCGTTCGCGCCGCAGCCGGCGAACGCCGCGCAGCCCAGCGCCAGAAGTACAAAAAGGACGCCCTTCATCTTCATGTTTCCTCTCCCATCGTATGCCGGTACCGTTGTACTCATTTGCCATTATAGCAGAAATATCGTCAGAATCTTCCCCCAAAATGTCACGAAACCGGCGGATGACGGTCCCGCCGCACGGCTGTTGTCTATCCAGGATTGTTACCTCTCGGCTCAGCCGCGCTGACAAGCACGCTCGCGGAATCTCTCAGCCGCTGGTGCCGAATGCCGGTCGCGTCAAAGCGGACGGTGCGAAACGCCAGCTGCATGATCGGTCCCGCCCCGAACGCGCACAGCAGCGTCCCGATGCCCACGGGGCCGCCCAGCAGCCAGCCAACCAGCGTCGCCGCGCTCAAAAGCGCAATGCTGACCGCGCCGATGGGCAGTCGCTTCGCGCGCTTTGCAAGCCCCACGAGCAGCGTGTCGCGCGGACCGCAGCCCAGGGACGCGGCCATGTAGGCATACTGCGTGTAAGAGATGATAACCAGCCCTGTGAGCATGACCGGGATCGACGCCGCAAGGGAACGGCAGGGCGGCACCGGGTGGAGCCAGTTGAAAAAATCCACCGCCTTGCCGACGACCACGGCGTCGAGAAACATGGCAATGCCGATCGGCTCCCTCAACAGGATGTCAATTGTCAGGATCGTGAGCGACACGGCGATCGAGGCGTTCCCGTAAAGGATGCCGAGGCTTTTGGAGATGCCCAGATTGAGAACGTCCCACGGCGCGGCGCCGATATTTGCCTGAATGGTCAGGTAAGCGCCGAAGCCGTTTACGAACAGGCTTGCCGCCGCAAGCAGCGTATTGAGCAGGATCGCTCTGGGCGTGCGATTCTCTCGCAGGTTTTCCGTCATTGTTGCATCTTCACCTTTTGTTTTGATCGAGTATTCACTATAGCACAAATGTTGAGCTATTTCAATTACCTAACCACATCTGTGCGTCATCGTCCTCCGCGGCAGAGGAAAGCGGTTGCGGCATAATAAGCCACCCAAAAAAGAAAATCCGCCGCCCGCTTTCGCGGGCGGCGGTTGCCGATTTATAATCAGTCGCGGCGAAGCTCAAACTTAGCGACGCGCTCGTGAAGCTGATTGGACTGGCCGTTGAGCGAGGAGCACAGCGCGGAGGTCTCCTCCGCCGTGGCGGCGTTGGTCTGGATGACCTGGCTGATCTGCTCGACGCCCGCCGTAATCTGCTTGATGGAGTTGCTCTGCTCCTGACTGGCTTCGGCGATGTCGACAATGAGCTTTGCGGTCTGCGCGGACATCTCCTTGACTTCCTTCATGGATTCCGCCGTGGCGCCCGCGATCTCCGAGCCCTTGCCGACCGCGGAGATGGCGGCGGTAATCAGCGTCGAGGTGCTCTGCGCCGCCTCCTGCGACTTGTTGGCGAGGTTGCGCACCTCGTC
>SVKP01000110.1 GCA_015068395.1 Oscillospiraceae bacterium
GACGTGAGCTTTAACCTGCGTCAGGGCGAAATTCTGGGCATCGTGGGCGAGAGCGGCTGCGGCAAGAGCGTGACGTGCTCGTGTATCCTCAAGCTCAACCCGGAGCCGCCCGGCTTCTTCGGCGAGCACTCGTCCATCAAGTACCGCGGCGAGGAGATCGTCACGAAGACGAACCGCGAGATGCGCAAGATACGCGGCGCCGAGATCGGCTTCATCTTTCAGGACCCTATGACCTCGCTGAACCCGACCATGACCATCGGACGGCAGATCGAGGAGGTCTTTGTCGGACGCGGCGTCTCTGCGGCAGAGGCGAAGCGCCGCTCGCTGGAAATTCTGACGCTTGTCGGCATCAATGAGCCGGAGCGCCGCTACAAGCAGTATCCGCACGAGCTCTCGGGCGGTATGAAGCAGCGCGTGGTCATCGCCATTGCCATGGTGGCAAAGCCGTCGATCATCATTGCCGACGAGCCGACCACCTCGCTGGACGTCACCATCGAGGCGCAGATACTGGACCTGCTCAAGGAGCTGCGCGACAAGATCGGAACCTCCATCATTCTTATCACGCACGACCTGGGCGTCATTGCAAAGATGTGCGACCGCGTCCTGGTCATGTATGGCGGCAAGATCGCAGAGCGCGGCACGGTGGACCAGATTTTTTACGAGACGGCGCACCCCTATACCGCCGGTTTGATGCAATCCATCGCAACGCTGGACACGTCGAAGGAGGAAAAGCTGATCCCCATTGACGGGACGCCTCCCGACCTGTTTGCGCCGCCGCGCGGCTGCCCCTTTGCGGCGCGCTGCGAGCATGCGATGAAGGTCTGCTATGACCGCCAGCCCGAGGAGACCGTTCTCTCGCTGGAGCACAAGTGCTGCTGCTGGCTGCACCACGAAAAGGCGCCGAAGGTGGATATCCTGCGGCACAAGAGAGAGGGGGGCCGGGAATGAGCCACGCCGATTATAACAAGCCCCTTTTTGAAGTGGAGGACCTTTGCCAGTACTTCCCCGTGGGCAGGCGTCACCAGCTCAAGGCGGTCGATCACGTCAGCTTTACGATCTATCAGGGAGAGACGCTCGGCCTCGTTGGCGAGAGCGGCTGCGGCAAATCGACCACCGGCCGCTGCATGGTGAAGCTCTATACGCCAACCTCCGGCAGCGTCCGATTCAAGGGGCAGAACGTTTTCGCGCTGGACAGAGAGCAGGAAAAGAGCTTTCACAAGCAGGTCCAAATGATCTTCCAGAACCCGCACTCCTCGCTGAATCCGCGCCAGACGGTGAAGGACATCGTTGGCTACGGCATGAAGCTCCACGGGCTGTGCACCGACGAGAATATGGACGACAAGGTCGTCGAGATGCTTCGCAAGGTCGGCCTGAGCCGGGACCACATATCCCGCTTTCCGCATGAGTTTTCCGGCGGGCAGAAGCAGCGCATCGGGATTGCCCGTGCGCTTGCCGTGGAGCCGGAGTTCGTCGTCTGCGACGAGCCGATCTCCGCGCTGGACGTATCCATTCAGGCGCAGGTGCTCAACATGCTCAAGGAGCTGCAGGAGGAGATGCACCTCACCTATCTGTTTATCGCCCACGATCTGAGCGTGGTGAAGTACATCTCCGACCGGATCATCGTCATGTACCTTGGCACGATGGTCGAGTTTTCGACAGCCGAGGAGATTTACGAAAAGCCGCTGCATCCCTATACGCAGGTGCTGTTGTCCTCGATCCCCATTGCGGATCCCAAAACGGCGCGCGAAAGGGAACGCATTATCGTAAAGGGCGAGGTGCCGAGCCCCATCGATCCGCCGGACGCATGCCGCTTTGCGGAGCGCTGTCCCTATGCGACGGAGACGTGCAAAAAGTCTGCGCCGAAGCTGCGTGAGGTCACTCCCGGACACTTCGTCGCGTGCCACGCGGTCAAGGGATAGCGAAATGTGTTGAAAAGGGGGCCGGAAAAGCTCGTTATCAGTTTTTTCCGGCCTTTCTTTTTGCGGTATCAGAGGCTTTTCTCCGATTCCTCAAGGGAGGCATAACCGTATCGCCGCGCCTGGTTGCGCGCGATCTGTTCGACAAGGTTCTCCCCGGCGGCTTTCCTGCGCAGGACCATGTCCCGATATCGACGGACTGTCTCGTCCGAGTAGCTACCCAGCTCGCCGCGGAGGTAGGTTTCGGAGGATGTGGCGAAGGGCGTATCCTCCGCCGTGCGCAGAGGCCTCCCCCGTCCGAAGAAGCGGGGATATCGCGCGGCCATCGACGCATTCCAGTCCAGATGGACCCCGATGATCTCCTCCTGCCAGGATAGGCGCTGGGCGGACCGCCTCGGCAATCTTCCTGCAATGCCCGCATATTCTTCCGGCGCGGTGTTTTCCATCATCCTTGCGTATTTCTCCGTCAGCAGGTTCCACCCCCGCGCCTCGGCGGTATTCAAATCATCCAGATAGCTTTGTAGCACCGGCTCGTCCCACGCCTGAAACTGGCTGGAGCGCATGATCTCAAAGGTTTCCCAGTCGTCCTGACAGTCCGCGCGCCCGCCCTCGTTGCGTACCCGGTCGAACTGGCGCCACTCGCGCAGGACGATCTCCCTCACCAGCTTATCCTTGTCCTTCAGCGCATTTTCCTCGGCGAGCGCAACGGCTATTCGGTCAAGAAACGTTGTGGACGCGTTGTTGACCAGTCCCTGTGCCGCCAGTTCCCGTACGATCAGCGCGGCGACGCGTTCAAAGCCCGTCTCGACGGCATCCCTGCCATTTAGCTTTGCAGCGTCGTATGAATATCCTTCCCACGCCGCGGACTGCTCTGGAAGCGCCATGATTCGGTCCAGCTCTCCGCACACCGGCGCAAGACGCGGCAGCCCGCCCGCCGCACGGCGCATCCATTTGTAATACGGCTCATGCCGCCTGTTGAGCAGAAAGACCAGCATGAGCGCCGCCTCCGCCGCGCGGGCGCGGCAAATGCCAGCCGTCAGGATATCGTGACGCGCCATACAGCGTGCGTAATTGCTTTGCCCGTACTGGGAAAAGTCATGAAGCGTATGAATCAGCTTACGACGCCAGACGTTTTCGGGGTAATACGCGGCAAGCACGCCGCGGATTTCGGTGAACACCCCAAGGACGTCCCGGAACACCGCGCCGTTCGTTGCCGCTGCCGCCGCGCCGGTATCGAGCGAAAGCCACTGCGCCTCGCTCAGACGGAAGGCGTTCTCGCAGACGGGCAGACGCAGAATGCTTTCATAAAAATCGCGGATACTTCGCGCACCGCGCCGCTGCGCGAGCCTGGAATGACGACCCGGTCCTGCGACGTCGGAGAGCAGCTCGTCGTACGCCCGGTTCAGCGCGCTGCCGATCTTCGCGTAGTCGTCCTCCGTCAGCCACAGGCAAAAACCGGGGCCGTAGTCGTGGTCATGCGAGATCTCGTCGTCCCAGCCAAAGCAATCGGAACCCTCTCCCGCGAGACCGACGGCGATGCGTCCTTCGTAGTCGGGAAAACGCGCTCGGATCATTGCCGCGCCTCGCGTTTCATACAGCTCCCGGGCTGCCTCAATCGCTGTCATAGTGCCTCCTCCGCAAGCCTTGCGCGCTCATACAGCGTGCGCGCGGCCTCATACTGCGCGCCCTGTCCGATCGTCCGCTCAAGCTGTGCCATGGCGCTTGCATATGCCTCCGCCGCGGCGGACGGATCGCCGCGCGCCATGCGAATATCCCCCTGGGCGATAAGAGCCGTCCCGTAGTGGAAGCTGTCGCAGGCTTCTGCGCGAAAAAGCGCGATCGCCTCGTTTATCAGCTGCTCCGCCTCGTCCAGCAGGGCGTTCGCCCGCTCCGCTTCAAACTGACGCGCCAGAATGGACGCGATATTTGCGCGCGAGGTCGCCTTTTCCTCCGCTGCGCCGTCCAGAGCGTCGATCCCGGAAAGCGCCTTTTTCTGTAGGGAAACGCTCTCGGCAAAGCGGCGCTGCTGCGCATACAGCAGGCTCCAATTGTTGTAAAGGCTTGCGAGCTCATAGGCGTGGCCGACGCCAAAGGAAAGAAACAGCGCCTCCGCTTTTCGGAATAAGCTCTCCGCGCATTCATACCTGCCAAACACGCTGTACGCCGTACCCACATTGAGCAGCATGGTTGCGTACTGCGGGGAGCATGAAACGCCGAGCGTGTCGGCGAGATCCAGCAGCTCCTCACAGCCCGCGAGCGCCTTTTCCCGCTTGCGCAGGCTTCGCGCCAGTCCGACGGACTCGTTGAGCAGCGCAAACAGTGCGCCGCGGTCATTGCCCGAGCGCGCCAGCGCGAGCTGTTCATCCAGAAACTGCTCGATCTTCTCGATCGGCTCGACGCCGAACATGGCGTCATATTGCTTCAGCGCCGCCGCAGCATCCATGGCAGAACCTCCGTTTGAGATTGCCCTGATTATAGCGCCGGCCATGCGGCTTGTCAATTTCATAGAGCTTATGACAAAGTGGAATGAGTAAACGCCATGTACTTTATTGAAAACAAAAAGCTATACTGCTATACTACTGACGAAAAAAGGAGGTCTTGAATTCATGAAACGCTTAGAAAAAAATGAGGCTTTGTGCATCGGCTGCCACCAGTGCGAGACCGCGTGCGCACAGGCTTACTACAAGACAGACGACCCAGCATTTGCATGTATCCGGGTCGAGGACGGCGCGGGAGAAAACGGCACAAACCGTATTCACATCTGCAACCAGTGCGGGAAATGCAGTGAGGTCTGCAACACCTGTGTGATCCAGCCCAATCCAAAGGGCGTATATATGCTCCAGAAGAAGGAGTGCGTGGGCTGCCTGATGTGCGTTGGCTTTTGCCCGGAACAGGTGATGGTTCAAAGCGATGATCGCCAGGAGCCCAGCAAATGCACCGCCTGCGGCATTTGTGCCAAGGCATGTCCAACCGGCGCCATTTATATTGTGGAAGACTGAGGAGGAGTTTTGTATGACCCACATATGCAATGTTGCCCGCTATCAGGCGCCCTCTGCGGAGGAGCTGCAAAAAATGCGCGAAAAGCACATTTCTCTTGGCTCGTTCCACTATGAGAAAACGCCGTTGGAGCGCGGCTACACAGACAAGCTGCTCACCGTGGACCTGGGGACAAAGGCGATGTCTATCTCCGACATCCCCGCGGAGGTGAAGGAAAAGTTCATCGGCGGCAAGGGCTACTGCCTCCGCTACCTTTGGGATGCGGTCAACCCCGACACGCGATGGGATTCTCCCGAAAACGAGATCGTCCTCTCTCCAGGACCCATTGCCGGTATTACGCAGTACGGCGGCACGGGAAAAACGCTGGTTTGCACGATCTCCCCTCTGACTGACATTCCTGTTGATTCGAACGCGGGCGGCTTTTTCGGGCCCTATCTGAAATTTGCCGGGTTTGACGCGCTGGAGATCAAGGGGAAATCCGAGCGCGACGTGATCGTGGTGATCGACGCCACGACCGGCACGGTCTCCTTCGAGGAGGCTCCTCTGGAGCATTTTGACGCGCACATGCTCTGCGAAGAGCTGACGGCGCTGTACGCAAAGGATGAAAACGACAAGAAAAATGTTGCGGTGATCGCTGCAGGCTCTGCTGCCTCGTACTGCAATATCAGCATGTTAAACTTCTCCTTCTACGACCCCCGGCGCGGTGTGACTCGCCTGAAGCAGGCGGGGCGCGGAGGCATCGGCAGGGTCTTCCGCGACAAGGGCATCAAGGCCATCGTCTGCAAGATCGACGGCGTGAAGGCCGATCTGAACCACTCCGCCGACTTTGCTCTGCTGAACAAAACCGGCCTCAAATTTCACCGTGAGGTCGCCAACAACGACATCCACCAAAACGATATGCGCGGCGTCGGTACGGCGTATTCCCTGCGGACGCTTGCGGACTACGATATCGTTCCCACGCATAACTTTAAGTTTGGCGATGCGCCGGGCATTGATGAGATGAAGGCGTCGGTGCTGAAATCCGACTGGCTGACGCAGGGCGCGGCGGATGGCTGCTGGTACGGCTGCTCCATGGCGTGCGCCAAGGCGTCCGACCACTTCCTGCTGAAAACGGGCCCCTACAAAGGCCAGCGCGTCTGCGTTGACGGTCCCGAGTACGAAAGCGCCGCCGGGCTTGGCCCGTCCTGCGGTATTTACAACCCGCAGGAGGTGTTGGAGCTCAACTTCTACTGCGACACCTATGGCCTCGATACGATTTCCTACGGCACAATGACCGCGTTCCTGATGGAATGCTATGAGCGCGGCATTCTGAACGAGGAGCGCACCGGCGGTTTGAAGCTGGAGTGGGGCAATGCGGCCGCCGACTTGGAAATGATGCACCAGATGGCGCGCAACGAGGGCTTCGGCAAGATCGCGGGACTCGGAATTCACAAGCAGAAGGAATACTTCGCCGCGCAGGGCTGGGGCGACATCAACGAGATGAATGATTTCGGCATGGAGCAGAAGGGACTGGAGTATTCCGAATACTCCGCCAAGGAGTCCCTTGCGCAGCAGGGCGGCTATGGTCTGACGAACAAGGGGCCGCAGCATGACGAGGCGTGGCTGATCTTTATGGATCAGGTCAATAACCAGATCCCCACCTTTGAGGATAAGGCCGAGGCGCTGTATTTCTATCCCATGTTCCGCACATGGTTCGGCCTGATGGGCCTGTGCAAGCTGCCTTGGAACGATATCGTCCCCGCGGACAACGCGCTGACGGACGATCCCAAGATGGTGCCCGAGCACGTTGAAAACTACCTGAACCTCTACTATGGCGTCACCGGGAAGAAAATCGACACCGAGGAAATGATCCGCCAGTCGGAGCGCGTCTACAACTTCCAGCGCATCTTCAACATCCGTATGGGCAAGGGCCTGCGCGCAAACGACGCCATTCCCTATCGGAGCGCCGGCCCGGTGTTTGAGGATGAATACCTCTGGCGTGAGGAGCGCTATGACAAGCAGCTGGTCGAGTTGGCCGGATATACGGAGGAGCAGGTCAAAGAAATGTCGCTGACAGAGCGCATCGCCGCCACCCGCAAATACCGCGAAGCGCAGTACCAGACGCTCGTCGACACCGTATACCACAAGCGCGGCTGGACGATGAACGGCGTCCCGACCGTGGAGCATCTCAAGGAACTGGGCATGGACCTGCCGGAGCTGCTTGCGGTGATCGAGCCCCTTCTTGCAAGGGAAGCCTGAAACGGAGAGGACCTTGTATGACACTGAACCATCGGGAATATACGCAGTGGCGAGAGGGACTGACCGTCAAGACCGTGATTGAGGAAAACCACTTTACCTGGCCCAAACTGGTGGTCCGGCAAAACGGCAAGGTCGTATGGCCGGAGGAGTATGAGCAAACCACCTTGCAGGCGACGGACGCTCTGGAGATCATCCACCTGCTGGGCGGCGGTTGATCCCGCAACACAAGATACCGAAAAGGGATTCGGCGCAAACGGCTCCGGATCCCTTTTCTCCCTAATTTGTTGACAAGTAACCGGATTGATTCTATAATCAACAGGAAACAGCGAGCAAAACAGGAAACGAGGTTATTTTTTATGTGTGGAATCGTAGGTTTTGTTGGTCAAAAGCAAGCCGCGCCCATCTTGCTCGATGGGTTGAGCCGCCTGGAATACCGGGGATATGACTCCGCTGGCATCGCCGTTATTACGCCGGAACATACGATCGATCTCCGCAAGGCCGAGGGCAGACTCAAGGTACTCAACGACATGACGGACGGCGGAAACAATGTGCACGGCTGCATCGGCATCGGGCATACGCGGTGGGCGACCCACGGCGTTCCGAACAGCACCAATTCGCACCCGCATATGAGCGAGGGCGGAAAGTTTGCCGTGATTCACAACGGCATCGTCGAAAACTACATCGAGATCAAGGATTTCCTTATCAAGCAAGGCGTACACTTCCAGTCCGAAACGGACACCGAGGTCATCGCGCAGCTTCTGGAATTCTATTACAACGAATGTCACGATTTCTTTGAATCTGTCGGGCGCGTTCTGCGCCGCATCCGGGGCGCCTATGCGCTGGGCATCCTCTGCGCCGACTGCACCGACCGCATTATTGCCGTGCGCAAGGACACGCCGCTGCTGCTCGGCTTTGGCGAGGGCGAGAACTATATCGCCTCCGACGTGACCGCGCTGCTCCCCTATACCCGTGACGTCGTCTATATGGACGACGGTGAAATGGCGATCCTGACCAAGGACAGCGTTCAGATCTTTGACGCCATGCAGCAGCCGATCGAAAAGGCGCACCAGCACATAGACTGGGACCTTTCCGCTGCGGAGAAGGGCGGCTATCCGCACTTCATGCTCAAGGAGATCTTCGAGCAGCCGGACGCCCTGCGGCATGCCATCTCCCCGCATCTGCGGGATGACCGCGTCGTGTTTGACGATATGAAGCTCAAGCCGGAGCAGATCAAGGACTTCACGCGTCTGGTCATTGTTGCCTGCGGATCGTCCTATCACGTCGGCGTTTTGGGAAAGTATACGCTTGAGCGGACGCTGCGCCGAAGCGTTGAGGTGCAGCTTGCCTCGGAGTTCCGCTATTGCGATCCCATTGTGGACGACAAGACGCTGGTGATTTTCATCAGCCAGTCCGGCGAGACGCTGGATACCATGGAGGCGCTCAAGGAGGCAAAGAAGCGCGGCGCCTACACGCTTTCCATTGTAAACGTGGTCGGCTCCTCCATTGCGCGCGGCTCCGACGATGTGATCTACACCTGGGCGGGGCCGGAGATCGCGGTCGCCACGACGAAGGCGTACTCCACGCAGCTCGCCGTCGTCAACATGCTTGCTCTCGTCTTTGGCGAGGTGCTGGGCACCATCGACCCCACGGAATACGCGCAGACTGTTTCCGAGCTGAAAAAGCTGCCGGAAAAGATGGAGTCTGTGCTCTCCCACCACGAGGATATCCAGAAGTATGCCGCGCAGCATTTCAACCACAATTCGGTGTTCTTCATCGGGCGCAATCTTGACTACGCGCTGGGACTGGAGGGTTCGCTCAAGCTCAAGGAGATCTCCTACATCCACTCGGAGGCTTACGCCTCCGGCGAACTCAAGCACGGTACGATTTCGCTGATGGAGGAGGGCACGCTGGTCATTGCCCTCGGGACCTACGGAAAGCTGTTTGAAAAGGCACAGAGCAACATCGTCGAGGTCAAGGCGCGCGGAGCGGAGGTTTTGGCGCTGACCACGGAGAGCAGGCGCGAGGAAATGCGTAAAACCGTTTCCACCGTTCTCACGATCCCGGACACCGTGGATATGCTTCTGCCGAATCTCGGCGTGGTGCCGCTCCAGCTGCTTGCCTATTATGTTGCGCTTCAGCGCGGCTGTGACATCGACAAGCCGCGCAATCTCGCCAAATCCGTCACAGTGGAGTAATATTTCGTATAAAAAGGACTGCCGCGAATCATCAGACGATGAAGCGCGGCAGTTTTTTTGATTTTTGCTTATTTCATGTGCGGAAGCAGAACGTCCGTGTCCGGGACGAGCACCTCCTTCACGGACCGCTGGCTGACCCAGCGCATCATGTTGGTGGCGGAGCCCGCCTTGTCATTCGTGCCGGATGCCCTGGAACCGCCGAAGGGCTGCTGACCGACCACTGCGCCGGTGGGCTTTTCGTTGATGTAAAAGTTGCCGGCGGCCTGGGAGAGGGCGCGGGAGATTTTAAGCACTGCGGCGCGGTCCTGCGCGTAGACCGCGCCGGTCAGACCGTACTTTGTGCTGGTGTCGCAGAGCCTCAGCGCCTCGTCCTGCTCCTTGTCCTCATAGACAAAGACCGTCAACACAGGCCCAAACATCTCCTCCACCATGGTTTTATAGCGCGGGTCCATGGCGCGGATCACCGTGGGCTGGATAAAATAGCCGACCGAATCGTCCGTTCCGCCGCCCTCGACGATCTCGGCTTCCGGGCTTGCTGCGGCGTCTTCCAGACAGGCGCGAATGCGGTCGAACGCGGCGCGGTCGATCACGGCGTTGCAGAAGGCGTGCGGATCGAGAATATCTCCGGCATAGACCTCGCGCATCGACTCGTGCAGTTTTTCGCGGACGGCTGGCCAGAGGGACGCGGGAATATAGGCGCGGGACGCCGCCGAGCACTTTTGCCCCGCGTAGGAAAACGCCGCGCGGATCATGCCGGACACCAGCGCGTCCACCGAGGCGGAGCTGTCCGCGAAGATGAAGTCCTTGCCGCCGGTTTCGCCGACAAGGCGCGGATAACTGTGATACCGCTCGATATGACTGCCGACCTCCCGCCACACGGAATTAAACACCTCCGTGGACCCAGTAAAATGGAACCCCGCGAGACGCGGATCGGTAATCACGAAGCGCGAGAAATCCACGCCGCGGCTGGGGACAAAGTTGATGACGCCGTCGGGCAAGCCCGCCTCCTGCAGGATACGCATAAAGAAGTAGTTTGACAGCGTCGCGGTGGTGGACGGCTTCCAAACCGCGACGTTGCCCGCCACAGCCGGCGCACAGGCCAGATTTCCTCCGATGGAGGTAAAATTGAACGGCGTCAGCGCGGCGACGAAGCCCTCCAGGGGCCGATATTCGATGCGGTTGATCGCGCCCGGGGTGATACCCGGCTGATTGCGGTATATCTCCTGCAGGAAGTAGGCGTTGAAGCGCAGGAAGTCGCACAGCTCGCAGACGTCGATCTCCGCCTCCCACAGGTTCTTGCTCTGCCCGACCATCGTGGCCGCTTCCACCTGAAACCGATACGGACCGGCGAGAAGGTCCGCCGCCTTCATGAAAACCGCCGCCCGATCCTCCCACGGAAGCGCCGCCCAGTCGTCCGCCGCGGCGCACGCGGCGTCCACGGCGCGGCGCAGCTCCGCCTCGCCGCCGAGGTGCAGCGTTGCGATCCTGTTTCCGTGGCGATGCGGCTCGACCACATCGACCGTGCGGCCCGTGTAAACCTCTTTGCCGCCGATGACCAGAGGAATTTCAACAACCTTTTCACGCTGGCGCTTCACCTCCGAAAGCAGTGCCTCGCGCTCGGGGCAGCCCGTGGCAAAATTCATACTGTGCTCATTCTGCGGGCGGGCCAATTGAAAAATACCGTTTTGCATGATAATGCGCCTCCTTGTTTTTGGTACAGCGACAATGTACCACCTCTTTTTTATAAAGTAAAATATATAAAATTGCATTATTGATAGAAATAAACTATGACACAGCGCGAATATCCGGGACGCTGCGTGGGCAGAGGCCGGACAGAATCACACGGGCGCCGAAGCGATGCCTTCGGTGCCCGTGTGATATTTGTCATTTATTCTCGCTCGACGGCGGCGCGCAGATAACGCGCGGTCAGGGAGCGCTCGCAATCCAGCAGCGCGCCCGGCGTCCCGGTGAACAGGATCTCTCCGCCGTCCTTGCCGCCCTGCGGACCGAGGTCGATCACCCAATCCGCGGCGGCAATCACGTCCAGACGGTGCTCCACAACGATTACCGTGTTGCCCGCGTCGACAAGGCGGCGCAGCAGCTTGAGAAGACTGAGAACGTCCTGCGCGTGAAGCCCGATGGTCGGTTCGTCGAGGATGTAAACGCTGCCCTTTGATTGCAGCTCGCTTGCCAGCTTCAGGCGCTGGGTTTCGCCGCCGGATAGCGTGCTGGTGGGCTGGCCGAGCGTCATATAACCGAGACCTACGTCGGCGAGCTGGCGAAGCGGCTCGCGAATGCTTTCCTGCGGGAAAAAGTCCATCGCCTGCGAGACTGTGAGCGACATGACCTCCTCAATGTTTTTGCCGGAGTAGCGATAGCTCAGGGCGGTGGGATTGTAGCGCCGTCCAAGGCACTCCTCGCACCGAATGGTGACAGGGTCCGCGAACGCGACGTCCGGCGTGATCTCGCCCTTGCCCTTGCAGGCGGGGCACGCTCCCTTGGAGTTGAAGCTGAACCACTGCGCGCTGACCTTGTTGGCCTTGGCGAAGAGCTTGCGAATCTCATCCATTACGCCCGTGTAGGTCGCGGGAGTGGAGCGGTTCGAGGTGCCGATCGGTTTTTGATCCACCACGATCGCATCCGGGTATCTCGACACGAACTCGTGGCAGATCAGCGTGCTCTTGCCGGAACCCGCGACGCCCGTTACGGCTGTCAGAACCCCCTTCGGGATCGTAACGGAGATGTTTTTCAAATTGTGCAGCGTTGCCTGCTCAATGGAAAAGCCCTCGTTCCACGCCCTCGGCGCGGGATTGATCGCGAGCTGTTCCCGCAGAAAGCCCGCGGTCGCGGTGCCGTGTCCGGGGAGGCTGCGCACGGGCCCCTGATAGACAATTCGTCCGCCCGCCTCGCCCGCGCCGGGACCGAGCTCGATCAGCTCGTCGGCAAGCTCCATGATCTGGTGGCTGTGCTCCACGACCAGCACGGTGTTGCGCTCGTCGCGCAGCTCAAGCAGGAGGCGGCCGATTTTCTGCGCGTCCGCGGGATGGAGCCCCGCCGTCGGTTCGTCAAAAATGTAGGTGACGTTGCTCAGGCTGCTCCCAAGGTGGCGCACCATTTTCAGCCGCTGCGCCTCTCCGCCCGAAAGCGTGTCCGTGCGCCTCGAAAGGCTCAGATACCCCAGCCCCACGTCGATCATCCGGCGCAGGCAGACGGCGATCTGCGCGGCGATCGAGCTTCCCATGGGATCGCCGATCTTCTCCAGCAGGGGCAGAAGGTCGCTGACCTGCGCATCGCAAAAGTCCACAATGTTGTACCCGTTGATACGTGAGGCGATCGCCTTCGGGTTGAGCCCCGAGCCCCCGCAGGCGGGGCAGGGGGTGCGGCGCATAAAGCTCGCCGCTTCCTCCCGGACGGCTTTGCTGAGGGCGGCGGTGTCTCGGTTTACATAAATCCGATTGAACCTTGGGATGACGCCCTCATAGGGAAGCTGAGAGATCTGGCCGGTTTTGTGCCGCATGAAGTTCATGATAAGCGGTTCGTCCGGGCCGACGGTGAGCGCCTTCCATTCCTCCGGCGTGAAATCCTTCAGCTTTTTATCGGGGCTGAAGAGCGGATTGTTTTTGAAGTAGAATTCCTGCCAGCTTCCGCCGCAGAACTGCGTAAAGCGGATCCCGCCCTCGTTGATCGACTTTTCCATGTCGAACAACCGGCTCTCGTCCAGCTCGACCTTCTCGCCGAGCCCGGTGCATTCGGGACACATGCCGTGCGGATGATTGAAGGAATACGCCATGGAGCCGCCCGCGCTCGGCTTGCCGACACGGGAAAACAGAAGGCGCACCAGCGGCGCAACGTCTGAGGCTGTTCCGACCGTGGAGCGTGCGTTTGCGCCGATTGCCTTCTGGTCGACGACGACGGAGGGCGTCAGGCCACGGATGGACGTAAAGTGCGGCCGCTCGTAGCGGGGAAGGCGGTTGCGGTAAAACAGCGGGTAGGTTTCCTGCCATTCCCGGCTGCTTTCCGCGGCAATGGTGTCAAAGACCAGCGAGCTTTTCCCTGAGCCGGAGACGCCGACAAATACGATCAGCTTCCCCTTTGGGATCGTCACATCGACGTCCTTGAGATTGTTTTCCGCGGCGCCGATGATCTCGATTTGGTCCTGCGCGTCTAAATATGGCATACTGCATACTTCCTTTCCGCGGGCTATTATAGCGTCCCGGGCAGGAGAATGTCAATTGCGGCGGGATTGACTTCCGCCAAAAGTATGCTATGATTTCTTATTATTTCTTGGTTAAGCAGGCAAACTACAATCAGCCAATAAACAATGTAAGGGGGATTTTTATGTACGAAGCGGGATTTATCGGATGTGGAAACATCGGCAGCGTGCTTGCGGGCGTCGCGGCGAAGAGCGTGGGCGGCAGTCATATTATGACGGCGGATCACAACGAATATAAAGTGGAACGTCTTCGGCGCGATTACGGCACAGTTCCGGCGAACGACCAGGAGGTGGCGGCGCAGTGCCGCTATATTTTCCTTGGCGTAAAGCCGCAGGTCATGCGCAATACGGTCGGTGAGATCCGCGAGACCCTGGGCAAGCGCGGCGGGAACGACCGCTACGTCATGGTGACGATGGCGGCAGGCCTCAAAATGAAGTGGCTTTCCGATCAGCTCGGCGGCTGCCCTGTGATCCGCATCATGCCCAACACGCCCGCGGCGGTCGGCTCCGGCGTGATCCCGTATTGCGTGAACGAGGAGGTAACGGAGCAGGAGGAGAGTGCGTTTTTGAGCATGATGCGTCCGGCGGGCATGGTCGAACGGGTAGAAGAGGCGAAGATGGATATGGCATGCGCCGTGACCGGCTGCGGCCCGGCATTTGTGTGCATGTTTCTGGAGGCGATGATCGACGGCGCGGTCCGCTGCGGCCTGCCCCGGAAGCAGGCAAAGCTGTTCGCGCTCCAAACCATCGAGGGTACGGCAAAGCTGGCTTTGGACATGGAACGCGACCCCGCCGAGCTGCGCGCGGACGTCTGTTCGCCTGCCGGAAGCTCCATCGAGGGGATCGCCGTTCTGGAGGAGCGGGCGGTACGCTCGGCGGTGATGGAGGCGATCCGCGCCGCGTATTGCCGCACGCTTGAGCTGGGACAAAGCGCGCTGGACTGAACGGGTTGCACAAAGGGGCTGAAGCGGTTTGGCAGATTTAAAAGGCACGGCCTTTCTCGTCAAAATGGCCAAAAAAACGAGGCATAGGATTGTAGAAAGTAACCGGCGAATCCTGTTTGCGTTTCTGGCACTTTAGTAGTACAATATAATAAATAGGTAAAGTCCTGCCAAACGAATGTCAAAAGCCGGAGGAATCACATGAGCACGCCGCTTGTTTTCAATATACAGAAGTTTTCCGTTCATGACGGTGACGGCATCCGTACGACGATTTTTTTCAAGGGCTGCCCTCTGCGCTGCGCATGGTGCCACAATCCGGAGAGCCAAAGCTACGAAAAGGAACTGATCCTGCATCGGCACAAGTGTACTGCCTGCGGAAGCTGCGTCAAGCGTTGTCCCGTCGGTGCAAACGAGATCGTCGACGGGACGCTTGTTTTTCACCGGGAGAAGTGCACCGGCTGCGGAGCGTGCATCGACTGGTGCATTCCCGAGGCAAGGGAGCTTGCCGGCAGGGAATACACGGTCGACGAGCTGGTGAAGGAGGCAAAGAAGGACCTTCCGTTTTACGAGCAGTCGGGCGGCGGGGTCACGCTCTCCGGCGGCGAGGTGCTGTCCATGCGGGACATGGACTATGTCGAGGAGCTGTGCCGCCGCCTCAAACGCGAGGGCGTCAGCGTGTTCATCGACACGAGCGGCTTTGCTCCCTACGAGCACTTTGCGCGCCTGCTTCCCTATGTGGACGCGTTTCTCTACGACGTCAAGGGTATTGACCCGGACGAGCACCGCGAAAATATCGGCGCGGACAACACGCTGATCCTTGCCAACCTGATCCGCCTTTCAAACGACGGGGCGAGGATCTATCTCCGGCTGCCCATCGTTGAGGGGAAAAACGACAGTGCGGAGAATATCACAAAGCTGGCGGGATTTCTGCGGGAGAACCACATCGAGCCGTATCGCATCAACCTGCTGCCCTATCACGACATCGGCAGGGGAAAATACGCGGGACTGGACCGGCCTTACGACGAGGAAGGAATGCATGTCCCGTCCGGCGAGCGGATGGAAGAGTTGAAAGCCATGTTCGAGACCCATGGATTTCATAATATCAAAATAGGAGGATGACACGATGGCAAATGCCGCAAACAAGGTGGATACTTCCTTCAATGTCAATACGCCGGAGGGGCTGCTGAAGGATAACGAACGCGGCTGCACCGAGCGCATCAAGCGACTGAGAAGGATCAGCCATTCCACCCAGCCGCATATCGACATGGAGCGCGCAAAGATCGAGACGGAGGTCTATAAGAAGTACGAAGGCTCCGTTTCCATTCCCGTGCTGCGCGCAATGGTCCTGAAGGAGTATTTTTCCAAAAAGACTCTCTATCTCGGCGACGACGAGCTGCTTGTGGGCGAGAAGGGGAAGGACCCCCAGTGCTCGCCGACGTTCCCTGAGCTGTGCTGCCACACGATCGAGGACATGCACATCATGAACGACCGCAAGCTGGTGAACTTCACCGTGACGCAGGAGGATATCGACCTGCAGGAGAAGGAGATCATCCCCTATTGGAAGGACCGCGCGGTGCGCGAGCATCTGCTCAAGGCGATGACGCAGGAGTGGCGGGAATACTATGAGGTCGGCATGTTCACCGAGTTCATGGAGCAGCGCGGCCCCGGCCATACCGCGGGCGGCAAGAATTTCTACATCAAGGGATATCTGGATTACAAGGAGGAAATCGAGCAGGCGATCGCGAACCTCGATTACTTCAACGATCCCGACGCCTACGACAAGGAGCAGGAGCTGCGCGCCATGTCCATCGACTGCGACGCCATCTGCATCCTTGGCCAGCGCTATCATGACCTTGCCCTCGAAATGGCGGCAAAGTGCGAGGACCCGACGCGCAAGGCGGAGCTGGAGCAGATCGCGGCGAACTGCGCCGTCGTTCCCGCCCACAAGCCCGAGACCTACTGGCAGGCGCTGCAAATGTACTGGTTCACGCACCTTGGCGTCACACTGGAGCTCAATCCGTGGGATGCGTTCACGCCCGGCCGTCTTGACCAGCACCTGATCCCGTTCTATGAGAAGGACACTGCCGCCGGCACGCTGGACGACACCCGCGCGCTTGAGCTGCTGGAGTGCCTGTGGGTGAAGCTGTTCAACTCTCCCGCGCCCGTCAAGGTCGGCGTCACGCTCAAGGAGTCCGGCACCTACGTCGACTTCGCGAACATCAACTCCGGCGGCGTGAAGGAGGACGGCTCCGACGGCGTCAACGCCGTTTCCTACCTGATCCTCGACTGCATGGAGGACATGCGCCAGAACCAGCCCAACTCCAACGTGCAGATCTCCAAAAAGACGCCGGAGAAGTTCCTCCGCCGCGCCTGCGAGATCGCCCGCCAGGGCTGGGGCCAGCCCGCGTTCTACAACACGGACGAGCTCATTCAGGAGCTTCTGCTTGCCGGCAAGAGCATGGTCGACGCCCGCAATTCCGGCTGCTCCGGCTGCGTCGAGACCGGCGCGTGGGGCACGGAGGCGTATATCCTCACCGGTTATCTGAACATCCCCAAGTGCCTTGAGCTCGCGCTCTACGACGGCTACGACCCGATGTTCGAAAAGCAGATCGGCCCGCACACCGGCAAGGCGGAGGACTTTAAGTCCTACGACGAGCTGTGGCAGGCGTTCAAGACCCAGCTTGAGCACGCCATCGACGTGAAGATGCGCGGCAACCTCGTCATCGAGAAGATCTACGCCGAGATGATGCCCGCGCCGTTCCTGTCCATCTGCACCGACGACTGCATTAAGAAGGGCAAGGACTACAACGCCGGCGGCGCGCGCTACAACACCAGCTACATCCAGGGCGTCGGCATCGGCACGATCTCCGACTGCCTTTCCGCGATCAAGTATAACGTCTTCGACAACAAGAAGTTCACGATGGCGGAGCTGCTTGAGGCGATGAACGACGACTTCAAGGGCCATGAGATCATCCACAATCTTGTGCGGAACAAGAGCCCGAAGTACGGCAACGACGACGACTATGCCGACAGCATCATGCAGACCGTGTTCAACGAGTACAAGGACTACATCACCGGCCGCCCGAACATTCGCGGCGGGCAGTATCACGTCGACATGCTGCCGACCACCTGCCACGTCTACTTCGGCGACGTGATGATCGCCTCTCCGAACGGGCGTCTTGCCCACATGCCGCTGTCCGAGGGCATTTCCCCGGAAAAGGGCGCGGATGTCAGCGGCCCGACGGCGGTCATCAAGTCCTGCTCGAAGATGGACCACTGCGCCACCGGCGGCACGCTGCTGAACCAGAAGTTCACCCCGTCGGCGCTTGCCGGCGAGGAGGGCATTGCCAATCTCGCGGCGCTGATCCGTTCCTATTTCGCGATGGACGGACACCACGTCCAGTTCAATGTTATTGACCGCGAAACGCTCATCGACGCGCAGAAGCGGCCGGATGAGTACAAGGAGCTGATCGTACGCGTCGCGGGCTACAGCGACTATTTCCGCAATCTCGACCCCAAGCTCCAGGGCGAGATTATCGAACGGACCGAGCAGAGCTTCGGCTGCGGTTGCTGCTGACCGCCGCGGGAGCCCTTTCGGGGGATAGAAAAAACAAAAAAACAGGAGGGAAACATCAATGGCATTGGTAGGTAAGCTCAACGATTTCTTCTGGGGGATCGGCATGCTGATTATCATCGGCGGCGGCGGTATCTGGTTCTCAATCAAGCTCGGGTTCTTCCAGATCACGCACCACGGTGAGATGTGGAAGCGTATCTTCTCCGGCGGCAAGTCTGAATCCGGCATTTCCACCTTCGCCTCGTTCTGCACCACGATGGCGATGCGTATCGGCACCGGCAACGTCGCGGGCGTTGCGGTCGCGATCTATCGCGGCGGCCCCGGCGCGATCTTCTGGATGTGGGTCATCGGCATCACCAACGCGGCGGTCAACTTTGTCGAGTGCACGCTGGGCCAGCTCTACAAGCGGAAGATCGACGGCGAGTACCGCGGCTCCGGCGCCATGTGCGCGGAGTATGGCTGGGGCCAGAAGTGGTATGGCACCATCCTCTCCCTGGCGCTCGGTCTCGGCGCGGCGCTCTTCATGCCCGCCGCGGCGACCAACACCATCACCAAGGCTTTTGAGAACGCCGCCGGTATCCCGCTGTGGGTCTCCTCGCTGGTGATCGCCGTTATTCTCGGCGCCATCATCATCGGCGGCATCAAGCGCATCGGCGACTTCGCCAGCGCGGTCGTCCCGTTTATGACCGTTGCGTATCTGCTCTTCACGATCGTCATCGTCATCGCGAACATCTCGAAGCTTCCCGGCGTGATCGGCATGATTTTCCAGTGCGCCTTCACCAAGAACGCCGTCTTCGGCGGCGCGCTGGGTACCGTGATCCGTCAGGGCGTGCAGCGCGGTACCTTCTCCAGCGCCTCCGGCATGGGCGAGGCTGTCCCCGCCGCCTCCGCGACGGAGACCTCCCACCCCGTCAAGCAGGGCCTTGCGAACGCCGCGGGCGTGTTCCTGGACACCATCGTGGTCTGCTCCTGCACCGCGTTCATGGTCCTTCTGACCAACTGCTTCAACACCACGACCGGCTATCAGGGCGCGGCGGCTGTCGCCGGCCTGGAGGGCGGCGTCGAATTCGTGCAGGCGGCGTGCAACTCGGTGATCGCCGGCTTCGGCCAGTGGTTCGTCGCGGTCATGCTGCTCCTGTTCTCCTTCACCTGCATCGTCTCCTACTACTACGAGGCGGAGACCTCGCTGCTGTATCTGCTCCAGGGTGACGACAAGGCGAAGCAGCGCAAGATCTTTGAGATTTCGCTCAAGGTCGTGATGCTTGTTCTCGTGTTCTATTACGGTATTCTGAAAGAGGGCAACTGGGCTTGGGATCTCTCCGACCTCGCGCTCGGCGCTGTGACCTGGTTCCAGACCATCATGCTCTGGTTCCTCGCTCCGAAGGCTTTCGCACTCTACAAGGACTATCGTCAGCAGATGGACGCGGGCAAGGACCCGTACTATAACCCCGACAAGCTCAGCTTCCCGGGCGTTGACAACGACCTGTGGCGCGAGATCAACAAGGACCGCATTGCCGCTGACAAGTAAGGCGTTCCGCGTCGCAACACGTTAAAAAACCTGCATTATTGAGAAATCCGAGCGAGGTTCCGATTGGAGCCGCGCTCGGATTTCTTTTTGTTCAGAGCCTTCTCACCGGGATCGGGTGAACGGTAATTGGTGAATCACTGGTCTTCGCGGGGCGTGTCGGCCGTTTCCGCCGCCTTCCCCTTGGCGCGCTTTTCCAACGCGGGCAGTACGCCGTCCTCAAACACGAAGTCGAGGATCGCCGCCAGCGGGATCGCCAACAGAATGCCAATAATGCCGAACATGTTGCCGCAGACGATGACCGCCGTGAGGATCAGCAGCCCGGACACGCCCAGAGAGTTGCCAAAGAGCTTCGGCTTGATGACATATCCGTCGAGGAACTGGAGCACCAGCGTGAAGATGATGAAAATCAGCGCGTGCAGCGGCTTGACCAGCAGCAGGATAAACCCGCCGATGACCGAGCCGATCACAGGCCCAAAGGTGGGGATCAGATTCGTCACCGCGACCACCATCGACACAAGCCCCACATACTGCATGCCGAGGCAGGCCATGAACACCGCGTTCGCCACGCCGACGATCATCGCGTCCAGCAGGGAAAAGACGATGTACTGCACCAGGATCTTGTCGCACCTGGTCAGAAACGAGACGACGGACGCCTCCCGCTTCGGCAGCAGCGCGCGCAGCAGCCGCGTGCCGAACCGCTTGAGCGACGCCTTGGATGCGAGAAGATACACCGAGAGGATCAGCGCGACGAACCAGTTCACGAGGCTTTTGCCCGCCACGGCGGAGGCGTTGAGGATGCCGTTGATGTTGTCCATCAGGTACTTTGTCAGCTTGTTCATGAGCTCGGCGGAGGAGCCGATGAGCTGATCCAGCTTGAGCGTATCGGCAATGCCGAGGCGCACCGTCAGCGCCTGAAGGGACGAGATGTACCCGTTCATGTTGTTCACGAGCGTCATCATGCTGTCCACCAGCTGAGGGATCAGCGTGCCCAGCAGGAAACCGAGAAAGAGAAGCAGCGTCAGCACGGTCAGCGCAATGGAGAGCGGCCAGCCCAGCTTTTCCCAGCGCGGCGTTCGGAACAGCAGCCGCTGATAGAGCATCGCGAGCGGATTCATCAGATAGGCGAGCACGCAGCCCAGAAAAATCGCGCTGAAATACCCCAAAAAGGTCTGCACCGCGCCGCCGATGGCGCTCAGGTGCGTCAGCGCAACATACAGTGTCACCGCGATACATGCGGCGACGGTATAGGGATACCAGTTTTTGCCGTGCAGCCAGTCCTTCATGTGGGGAACCTCCCTCCCAAACTAAGCGTGTTGCAATCGTTCCGAATGAGAAAATCAGTTTGCAATGTGATGGTGCGGCGCGGTGGACTCCGGCGTGAGAGGCAGGAACACGAAGCCGTTTGCCTGCCCCCAGCGCAGGATCTCTTCCACGGCGGCGACGCTGAAATCCTTGACGTCGTGCTGCAATACGACTGCGACGTCCTGCTTCAAAATGCCATTTTTGACGTTACCGAGCACGCTTGCGGTGGTTGCCTGGGTGCTGGCGTCCGCCGCGGAGACGTTCCAGTCGAAGTACACCAGCCCCCGCTCATTCAAAAGCCGCGCCAACTGCGTCATGATGCCCGGCGTATACTGGCGGCTCACGGTGTTCGAGCTGCCGCCGGGGAAGCGGACCATCACCGTGCGCTCGCCGACCTGTTCCTCGATCTTCTGCTGCACGAGCTCCAGATCGTCAAAATAGCTGTCAACAGAGGCGTAGACCTTGGCGTAGTTGTGGGAGTAGGTGTGGGCGGCAATGCTGTGCCCCTCCGCCTTTATGCGGGGCAGGAGGTCCAGGTGCTCCGAGCGGCCCACGACGAAGAAGGTCGCCTTGACCCCATATTGAGCCAGCGTATCCAGAAGCTCTGCCGTATAGGGGCCCGGCCCGTCGTCAAAGGTCAGATACACCACACGTCCGTTTCCGGCGACCTTCCTGCTGGCGGTCGCAGCGTTTCCGTGAGAATCCGAGACCTCATAGTACAAAATGCCGCCGGACTCGTGGAGACGGACCTCGCTGCTCAGGTCCCCGTCGGTCTCGTCGAAGCAGGTGAAATCCAGCAGACCCTGCCCCAGCGTAATCACCGGCGGCGTCAAATCGCGCAGCACGGTCTTTTCAGACTGGTTGCCGCTGCTGTCGGCAACGGAAAAAACGATCCTTTCGCCCTCATCCGTCACGACGACCCGATCCGTCAGATCGCCGTCCACGCTGTCAAAGCTGCTGTAGGCAAGCGTGTCTTCGTCGACGGTCAGCTCCGGCGGCGTGGTGTCCACTACGCGGAGCGTGTAGCTGCCCTCGGCAGCCAGCTTCTTGTACGAGGCGGAATAGCGGACCTCATAGGCGCCCGGCGCGCTGTAGTCCGGCTGCTCGATTTTCACAGCCAGCGGGACGCCGCTCCGATGCAGCACTCTGCTCCTGTAAACGGCGGATATTTCGTGAACGGGGGCGGGCTCGCCGTACTCGACGACGATTTCCTCATAGGTATCCTGATTGAATTCAATCATGGGGTCGTCGGTGGCAATGCCTGCCGCCCCAGCGCAGACTGCCACAAAAAGCACAGCTGCGACGATTTTTACTCCGATACGCATCCCGACTTACTTCTCTCTCTATCATCATCATACCAACTTTGCCACCACGAGTATAACATCACCTGCGAAAAAGGCAAGTAAATCCTACAGTAAAAAACGCAGGTTTTACCGATACAAGCTTGCGGAAAGCCTTTTCACATGGTAGAATCGTAACCGTAGATTTTTGTGACGGCAGTGCGGCGGTGGGCCGGGCGGCTCATAAAAACGGAAACCGCCAAAAAACTTGAGAGGTATGACGACAATGGAAAAATCAAAGGTCTATTTTACGGATTTTCGCACGCAGATCGGCGTGAGTCAGGGCGAGAAGCTGCAAAAGCTCATTCGCAGAGCAGGCATAGGAAATATTGATTTCGAGGGTAAGTTTGTGGCGATCAAGATGCACTTTGGGGAGCTGGGCAACTTCTCTTACCTGCGTCCCAATTACGTCAAGGCGGTCGCGGACGTCATTCGTGAACTGGGCGGCAAGCCGTTTCTGACGGACTGCAACACGCTCTATCCCGGCAGCCGCAAGAACGCGGTCGATCATCTCTACAACGCCGAGGTCAACGGCTTCAACAGCGTGACGACGGGCTGCTACGTCATCATTGGAGACGGCCTGAAGGGCACCGACGAGGCCGTCGTCCCCGTGCCGAACGGGGAATACTGCAAGGAGGCGCTGATTGGACGCGCGCTGTACGACGCGGACGTCATCATCTCGCTCTCGCATTTCAAGGGCCATGAGATGACCGGCTTCGGCGGCGTGATCAAGAACATCGGCATGGGCGGCGGCAGCCGCGCGGGGAAGATGCAGCAGCATGACGACGGCAAACCGGTCGTGGACGCCGCGCTTTGCCGCAACTGCAAGAAATGCGCGAAGGAGTGCGGCTCGGACGCGATCTCGTACGAGAGCGGCAAGGCGGTCATCGACCAGGAGCTCTGCAAGGGCTGCGGGCGGTGTATCGGCGCCTGCGCGTTCGACGCCATCAGCGCACAATTCGACTCGGCGCTCGAGTCCCTGTGCTGCAAGATGGCGGAATACACGGCGGCGATCGTCCACGACAAGCCGGCGTTCCACATCAGCCTCATTATGGACGTGTCGCCCAACTGCGACTGCCACGAGGAAAACGACGCGCCGATCCTGCCGAACATCGGCATGCTGGCGTCCTTTGACCCGGTGGCGCTCGATCAGGCGTGCGCCGACCTGTGCCTCGCGGCGGAGCCGATTCGGAACAGTCAGCTCGGCGACAACCTTGCCAAAGCGGGCTGGCACTGCCACCATGACCACTTCCTTGACAGCAATCCCAACGTCCGCTGGAAGGAGACCCTCGCCCACGGGGAAAAGATCGGGCTCGGCACGCGGAATTACGAGCTGATTAAAATGTAATAATCAAAGACGGCGCAAAAGAGCGCGGAGCGGTTCATGGCTCCGCGCTTTTGCTGTCCCGAGAAACCGTGAACTTTCTATTAATTCGATTCCGAACTAATTGACAGGCTGCCGGATAGCTGCTATATTTAATTCGGAACCGAACGATAAGAGAGCGGCGCGCATGGGGCGCGCGGGAAGGAGGGACCTGTTATGCCGGGACCGATGGGAGGAATGAGAGGACATTTTCTGACGGAGGAGGAGAAGCAGGCTGCGCCCAAGGTGACGAAGGAGCTGATCCTGCGCGTGCTTTCCTGCCTCAAGCCCTATTGGAAGCAGCTTGCGGTGGTGCTGGCGGCGATCCTTACGTCGTCCGTGCTCAACCTGCTGCCCTCGATCCTGACGGGGAGGATCGTCGACGAGGGGCTGCTTGGCAGAAATATGCCGATGCTGCTGCGCTACGTGGGGCTGTCGCTCACGGTGATGCTGGCGGCGAACCTGATCGGCGTTTTGGAGAGCTATCTCAACGCGTGGATCGCGCAGCATGTCACCTTTGACCTGCGAAACCGCATGTTCCGGCATTTGCAGGGCATGTCCCAGCGCTTTTTTACGACAAACCGGCAGGGCGACGTCATCACGCGCATGACCAGCGACATCGACGGCGTGCAGCAGGTGATCTCCGGCACCTTTACCGGCATTCTGTCCAACGCGCTGACGCTGGCGGCGGCGGTCATTGCCATGTACCGTAGAAGCTGGGTGCTGGCGACCATCGGCGTGCTGGTCGTGCCGCTCTTCGCCCTGCCCACCCGCACCGCGGGGCGGACGCGCTGGGCGCTGACCCGGCAGTCGCAGGCGTGCAACGACGAGGTCAACGGCATCCTCAACGAGACGCTTTCCGTCAGCGGCCAGCTTCTGGTCAAGCTCTTCGGCAGGGAAGAGGACGAGTGCCGCCGCTATGAGAGCGCGAACCGGCGCATGGTGGAGCTGAACATCCGCGAGCGCATGGCGGGCCGCTGGTTCATGGTGGCGATCTCCACCTTTTCCGGCGTGGGGCCGATGCTGCTCTACCTTGTGGGCGGTATTTTGATGATGCGTTACGGCGCGGACCTCACCGTCGGCGACGTGACGGTGCTTGTGGCGCTGCTGGGACGCATCTACGGCCCGGTGAACCAGCTGCTGAACATTCAGGTGGACTGGGTGCGGGCGATGGCGCTCTTTTCGCGGCTGTTCGGCTATCTGGACATGCCTGCGGAGATCGAAAGCCCCGCCGAGCCGGTGTGGCCCGCGGCGCGGGATGCAAAGGGACAGGGCCGCGTTGCGTTTGAAAACGTCTCCTTTGCCTATGAGCCGGAGCGCGAGGTGCTGCACAGCGTGAGCTTCGAGCTGGAGCCGGGGAAATGCGCCGCGATCGTGGCCGCGTCCGGCTCCGGAAAGTCGACGATGATCCGGCTGATCCCGCGCCTTTACGACGTGACCGGCGGGTGCGTCCTCTTCGACGGCGCGGACGTGCGCACGCTCGATCTGGGCTGGCTGCGCGCGAATGTAGGCATCGTCAGCCAGGAGACCTATCTTTTCAACGGTACCATCCGCGACAATCTGCTCTATGCCCGCCCGGACGCCACGGAGCAGGAGCTGATCGACGCCTGCAAAAAGGCGAATATCTACGATTTCATCGCGGCGCAGGACAAGGGGCTCGACACGCTTGTGGGCAACCGGGGGCTCAAGCTCTCCGGCGGCGAGAAGCAGCGCATCTCCATCGCGCGCGTGCTGCTCAAGGACCCGGCGCTGCTCATCTTCGACGAGGCGACCAGCGCGCTCGACTCCATCTCCGAGCAGAAGATACAGGACGCCGTCGAGCCGCTGCTCCGCTCCCGGACCAGCATCCTCATCGCGCACCGGCTCTCCACGGTGCTTGCGGCGGACGAGATCCTGGTCATGGACGGCGGGCGCATCGCGGAGCGCGGGACCCATGCGGAGCTTTTGAAGCGCTCCGGCGTGTACCGCGAGCTGTACGATACGCAGTTTGCCGCCGCGGAGGAGCGCGCCATGCTCCGCAGCGCGTGACGGCGACGCATCCTCGAACCGTGAAACGGTTCGAGGATGCGTTTTGCCGCAAAAAACATTGGGGCAAACTGTTGAAATTGGCAAGAACATCGTATATAATGACTCTGTATATATGCACAATATATAGGGAGGAGAGGGAGCTTTCATGCCGGCACGCAAACAGCACAAAAGCCCCATCAATCGGAGCATTCTGATCGGCTGCGGAGGACTTATCGTTGTGTTGAGCCTGCTGCTGTCGCTGTACACGCGCAGCGCGTTCGAAAAAGCGCTCTACGACCAGTATGACGCGCGGCTGCGGAACGTTGTGACCGCGGTGGAACGCAGCGCGGACGCGGACGATCTGCGCGTGTGCATCCAGAACGCGGAGTCCTCGCCCAAACGGGACGAGCTGCAAAAGCTCATCAACCGCTTCGTGGACGACTTTGAGCTTGCCTACCTCTACATCGTCATCCCGGAGGACTCGCCGGACGGCACGATAATCAGCGTGATCTCTTCCACGAGCCAGGAGGAGATCGAGGCGGCGCGGGCGGCAGGCGAGACGGAGGAGGATTGGCCCATCCTCTACGATTGCAGCGACGAGTATACGCGCGAGCAGGTGCAGCCGTATCTGGATGCGTGGAATGTGGACGAGATCAGCTATTTTGAGGATATCTCTGACTACGGCGACTGCTATACGGGCTGCAAGCCGCTCAAGACCTCGGACGGCGAGACCATAGCGCTTATTGGCGCGGATTACTTTGTCGAGGAGCTGCACGAGGAGGTCAGGGCGTACGTATTGCGCAGCGTCCTGATGATTGTGGGGGTCTGCGTGGTCTTTGGCGCGCTGCTGGCGCTTTGGCTGCGGAAGAACGTGACCAAACCGATCCAGGCCCTTGAGCAGAACGCGCTGCGCTTCGCCAAGATGACCCA
>SVKP01000111.1 GCA_015068395.1 Oscillospiraceae bacterium
ATGCAAATAGCTGAAATGGCTGCTGAAAGATGGCGAGAGGAGTTAGCGCAGGAAATGCTTGATTTAATGCGTAGCGAATAACATTTGTTCCAATAAGGCTGAATTGTCAGTCCATCACGCAAATCGTGCCTGGTGTACTCGCCAGCGAAGTGCCTTGCGCCGGATGGCGGCATCCGTCTCGACGCGGCAAACGGAGAGACCGGTTATACGCCCGTGGACAGCTGGCCGCAAACGGAGTTGCTGTCCCACATTTCGGAGCCGACGGAGGGACAGCCGATCCGATTCCATGCATTTCCGGATGACTACGAAGTCGTTGAGCTGGAGGGCTGCACCTCGGAAACCTATGAGCAATACATATCCATGCTGCAACAGGAAGGCTTTTCCGCCTGGGATGGCGACTGGGGCAACGATGCCTCGCGGTGGGACAAAGACGGCTACTCGGTGCAGGTTTCCCTTTATAACGGACACATGATCATAGCGGTGAGCACCGATGGATTCGGGTCGTAGACGAGTTGAGAACAATTCCAATGGAGGTGTGTCAGTTTGACTTTGCAGATCGATTGGAGGAACCCGTTGCTCCCGGAAAGCGACGTCTTGCGGATCGAGACCACCGACTTGGAGGACTTTTACGCGAGCGCGTCAGATCTCGACAAGGCAAACCTGTACTTCGTCCTTCTGAACGCCCTTCATCACTACAAGAGCGAGGGAAAAGGAGAAGTGTCCGCTCACCTGAGCTTCCTGATCGCCTACTATCTGTTCATGTGCTTTCTTCCACCGGCGTCCGGCGATTTGGCGATGCACTACATCGAGCAGGCGATTGCTCTGTATCCGACCGAGCAGTATGAGCAATGGCGCGAGCATATACGGGAAGGGAATTGAGGTGCTTCTATGAAAAGATTTGTAACAATGCGGGAGCTTGGGCAAATGTTGCTCGGTTGGGCGGTAATCATGGCGGCACTGTTTGTGTGGGACCTGTTGGAGATCGGCGAGGTGGTACATTTCGGGGTGGTACATATCCTGGGGCTGAACATGCTTCTGCGGCCGCTGTTCGCTGCGGTTTTTGGCGTGTGGATCGCGCGGCGGCACGCGCGGGGCGTCACGCAGATCGACTGGCGCGGCGTGTGCATCTATCTGCTGGTCTGCGTCATCCTGTTTCTGACGTTTGTTCTGTATGATAAGACGCTGGGACTTTGGTGGTTCTCTGACCGCATAGGAAGATTGCTCGGCGTGGACACCTTTGACCAGGCGATTTTTGATTATTACTATCACGGCGGTATCCGATGGAACGCGCGCTGGCTTTCCTATTGGTTCCTGATGCTGTGCTATTTTGACGTCTGGCCGTGGGCGGCGCTTGCGGCAGAGGTCGCGGTCTACCCGATTGCAAAGCTCATCTGCATCAAGCGGCAGTCAAAATCGCACACAGGCGATACTAAGCATGGCTTTTCCTCCAATGAAGCGCCCGCGCCGATTGAAATTGCACATAAATAATGTCAAATTTTGCCATGTTCAATCGTTATATATTATGGAAGAGTAATTTGCCGCTCAATGCAGTGAAATAAAGGTAGAACAAAAAAACGACGGAAAGGAATTAACAAGGAGGTTACGATCATGTTCAAACCAATCGCTGTTTCCCACAGAGAGCCGATGCCCAATATGCAATACGGTGACGCCGTACAGGTGAAACCGTCATCGAAAGAGGAAGCTGCAATCGCGTACCGCTATCAGCATACGGATGAATTTACGAAGTGGGTCAGCGATACACCTGCGCCAATCGGTCAAACGGTGGCGATTGGCTCCGAAAAAATCAAGCAAATTGAGAAAAGCCTCAACGAAAAGCTGCGTGACGGTTCTTTGTTGAAAAATGCGGTCGATCTGACCGACCGTTTTGAGCCGGTCAGCCGTCCGCCGTTAGAAACAACAGCGGACGATGGGAAAAGAATCGTAGAGAACAAAAGCCAGTTGTTCTTTATTGAGCATAATCAACCGTGGGCCACAACTTCAGGCATGGCAAGCAACGCCGCAAAAAGCGGATGGCCGACACATGGTTTTCTCTATGAGGGTACTGAGTTTTTGACCGAGGCTGCGAAAGAATACGCTACGTTGGGTGACGACGAGGTATTTCGCCACCGCAATATCTGGGATGGAAACTTTGTAAATAGTACGCTGGACTTTTTCACGAACGGAAACTACACCGAGGACGACGTGCGCCGGATGCAGGATCAGATGACCGATCTTGTGCGCGAACTTGGCAAACAGGTCAGAAGCGGCGAGACGCTGGATTTCAGCAAGGCGCAGACCAAGCTGACCGTGGGCGGCGTGGATACGACACTCTCCGAGCTGCTGGATATGCAGAAAACAGGCCGGGTGATCTCGGAGGATCTGGATCACATCAGCTTTGGCACCGACATTTACACAAAGCAGTTCGGGCAGATGGGTATTGCGAAAGCGATGGGCAACGCCTACGGCGCCGCAAGCGGCGAGCTGGGCGCGAAGTTCTCCGCTGCTGTAAATCGCCTGTACGACAATGCGATGACCATGATTCAGCGCAATGCGGATGAAGCGGTAGGGCGGTCGAACGACGGGACGGGCATCTATTGGCCTCAGAATACAAGCGAGGTCGTCAAAATTGATCGCCAGATTGCTGACCTGTTCTCCAAGCTGGATACCAGCAGTAAAGAGGCGGCATCCAACGACTTCACCGCGAAGATGAAGCAGGCAGACGCGCTCATTCAGAGCTATTGCAGCAAACACGGCTTGCAGCCCTCTTGGGTTACGTTCGCGGGTGACAAGGACGGCCTCAGAAAGTACATGGAGTCATGGCTGAACGGATAAGCGGACTGCGCTTTCTACGGCGCTTCGTCGACTCATTTGTCGGCGGAGCGCCCGCGCTGGTTAGCGGCGAGGGATAAAGGAAACCTACAAGAGAGTGTAAATACACATGTTTCGTTTTCAAATCAGTAACTATGACGCTCCTGCATTGGAAGCGGAGACGGCGGAGCTGCTTTCTCAGCGGCGGGAGAAGGCTTCGCGGCAGAACTTCCCCGGACTGTGGAAGCTGACCGACCACTTCTACGCGCGCGCGGCAAAAGGCCCGGGGCGGGAGAGCCGCCGCAAGGCATATCATGCCTACGGTTACTTTCTGCTGGAGCTGGGCGCTTTTGCGATCATGCTCGGCCTTATGGAGCCGGGGATACCCGCATTGGTCGCTGCCGGGGTGTTCACTGTTGCGTGCGGTATCCTGGAATTCCTCCTTGTATGCAGGTGGAGACCGCCACGCGTTCCTTGGATGGCGTCGTGCCGGAAGGAAGCAAGGGCGCTGCTGGACGGTAAACAAGCCTATGACTGGGCGGCGTCCGGCGCAGTGGTCACGTTTGACGACGACGGCATGGCGATCTCCGCGGGAGAAGACCGGCTTGTTTTCGTTTCCTTTGACCGGCTCCGCGACTTTTTTGAAACGGAACGGCTTTTCCTTGTGATCTATGACGACAATAGTGCGATCCTGCTGCAAAAGAAAGACTTGGTCGAGGGAGATGCCGCGGAGCTTGTGCCTTTTCTTCGCCGCCTCAATAATGAGTGACGGATGAGCCAGCAATTATACTGAGGAATCAACAAGCCGCGCAACGCCCGTGCCGGATAGTGGCGAGGGATGGGGTTTGATGCCATGAAGAAAAAAGCGTTGTTTGCCTTATTCATCGCGTTTGCTCTGCTCACTTTAGCAGGTGCGACCTATGTTTTGACTTCACACGGACAGCATAACGCGGGATACGCTGTTGTGCCGATGATATTTGCGATTGGATTTGGTGGTGCTTACAAAAGAGCATAAGTAAGCGGGATATATGGAGGTAAAGTGCATGAGCTATCTGTTGTATATTCTTTATACATTGGGGGCATGGTTTCTCGGACTTGTGGCTGATGCAAATATTGGTTTTGAACATGGAGGATTTCTTTACCTAAGAGTATTATTCCCAGTTTTGGCAACGGGAATATGTATTCTTAGAGCAGTCAAGGAAAACAAAAAATGATAGGCATCCCGCCCGCGCCGAATTAAGGCGAGGAAGGAGAACTTTACCATGAAAAGAACAAGAACGGTACTGATTATTGCCATTATGTTAGCTCTACTGCTATTTTTCCTGACAAGTTGCGGTGCGCCACAAGCCGAGCCTACTACGCCGAATACCTATCTGCCTTCTGTAATGTACGACGGCAGCCTCTACCTTTCGACCTTCAAGCAGATCTCGGGGGAGGTTGATTCCTTGGCGATTGTTGGAAAGGTAAGCTCGACCGTTCCGCTTTCTCAGCTGCCGACAGAAAACGGGCAAGCCAATTTTGAGGCGTTGGACGCGCCTTATGCAATCACCGACGAGGGGCTTGCTGTGCTGGTCGATTCCGAGTGGATACTGTTCTCCACGGACGCAAGCGCCGATGGTCATCTAATCAACCCGGACGGCACAATCAGCCCGACCACCATTGATGAAATTGACTTAATCATTCATGAAAGAAACCGGGCAATTCTTGACGGCGATACCGAAAAAGCGGAACAGCTTCAGCAGAAACTTATAGAAGCCGGTGCTGTTCCGGGCAATTAAAGTCGATACGCTATGATGGTAGAAAGAATATGAAAAGAGCATATATTGGCGTAATAGGACTTATTATACTGGCAATAGTGACATCGCCTGCATGGATATCACCGATTGCACAACATTATCCGGGGTGCATAAAAACATGTGATACTTACGAAGAAGCTGCAAATGCACTTCCGAAGTCAGATGTTCTAATACCGGATTTCACGAATTCCAGTTATTTGTTAGATGAATACACAATATCTATGAGCGGCGCGAACTATTTTGCAAAGCCCAAGCGTCTTGAATCAATCAGCTTGTATCGACTTTGTGGCGATACGCAGGTGTGGTTTTCTGTAGAACCAGACAGAAATGGTTACTATGGCAGGCAGATAAAGGAAACTGGGGCATTATTCTTTGTGGGCGATGGTTGGGTCGACGTTTTATTGGGAGACAGCGTTTACCATATCACCAGTTACATTGCAAAAAATGATTTTAATGATAGTGAAATGCAAATAGCTGAAATGGCTGCTGAAAGATGGCGAGAGGAGTTAGCGCAGGAAATGCTTGATTTAATGCGTAGCGAATAACATTTGTTCCAATAAGGCTGAATTGTCAGTCCATCACGCAACTCGTGCCTGGTGCATCCGTCAGCGTCGCGCCCGCGCCGAATCGCGGCGAGGGATAAGCGGGCGACAACAGAAGAGAGATTTACTCAGCAAAAAGGAGACTATTCAATGAAAAGCGTAACTGCAAAACGGATTTCCATGATTCTTGTCGTTGTGATAGCACTTGCCGTTCTTGCGGGATCAATAGCCCGTCGCGGCAGTATCAGAATCACGATCCAGAACGATACGGCAGAAGAAATAAGCGTGGTCAGCATCCAGAATCAGCCTTTCCAGAAAACGGTGCCGGGCAATCGCACTGAACGCTTCTCGTATAGGATCACGCAGGGAGGAAAACCGATCATGCTTTAGCTGCAAATCGGCGGTGAGGTGATCGACAAGGAAATCGTCGAGTATGTGGAACGGGCATATCACGGGAGCGTAGCCATTACCGTGAGCAGAAGCGACGATGGAAATATCAGCGTTGAAACCAATTCAAACGTAAAGCTGTAGTATTGATGATAGGACGCGATACAGGAGGGAGCCGATATGAGCATCAATCTAACGGGCGTCAATGCCTACCGAAGAACCATGACGGGACCGAGAGCGGTCAGGATCACGCCGAAAGCAAAGAATACGGGAAAAGCAGACGAGGCAAAGCGCGATAGGCTGGAGCTGCAATTCACCGATCTGCTTCAGGCGGAGGAAGCGGGCTTTATTGAGGTGAACGGGAGGCGCTTTACCGTCTCAGAGGATATGGCGGTACAGATGCGCACGGCGTATGACGAAATGCTTGCGCGCAATGAGAAGTACATGGAGTATCAGGCGGCGGCGGACACCGCAAAGGCCGCGGAGCAGCGGCTCAAGGCGCTGGAGGGACTCGGGGACGCCATGCGTAAGGCAATGGAAATCGCGCGCCGCATCGCCAAGGGCGGCCATGTTCCGCCGGAGGACGAGGAGTTCCTGCTGGAATACTCGCAGGAGATGTTCATATCCGCAAAGATCGAGGGTATGGCGGCAAAGGAGCATGAAAAGTACGACAGCGTGCTTGGCGATGAGGATGAAAAATCCGCCGACGGCGAATCCGAGGACGGCGAAGACGGCGGCGACAGCGGAAGGACGCGCGCTATTGCGGAGGTAACGCTCTCTGACGGCGCGGTTTCGGGCGTTTCCGTCGGGGAAGTGCCGGTGTCATCCGGCAGCGGGGAGTAATGCTTGTGAAAAGACAATTTTTTGCTATTCTGTTGCTGACGCTTGCCTTCGCCATGTCAGGGTGCGGCAGAAACGCGGGCGTCGTCGGTCCCGGCAGGCCGGTATCCGCTTACATTGGCGAATATGTGAGCAAAATTGAGATTGCCCATTCAGCGGGCGGTACGGAGAGCAAGTGGACGGCGGCAGGCGCGGAGGTTGACAGCCTGAGAAGCTGGGCGAGCGGCCTGAAATACGATATTCTCGATGTTGAGGAAGGTCAAACGCCGGGAGACCGGGACGGAGGCGAGGTATACAGCTTCGCCCTGACGGAAGGAGAGTACCCGGGCTTTTCATACGTTATCGATGGCAGCGACAGCTATTTGTTGATCGAGGGCCATTGGTATACGGTTTCAAACCCGTCTCGGCCTCCATGTGCAGAACAGGACGAAAATGGTGCAGCCGAACCGTACTCCGTCCAAGGCACCGTCTTTACCTACAATGGCGTAGTATACGACCTGACCGAGCAAAGCGCCGCCGTCAATGCGATCATGGACGTCCGCCAAGCGGGTGATTATCTTGTGATCGACGGACACGTCGGTCCACAAAACGGCGTATACTGCATCTTTGACACCAAGACCGAATCGTTTGTCAAGACAATAGCCGGCGCGAACCTCGTTTGGCGCGGCGATGATCTCTCGACGGCGGTTTACTGCTTTTGGTCGGACGTCCTTGACTACGATGGGAACGTGCTGATGCAGTGCGATCTGGCAGACGGCGAGTATATCTACGATTTGAGCTTTTCAGAAGACGGTCAGGCGATCCTGATAACGATCGTCTCGAATGACGGAGCGGAACGGACGGAAACATACAAGCTGGTTTGAAATTGCGATAGACGGACCGCTAAGCGATAGACGCTCCCGCAAGCGAAGCGTATGCACTGTGAGGCGGCATGGAACAAAGCTCTCCACGGCGCTGTTGCGTCGAAGAGATAGACAGAAAAAACTGGAGGATTTTGACATGGAATATCTGCGTTACTTACCCATTGCGATCATTGTGCTCATCGTACTGATCCTGATTGCCGCGGGCTACGTCAAGGCGCCGCCCGATCAGGCGTACATCATCAGCGGCATGGGGAAGGAAGGTCGCGTGCTCATCGGGCGCGCAGGTCTGCGCATCCCGTTCTTTGAACGGCTGGACAAGCTCTACCTCGGTCAGATGACCGTCGATATCAAGACCGAGCAGTCGGTGCCGACCAATGACTTCATCAACGTCAACGTGGACGCGGTGGCCAAGGTGCGCATCTCCCCGACGCCGGAGGGTATCCGCCTCGCGGCGAAGAACTTCCTCAACAAGAAGTCCGCGGACATCACCGAGGACTTGAAGGACTCATTGCAGGGCAATATGCGTGAGATTATCGGCACGCTGAGCCTCAAGAGCATCAATACCGACCGTGACTCCTTCTCCGACCAGGTGATGAGCAAGGCGAGCCGCGACATGGAGAAGCTCGGCATCGAGATCTTGTCCTGCAACATCCAGAACGTCACGGACGAAAACGGGCTTATCAAGGATCTCGGTGCGGACAACACCGCGCGCATAAAAAAGGACGCAGCTATCGCCAAAGCGCAGGCGGAGCGCGACATCGCCATAGCGCAGGCGGAGGCAAACAAGGCGTCGAACGAGGCGGAGGTCGCGAGGCAGCAGGAGATCGCCCAGCGCAACAACGACCTCGCCATCAAGAAGGCAGGCCTGCAGGTCGAGGCGGA
>SVKP01000112.1 GCA_015068395.1 Oscillospiraceae bacterium
CTTAACAACGCACCTGTACTGATAGCCGTTCTTCTCTGCCGTAACACTCTGGGAAAGCGTCGCAGTCGTCGCGCTCGAGGCGGTGGAATTCTTCCAGCCGTTCCCATCGTTCTTGTTGATCATCCACTGATAGGTAAGACCGGAGCCGGACGCCGCAACCGTGAACTTCGCAGACGTGCCAACCGCAGCAGACACATCCTTAGGCTGCGTCGTGATCTTCGGAGCGTCAACAGCCATCGCGCCAAATGATAGTAAGTTAACCAGCATTGCGATGATCAGAATTAGCCCTAAACTCTTTTTCATACTTGCCTCCCTTTCTCATTGGCGAGATATACCAATGCCCCGCACAATTTATACTTCGTATTCTACACATGCATTGTTCGATTGTCAATCCCTTTTTTCCATTTATGCGCACAGGGTAAAAGATAATTACATTTCAGCACACATACAATTCGTGTTCAAGCTTTGGCTAGATATCAATATATAGTGCCTCCAGCGCGTCCGACAGTCCACCGACCCGGTCGATCAGACCGTACTCCACCGCCTCTTCGCCGTAGATGACGCTGCCGACGTCCGCCGCCATGTCCTTTGCGCTCATCATCAGCTCCGTGAACTTTTCCTCGCTGATATTCGAGTTCTTCACCACAAAGCGGACAATCCGTTCCTGAAGCCTGCTGAAGTAGTGGTAAGTCTGCGGCGCGGCGATCATTGTGCCGTTCATGCGGATGGGATGGACGGTCATCGAGGCGCTCGGCGCGATGAAGGTCCGCCGCGGCGCGACCGCAAGCGGGATGCCGATGGAGTGTCCGCCGCCGAGCACCAGAGAAACCGTCGGCTTCTTCATACCGGAAATCAGCTCCGCGATGGCAAGCCCCGCCTCCACGTCGCCGCCCATGGTATTGAGCAGGAACAGCACGCCGTCGATGGTCTCGTCCGCCTCCAGGCCCGCGAGCAGGGGCAGGACATGCTCATATCGCGTCGCCTTCGCCCCCTGCGGAAGTATCATATGCCCCTCGATCTGGCCAACGATCGTCAGGCAGTGGATCGTGCCGCGGCTCGTCTTGAGCGTCGTCGAGCCCAGGTCCACCAGCGGCTGCATCGGCACCGTCTGCTGCTCTGTCTCAGTTCCGTTCCCCTTTTCCTCGTCCTTTCTTGCTTTTATCACCTTGGACCCCAGTATCATGGCAAAACCTCCCATTGTTTTTGCCTATTGTATCCAAAACGCAAAGAAAAATTCCGGAGGCGGCAAATACCGTCCCCGGAATCATCTACATTATAAATATGTTACGCCTGCTCGAAGACGACCTTCATCATCTTATAGGTCATGTAGCAGTCGAGCTTGGCAACCGTCTCGCGCGGGGCGTGCATGCTCAGCACGGGAACACCCGCGTCGATGGTGTCGATGTTGCGCTTCGCCATGTACTTGGCAACCGTACCGCCGCCGCCGGCGTCGGTCTTGCCCAGCTCCGCCATCTGCCAGAAAACCTCATTGTCGTTGAGAAGCTTGCGCAGCTTGCCGACGATCTCGGCGCTGGCGTCGCTCGCACCGCCCTTGCCGCCGCTGCCGGTGTACTTGCAGAGTCCCACGCCGTAGTTGATAAACGCGGAGTTCTTCTTGTCATAGACGTCCGCAAAGTTCGGGTCATACGCCGCAGTCACGTCCGCGCTGACGCAGAACGAATGCGCGAAGCAGTCGCGGAGATCCACGCCCTGCGTCTTGCACATATCTCCCAGGAACCACTCAAATGCCTCGGACAGCATGCCGGACACGCCCTCGGAGCCGATCTCTTCCTTGTCGGCAAAGATGCAGACCGCGGTCTTTTTGGGCTTTCTCGCGTCAAAGATGGCGGCAAGCTCGGCATAGGCACAAACGCGGTCGTCGTGGCCGTAGGCGCCGATGAAGCTGCGGTCAAAGCCGATATCGCTCGCCTTGCCTGCGGGCACGACCTCCAGCTCCGCGGAGATGAAGTCCTCCTCGGTGATGCCGTACTTCTCGTTGATAAGCTGCATCACGCCGAGCTTGAAGCGGTCCTTGACGTCCTTGTCCTCGTTGGGCTTCGAACCGATGAGCACGTTCAGGCTCTCGCTGGGGATCGCCTCGTTGAGCGGCTTCTTGCCCTGCTCGCGGCCCAGATGAGGCAGCAGGTCGTTGATGATGAACTGCGGCTCGCCCTCTTCCTCACCGATATGCACATTGACAGTCTTGCCGTCCGCCAGCACGACCACGCCGTGCAGCGCCAGAGGGATCGTCACCCATTGGTACTTGCGGACGCCGCCGTAGTGGTGGGTCTTGAGATAGGTCATCTCCGCGTCCTCATAGAGCGGGCGCGGCTTGAGGTCGAGGCGCGGGGAGTCGGTGTGCGCGGCGCCAATGTTCGCGCCGTTGGCAAGGCTCTCGCTGCCGATCACGGCAAGCATAATGCCTTTCCCCCGGTTGTTGAAGTAGACCTTGTCGCCTGTCTTGAGCTTCATGCCAGCCTTGTAGGGCTTGAAGCCCTGATGCTCGGCAAGCTTGATGCAGTAGTCGACACAGAGGCGCTCGGTCTTGCCGTTGTCCAGAAACTCCTTGTAGTCCTCGCAGTAGGCGTTGACCTTCTTCATTTCGGCGGCGCTGATCCTATCGAAGCCGTTCTTCGGCTGATAGAGCAGCTTTTCTGCCAATTCGTTCTTCTTTTTCTCGGGCATGGTGCATTTACCTCCTATTTATTCCTGCTTCAGCAGTGTTTTGAACAAATCAAGCGCGGCGTCCTCCGCCGCCTGTGGCGTGGGATAGTCGTTTTCAAAGACCACGTCGCAATGCGCGCGGAAAAACGTCTCGTCCTTCTGCGCGCGGATGCGTTCCATCGCCCGCTCCTCCGTGAGCGCGTCCCTCGCCATGATGCGCGCAAGCCGCGTCTTCTCCGGGGCCGTGACCGCGACGACGGCGTCGCACAGCGCGCCGAGACCGCTTTCCAGCAGCTTGATCGCGTCGAACCCCGTTATTTCCGCGCCCGACTCCCGCGCGCGCCGCAGCGCCTCGCGCGGCACATGCTCGCGCACGATTCCGTCCAGACGCGAAAGCGCCGCCTCGTCATGGAAGACCAGCGCGCCGAGCTTTTTTCGGTCGAGCGCCCCATTCTCGTCAAAGGCGTCCGCAAACGCCCCACACAGCGCGCGGCGAAGCGGCGTATCCGAGGCAAGCAGCTCGTGATAAAGCGCGTCGCAGTCCACGACGTACGCTCCGCCGTCTCCCAGCCGCCGCAGCGCGCGCAGGACGCTGGTCTTTCCCGCGCCGGTACAGCCGGTGATGCCGATGAAGGTGTGGCGCTTGTCCTCCGCGTCCACGGTATGAAAGCCCGCCGCTTTTTTCAACCGGTTCCCGACCGCAAGGCCAAGCCCTTCACTGTCGGGACACTGCGCGTAGATGGCGCGCACATCCGTTTCGTCAAAGGAGCGCAGCGCGTCGAACACACGGTGCGCCTGCTCCGCCTTGTCCCGCATTGAGCCGATCGTCCGCACGGTCTGGGTCGGAAACAGAGGCGCAAACTCGTCAAAGACAATCAGACCCGCGTCCTCCGGCGCCTCGGCACACAACCATCTCCCGCTCGCCGCCGGGCTCCCGGTCACGACCGTGACAGGCGCCTTCGGCGCATAGTGGCGGTACTTCATGCCCGGCGCACGGGGCTTCTCCCCCTCGCTGAGCAGCTGCGTAACTGCCTTGTCCAGCGCAATCTCGCCCAGCACAGCGCGCAGCGATTCCAGCGGCAGCCCGCCTGGCCGCAGCAGCCGCGGCGGCATACAGGTGAGGTCGATGATGGTGGACTCCACGCCGACCTTGCAGTCTCCCCCGTCGACGATGCCGTCGATCCTGCCGTCCATATCCTCCCGGACATGCGCCGCCGTCGTACAGCTCGGCCTGCCGGAGAGATTGGCGCTCGGCGCCGCGACCGGGACGCCCGCCGCGGCAATGATCGCGCGTGTGACCGCATGGTCCGGACAGCGCATCCCGACGGTGTCGAGTCCGCCCGTCGTGCGCAGCGGCACAAAGCCGCGCTTTTTGAGGATCATCGTCAGCGGTCCCGGCCAGAACGTCTCCGCCAGACGGTACGCCGTTTCTGGCACGTCCTCGCAATATCGGTCAAGCCAATCGGCAGAGGGAACGTGCAGGATCAGCGGATTGTCCTGCGGGCGGCCCTTCGCCTCAAAGATATGCGTCACCGCTTCCTCGTTCAGCCCGTCCGCGCCAAGCCCGTAGACCGTTTCGGTCGGGATGGCGAGCAGGCCGCCGCGCCGTATGATCGCCGCCGCCGCTTCGATCTGCGCGGCGTCCGTCGGCGATTCGATCGTAAACCACTGCGTCGTCATTTCTTCTCTTGCTTGTCCAGTACCGCGCGTACGGTGAAAAACACCGACACAGCGAGCCAGATCAGCAGCAGCACGCCCGCAATACGCGTGTTGCGTGTAAAATCGTCCACTTGGGGATATTCTCTTGCCATATGCAGCATGTAGCCCATCAAAATTCCGCTGATTGCCGTGCCGAGCCAGCAGAAAATGCTAAAGAGCCGATTGATCTTTAAATTTTGCTTCATGCCTGTTCCTCCGTGCTCTGTCGAAGCGCCTCCGCCTGATACTGCATCGTCAACGCGTCGATGATTGGGTCCAGCTCGCCGTTGATAACGGCGTAGATATTGAAGTTTCTGGCGTCACCCGTCAGCCTGTGGTCCGTAACGCGGTTCTGCGGAAAATTATAGGTCCGAATGCGCTCGTTGCGCATGCCCGTGCCGACCTGCGCGCGGCGCTCGCTCGTGACGGCGCCCTCCACGCGCTCACGCTCGATCTCGTAGAGCTTGCTGGCAAGCATCGCCATGCACTTGGCGCGGTTCTGCACCTGCGAGCGCTCCTCCTGACAGGACACGACTATCCCGGACGGCTTGTGGATCAGGCGCACGGCAGAGCTGGTCTTGTTGACGTGCTGCCCGCCCGCGCCGGACGAACGGTAGACCTGCATCTCGATATCCTCCTCGCGCAGCTCCACATCCACGGTCTCCATCTCTGGCAGCACCGCCACCGTCGCGGTGGAGGTGTGCACGCGCCCGCCCGACTCGGTCTCCGGCACGCGCTGGACGCGATGAACGCCGGACTCATACTTGAGGCGGGAATACGCCCCGTCGCCCGAGACGATGAAATCCGCCTCCTTGACGCCGCCGAGCTCGGTGTCGTTGTAGTTCATCAGCTCCAGCTTCCAGCCGTGCTTCTCGGCGTACATCGAATACATGCGATAGAGGTCCGCAGCAAACAGCGCGCTCTCCTCGCCACCGACGCCGCCGCGCAGCTCCATGATGACATTTCTGGAATCGTTCGGGTCGCGCGGCAGCAACAGAATGCGCAGCTCGTCATAGAGGCGCGCCCGGTTCTCCTTTGCCTCGCGCAGCTCCTCCTGCGCCATATCATGCAGCTCCGGGTCGGACAGCAGCTCCTCCGCCTCCGTCTCCGCCGCCTCGCAGCTTTTGTAGGCGCGGTAGGCGGTCACGACCGGCTCCAGCTCCTTCTGTTCCCGCGTCAGAGCGCGCAGCCGGTCCGGGTCCCCATAGATCTCGGGTATCTCCAACAGCTCGCCGATCTCGTCAAAGCGGCGGGCGATCTCCTGCAGCTTCTCCCACATGGCTCACTGCTCCGTTTCCTGCGTTTTTTCCTGTTCCGTTCCATCCTTTGGACGCTTCGAGGCGGCAGCCTCGCGGTTTGCCTCCGCCGCAAGCTCCTCCGTGACCGGGTGAAGCTCCGCGCCGACGAAGTCCGCGCACGCCTTCAAAAACTGGTCCCGCCAGAAGACATAGCCCGTCGAGCCCGGCCGCAACGAGGCGTCCGCCACATGCGGCTTGAGGAGGTACTGGTCCATCTGGTCGAAGACCTCGCGGTAGTGCTCGTCGCTCTTGTGCGTAATTACATAGGCGACGTCCGCCATCTCGTAGCCGCGCCGCTTGAGCAGACCACGGATCACGCTCGAGCAGCGCCCGCCCCACACCGGAGTCCCGAGGATGACCAGCTTATACTCCCAGAGCTGCCGCTTCGACTCCACGCGGGTAATTGCGCGCGTCCTGCGGCGCATCGCGTCCAGCCCGCAGCGCAGCGCGCCGAGCGCGCCGCCGCGGTGGACATAGTCGTGTACCTCGACGAGCTGGCAGTCCAGCGCATGCGCGATCTCGCGCATGGCGCGCTCCGTCTTGCCCGTTCGGGAGTAATAGATGCAGATGACGTCCTCGTTCATAGGTCCAGATCCCATCCCAGCAGCATTTCATTCGCGAGCGCAAACGCCTCGCGGATGTAGTAGTTCGCCGTCAGCGCCGTATAGTAGACGCCGCCCGGCAGAGAAGCCGAAACCGTAAGTACGCGCTCCGGCGCGACCCCTGCCTTTTCAGCAATAAAGCGTGCGCGTGCGATGTGATAGTCGCTTGTGACCACGGCGAAGGGCAGCGTTGTCTCCACGCCGTTCTCCGCCATCATCGCGCAGGAATATTGAAAATTCGTCCGCGTGCTTGTTGCCTGCTCTTCCTTCCAGATCCGCTCAGGCTCCAAGCCGTGCGCGGTCAGATAGCGCGCCATGCACTCCGCCTCGCTGATCAGCTCGCCCGCACCCTGGCTGCCGGAGACGATGATCGGTATGTCCGGCTTGTCCGCGAGGTAGGAGAGCGCGGCGTCAAGTCTGCTCGCGAGCGTCAGCGAGGGCGACATACCGTCCACGCCCGCGCCCAGCACGACCACGCAGGAGACGTCCCGCCCCGCCGCGTCGCCGCGCGAGCCGGAGATGACCCGCGCTTCCAGATAGCAGAAAAAAGCAAATCCGGCGCAGAAGACGGCGAGCAAAAGCCACTTGCAGATCCTCGCGAAAAGGCGCTCCTTCGAAAACGCGTCAAACAGCGCAAAAGCTGCGACGTACAGGCAGGCGCACAGGCAAAGCGCCGCCGTGAAGCGCATCCCGGAGACGGGGCGAAGCAGCGCCGCCAGCACCGCGAACACCGCGCTGACGCACCACAGGGCCCTCTGTCCCGCTCTTTGTTTTCTCATTTCGCTTCCTATTCTCCCGCCTCGGCAGCCAGCGTCTCCCAACGCTGCATCAGCTCTTCCAGCTGCGCTTCCGCGGCAGTCTTTTTCTCATAGAGGGCGGCATACTTCTCATAGTCCGTGCCTGCCGCCTCCAGCTCAGCTTCCAGCGCCGCGATCGCGGACTCCTGCGCCGCGATTTCCTTCTCGCAGATGACCAGCTGACGGCGCGCCGCTTGCTGATTGTGTCCCGGGCGCGGCTTGCCCTCTGTAACTTTCTTCTCCTTTACAGCCTTGACAGGCTCCGGCTTTTGCAGCTCCGTCTTGATGCGGCGATAGCGCTCGAAGCCCACGCGGTAATCCGTAATGGTCCCGTCCGCCAGCTCCCAGATGCGGGTCGCAAAGCGGTTGATGAAATAGCGGTCGTGGCTGACGAACAGCAGCGTCCCGTCGTACGCCTCGACAGCCTCCTCGATCCACTCGCGCGAGGCGATGTCCAGGTGGTTGGTCGGCTCGTCGAGGATCAGCAGGTTCACCGCCTCGTCCATGATCGTGCAGAGATACAAACGGCTCAGCTCGCCGCCGGAGAGCACGCGGACGCTCTTGAAAACGTCCTCGCCCTGAAAGTGGAAGCGTGCGAGCCGATCCCGCGCCGCCTGCGTGGTTACGCCGCGCTTCGACCAGAGCATCGTGTCGATCAGGTTGCGGTTCGGGTCGTCAAAGGTTACGATCTGCGGCAGGTACGCCATGCGCACGGAGGGTCCGAATTTGATCTTTCCCTCGTCCGGGTACTCCTGATCCATCAGCAGCTTCAGCAGCGTGGTCTTGCCCATGCCATTGTCTCCGAGCAGCGCGATCCGCTCCCCGCCCTCGACCGAGAGCTCCAGATTATGGAACAGGGTCCGATCCCCGAAGGACTTGGAGACGCCCTTGAGCGTAAACACCTCATCGCCGAAGAACTCGCGGCTGACGAACTGCGCGTTCAGCGCGCGCTCCTTCACGGGCTTGTCCGTCGTGCGCATCCGCTCGATACGCTTTTCCATCGACTTCGCGCGGCGGTAGGTCTTGTCATCGCCCTTGAAGGCGAACATCCGCAGCTGCTCCGCCGATTTCTCAAGCTGTGCGATCTTCTCCTGTTCCTTTTCATACCGGCGCAGGCGCTCGAGATAGCGCCGCTCCTTTTCCACGGCGTAGAAGCTGTAGTTGCCGCTGTAAAACTCCGCCTTGCCGTCCAGCACCTCGATGCAGCGCGTTACCGTGCGGTCCAGAAAATAGCGGTCATGCGAGATGGCGAGGACCGTCCCCTTGAACGTTGCCAGATAGTCCTCCAGCCACTCCGTGGCGTGGAGGTCGAGATGGTTGGTCGGCTCGTCGAGCAGGAGGATGTCGGTATCCTCCAAAATGAGGCGTGCGAGGTTGACGCGGGTCTTTTCGCCGCCGGAAAGCGTGTCGAAAAGCCGCGCGCGCATCGCCTCGTCGAGCGAAAGGCCGTTCGCGACCTTGTTCACGGCGGTGGCAGTGTCATAGCCGCCCAGCCCCTCGAACTTTGTCGACAGCTCCCCGTAGCGGCGCAGCGTCTCCTCGCTCTCGTCGCCGTTCGCCATCTTCTCGCCAAGCGCCGCCATCTCCTCGCCCATCGCGCGCGTCCGATCGAACGCGCTTTGCAGCACGTCCTCCACGGTAAAGCCGTCGGGATAGACGGGGATTTGGGAAATCAGCCCCACGCGGCGGTTCGGGGCAAAGATAACGTCGCCCGTATCGGCGGACAGCTCGCCCGTCAGGATGCGAAACAGCGTCGTCTTGCCCGCGCCGTTTTTGCCCAGCAGTCCCACGCGCTCGCCGCGCTCGATCTGGAACGTCAGGCCGTCCAATATGTTTTTGTCGAGGTCAAAGGACTTTGTCAGTCCCGAAACACTCAAATCAATCATAGCTGCTTACGGTTCTTTCTGTGGAAACTCCTCTGTCAATTCTTCCGTGATGCGCTCAAAGTGCATTGAGTGCGACGCCTTGACCAGCATCGCCATGCCGGGCGCAAACGCCCGTTTGATCTCGTCCAGCGCCTCGTCCACGGTCGCGAACCACTTCCCGCCCGCGGACTCCGCGATCCGGCGCGCACGCTCCCCGACGGCGATCACGCCGCCGATTCCAAGCTCCCGCGCCAGCGCGCCGATTTCCCGGTGCGCGCTCTCGGAGATGTCGCCCAGCTCCGCCATGTCCCCGAGCACCGCCAGCGTGTTCCCTTCGCTGCGCGAGAGCACCTCCAGCGCGGCGCGCATCGACTGAGGGCCGGCGTTGTAACAGTCGTCCAGCAGCCGGCGTCCGCCGCAGAGCTCGACGACGTGCATCCGCGAACCCTCCGGCTCATATGCCGCCACGCCCCGGACAATCTCCTCCGCCGTCAGCCCCAGCGTCTCGCCGACCGCGACTGCCGTCGCCGCGGGATAGACCATGTGCGCGCCCGGCGCCGGGATATCCAGCGCATAGCGGCCGCGCGCCGTGGTCACAACGCAGGAGATCCCGTCGATGCCGCGGTCGTTCACCTCCGTCACCCGGACGTCGCAGCTCTCCGCCGTGCCGAAGCGCACAATCCTCTGCGGCAGCGAAACGGTGTTGAGCAGCACGTCGTCCCCGTTGAGCACGGCGACGCCGTCCGGCGCGAGGTTTTCAAAGATCTCGCACTTGGCGCGCAGGATATTCTCCCGCGAGCCGAGGAATTCGATGTGCATGTCGCCGACGTTGGTGATGACCGCGACCGTCGGCTTCACCATCTCGCCGAGATAGCGGATCTGTCCCGCGCGGTCCATGCCGGTCTCAACGACCGCCGCCTCATGCTTCTTCTCCAGACGCAGCAGCGTCATCGGCGTGCCGATCTCATTATTATAATTCTTCTCGGTCTTGAGCGTTTCAAAGTGCTGCGCAAGCACCGAGGCAAGCATCTCCTTGGTCGTGGTCTTGCCGACGCTGCCGGTCACCTGTACGACGGGGATGGAGAACTGCGCGCGATACCACGCCGCAAGGTCCTTGTACGCCACGACCGTGTCCGGCACGCGGATATAGGCTCTCCCCTCCCGGAGCGTCTGCGGTGCGCGCATCAGCAGGCAGGCCGCCGCGCCCTTGTCCAGCGCCGCGTCAAGATAGTCGTGCCCGTCGTTTTTTTCTCCGACGATCGCGATAAACAGCGCGCCATCCTCGATTGCGCGGCTGTCGGTGCAAACGGCGGAGACGACCGCTTCCGGTGAGCCGGAAAGCAGCTCCCCGTGCACGGCGTCCAGCAAATCCCTGACGGTAAAAGGCTTCACGCGTTCTTCCTCGCTTTCAAAGACTCCTCCACGATCTTCTCGCAAAGCTCCTCATAGCTCATGCCGACCGCCGCCGCCTCCTGCGGAACCAGGCTCGTCGGCGTCATGCCGGGCAGCGTGTTGATCTCAAGGAAGTACGGCGTGCCGTCGGGCGTGACGATGAAGTCCGCGCGGGAGTAGACCGTCAATCCCAGCATGCGGAACACCGTCTCGGTCGCGGCGCGGACGCGCGTCTCCCACTCCGGCGGGATCGGCGCGGGGGTAATCTCCTCCGCGGCGCCCGCCTGATACTTGTTGGCATAGTCATAAAACCCGCTGCGCGGGATGATCTCGATGGAGGGCAGCGCCTTCCCCGCCAGGATCGCGACCTGGATCTCGCGCCCCTTGATGTACTCCTCCAGCACGACGCGGTTGCCGTAGGCAAGGCACTCCTTCAGCGCGGCGCGGAGAGAGGCGGCGTCGTGTACGATCGAAACGCCGATGGACGAGCCGTTGGCGATGGGCTTGACGACGCAGGGAAGCTTCGTCTCATTCGCAAGCTTGTCAATGTCAGCCTCGGTATAGGTCACGGCACGCCACTGCGGCGTCACCACATAGTCCGCGACCAGGCGCTTGGTGAGGTCCTTGTCCATCGCGACCGCGCTGCCGAGGTAACCGCTGCCCGTGTACGGAATGCCGAGCAGGTCAAATGCCGCCTGCACACGTCCGTCCTCGCCGCAGGTGCCGTGCAGAGCGAGGAACACAACGTCCGCCATCCGGCAGACGTTCAGCACGTCCTTTCCGAACAGGCTCGCGCTCTTGTCCGCCCTCCCCGCGCGCACGGCGGCAAGGTCGGGTTCCTCCTTTGCGACGCTGTAGTCGCTGCAAAGCCCATCCGGCGCGTCAAAAATCTCGTCCAGAGAGCCCTGATAGCTCTCAAGCCCCAAAAACATATCCACGAGGATCGCCTGATGGCCCCTCGCGCGCAAAGCGCGGCAGACCTTCGTACCGCTGGAGAGGGAAACGTTCCGCTCCATGCTCAATCCGCCCGCCAAAACAACGATTTTCAAATTGTTACCCGCCTTTCTGAGTTCTGGATTCCATACCTATCCTATTTTAACCTATGGTACTTTACCACAACCGCCCGAAAAAAACAAGACCGCCCGCCGTTTCCTTTTCAGAATCTGAAAAACCAATAGATCGTCTGATCTTATCTTAATCTATACGCAGAATGTGAATTAATCAGAAAACACCCCTCTCGCTTCACATTTGCCGGAAGCGGGAGGGGCAGCCCTTCACCTGTTCAAAATCCTCACTGTGCCTTTTTCAGCTTCTCTATGTCCTCGGAGTGCTTTCGCACAACGACCTTCAGCGCCGTGATATTCTCCTCGATACGGTCGATCCGCTCGACGGGAATGTGTACTTCAAGCGCAAGGTCAAGTCCTTCCCTGATGGCATCCAGCTTTGTTTCAACTGCGCCCTCAGAGTAGGCGACAGCCTGCGACACCGCGTCCCGTACAGCCTGTCGGCTCGCTTCTTCAATTCTTTTTGCGGTGCGCTCCTCGCTGGCAGCGATTTCCGCACTCATGCGCGCTCCCATTTCCGCCTTAATGCGTTCCTCGCTGGCGGTGATCAATTCCGCAATTGCCTGCAAATCATTTTTATCCAGCATATCGTCATCCCCTGTAAAATCGTGATTATCGTGTACGTTCGTTCATGTTCCCTTTATTCGCATTCAGTATAGCCCTTTCGTCTCATTGACGCAAGATGGCAAAATCTCCAAATATCCGAAGAGTAATTCAAGAATTCCGGGTAATCGTTAGTTTTTTCCGCCGTTTTCATGTATAATACGCATATACACCTGAAGAAAAGTATACAATCGTGACGCAAAATCAATTCAAACATTTGTTTGCTTTTATCTAATCCCCGTGCTATAATATCTTCAGCAATCGGAAAGGAGGCCGCGGGGCATGAACGATCGCGTCTATGTCGCAATTGATTTGAAGTCCTTTTATGCCAGCGTCGAGTGCGTGGACCGCGGGCTCGACCCGCTGACCACCCATCTGGTCGTCGCGGACAAGAGCCGCACGGACAAGACCATCTGCCTTGCGGTCTCCCCCTCCCTCAAGTCCTACGGCATCCCCGGCCGCCCGCGGCTGTTCGAGGTCGTGCAGCGGGTACGGGAGGTCAACGCCGAGCGGGAGCGGCGTTCCCCGGAGGGGAAGCTCTACGTCCGCATCTACGACGATACTGTCACCCGCTCCGACCCGACCGCGGCGCTGGACTACATCGTCGCGCCGCCGCGCATGGCGCGGTACAAGAAGGTCAGCACCGATATCTACAAGATATACCTCAAATATGTCGCGCCGGAGGATATTCACATCTACAGCATCGACGAGGTGCTGATGGACGTGACGGACTATCTGACGCTCCACAAAATGACCGCGCGCGAGCTGACCATGACGATGATCCGCGACGTGCTGCGCGCCACGGGCATCACAGCGACGGCGGGCATCGGCACCAACCTTTTTCTTGCCAAGGTCGCGATGGACGTGGTGGCGAAGCACATCCCCGCCGATCCCGACGGCGTGCGCATCGCGGAGCTGGACGAGATGAGCTTCCGCCGCCAGCTCTGGACGCATGAGCCGATCACGGATATCTGGCGTGTGGGACCGGGCATTGCGAAAAAGCTCGCCGCGCACGGGATGCACACCATGGGCGACGTGGCGCGCTGTTCCGCAGGCCGCCCCGAGGAATATTATAATGAGGACCTGCTCTATGAGCTGTTCGGGATCAACGCCGAGCTGCTGATCGACCACGCCTGGGGCTGGGAGCCGTGCACGATGAAGGAGATCAAGGCTTACCGCTCCGAGAGCAGCAGTCTCGGCTCCGGGCAGGTTCTGCAGCACCCCTATGATTTTGAGGGCGGACGGCTGATCGTCCGTGAGATGACCGATCTGCTGGCACTTGATCTGGTGGAAAAAGGGCTTGTCACGGACCAGCTTGTGCTGACGGTGGGCTACGACGTCGAAAACCTCGCCGACCCCGTGCGGGGGCAGGGCTATCGCGGCGAGGTCACCGTCGACCGTTACGGAAGGAAGGTCCCCAAGCACGCCCACGGCACCGAAAGCCTCCCCCACCGCACCTCCTCCACGCGGGAGCTCGTCGACGCCGCCATGCGGCTTTATGACCGCATCGTCGACCCCAGGCTTTTGGTGCGCCGCGTCTATGTCGTCGCTGGTCGCGTACTGCCGGAGACGGACGCGCCGCAGGATTCAGAGGCGGAACAGCTCGACCTGTTCACGAACTACGCACAGGCGGCGGAGCAGGCGGAAAAGGACGCCGCCGCGCTGGAGCGCGAAAAGAAGCGACAGGCGGCGATCCTTGCCATTCGGCAGAAATACGGCAAAAACGCCATCCTCAAGGGCATGAACTTCGAGGACGGAGCCATGACGCGGGAGCGCAACGGGCAGGTCGGCGGACATCGCGCGGGAACGGAGGACGAGCTATGACAAGCAGCCAGAGTGGGCCGGACCGCTATGAGGATATTATCCATTTGCCGCACCATGTCTCTCTCACGCATGCGCACATGCCGCTTCTTGACCGCGCGGCACAGTTCGCGCCGTTCAAGGCGCTGACCGGCTATGAGGACGACATGGAGGAGACCGCGCGGCTCACGGACGAGCGCGTCGTGCTGGACGAAACGCGCATCGCGCAGCTCGACGAGCGTCTGCGGCTTCTTTCGGAGCACCTTGCCGAAGCGCCCGCGGTCTCGATCACCTACTTCCGCCCGGACAGGTGCAAGGAGGGCGGCAGCTATGAGACTGTGACCGGCGCGGTGAAGAAGCTCGATCCAGTCCAGCAGGTCATCCTCCTCCGAGACGGACGGCAGATCCCCATTGAGGACGTCTTCGACATCTCGGGCGAACTGTTTGCCTCAGAAGGCACAGCGGAAAACAGCGGATAACACACAAGCCCTCCCGCATAGTCTTGCATGAAAAGGCTATGAAGGAGGGCTTTCTTGATGATCCATTTTCTTTTTCTGCGCAAACGATACCTCGCCGCGATAGGAGCGGTCCTCGCTGTGGTCGCGGTCGTCGCGGTGGTGAACATGCCCGCGGCGGTCAGCGCTCTGGCGACAGCGCGCCAGCTCCCCATCTACTGCGTCGAACGCGACCAGAAGGTCTGCTCTATCTCTTTCGACGCGGCCTGGGGTGACGGCAGAATGCGGCAATGAAATTGCTGATGAAATGTTTTTTTCGGTGGAAAACCTCAGGGGGCTTGCATTGGGCATAAAAGGCGGTTAAAATATGCCTACCATCCCAAGGAGGTCAACATGGACGAACAACTGCACACACACGAACACGAACATGAGCACGAACACGCGCACGGGCATACCCACAAGCACGAGCACACAGAGGCGGTGCTGCACAGGATATCGCGCGCGATCGGGCATTTGGAGGCGGTCCGGCACATGGTCGAGGAGGGACGCGACTGCTCCGAGGTCCTGATCCAGCTCGCCGCCGTCCGCGGCTCGCTTGGCGCGGTCAGCCGCGTTATTTTGAAGGACCACATGGAGCACTGCATCGTCGACGCCGTTGAGAGCAACGACACCGAGGCCATTGAACAGCTCAACCGCGCCATCGACCAGCTGCTGAAATAAAACGCTTCTATTGCGCGGCACTTTTTTCTTGCCATGCGTGCCCGCGCGTCGTATAATCAAAAAGGTGTATCCAAAAAGCCCGTTTCCTCCCGGGGAACGGCTCAAAGAGAAAGGAGAACTGGAAAATGGGACTCATTAAAGCGGCATTGGGCGCGGCCGGCGGCGTGCTGGCGGATCAGTGGAAGGAATACTTTTATTGCGACGCGCTGCCGGAGAACGTGCTGGCGGTCAAGGCGAGCAAGCGCACCTCGAAGCGGAGCAGCA
>SVKP01000113.1 GCA_015068395.1 Oscillospiraceae bacterium
CGCGCTTGCCCTCGATGGAGGCGGTCAGGGCGCTGCCCTCGCCGCAGACGAAGGCGCCCGCGCCGCGGTTGATGTGCAGGCGGAAGCTGAAGTCCGAGCCCATGATGCGCTCGCCGAGCAGGCCGATCTCCTCCGCGCACGCGATCGCGGTGCGCAGACGGTCGACCGCCAGCGGGTACTCCGCGCGGACGTAGATGTAGCCCTCGTCGCTTCCGGCGGCGAGCGCGGCGATCAGCATGCCCTCGATGATGGCGTGGGGGTTGCCCTCCATGATGGAGCGGTCCATGAACGCGCCGGGGTCGCCCTCGTCGCCGTTGCACACCACGTACTTCTTGCCCTGCGGCTGCTTGCGGACGCTGTCCCACTTGCGGCCGGCCGGGAAGCCCGCGCCGCCGCGGCCGCGCAGCCCAGAGTCGAGGATCTCCTTGCATATCTGCTCGTCGGTCATGTCAAAGAGCGCCTTTTCAAAGGCGACGTAACCGTCGCGGGCGATGTACTCCTCCAGATCCTCCGCGTCGGTGGAACCGCAGTTCTCCAGCACAAGGCGCTTTTGCAGCTTGTAGAAGGGGATCTCGGAATCCTTGGCGTAGGCGACGCCGTCCAGCTTGTAGAGCAGGCGGTCGATCAGCTCGCCCTTGAGGATGGTCTTTTCGATGATCTCCTCAACGTCCGAATGCTTGACGTGCGTGTAGAGGACGCCGTCCGGCTCGATCTGCAGCAGGGGGCCCATCTCGCAGAAGCCGTGGCAGCCCGTCTTTTTGAAGTGCAGCGCGTTGTCGGCGCCCTCGTCCTCGTGATGCAGCGCGACGCGGGTCTTGAGACCGCGCTTCTCGCAGCCCGCCTTTAGGGCGTCATAGATGTGCAAAGAGCCGCCGGCGATGCAGCCGGTGCCGGCGCAGACCAGCACCTCGCGCGAATCGGCGGCAAGAAGCGCCTTTGCCTGCGCGCGCATCGCGTTCAGGCGCTCGCGGGTCAGCTTACGCTTAGGCATGGCTTGTTTCCTCCTTCTTCCGCAGTGATTCCAGCAGCTCGACAGCGCTCTCCGGCGTCATCTTAGGATAGACCTCGTCGTTCACCGTCATGACCGGCGAAAGCCCGCAGGCGCCGAGACATGCGACCGTCTCGAGCGTGAAGAGCCCGTCCGAAGAGGTCTTCTGCTTGCCCGAGAGCTTCAGGTACTCGCGCAGGCCGTCATAGATCGGCTGCGACTTGCGCACGTGACATGCCGTGCCGCAGCAAACCTTGATAATGTACTTGCCCTTTGCCTCGAGCGAAAAGTTCTCGTAAAACGTCGCGACGCTGTAGACCTTCGCCACGCCGATATCGAGCTTGTCCGCTATCAGCTCCAGGGCCTCGGTGCTCAGATACTTATACTCGTTCTGGATGTCCTGCATGATCGCGATCAGGTTCTCGCGGCGGCAGCCGTAGCTGTCGACGATCTCCTCCACGCGGCGCAGGACGTCTTTGCTGCTCATTCCGATCCCTCCCCATGTGTTTTTCCGCAAAATACAGCAAGGATAACTATAACAAAAAAATCCGCAAAGTCAATTCCATTTTTCGAATGAAATGGCAAAAAAAACACCGGGGCGGTTCAGACCCCGGTGTGCTCCACCATGAACATATTGTATCGTCGGATGAACTGGATATCCTCCCGCGTCAGCAGCAGCGACTCCCGCAGGCTGTCGTTCTCCGGCAGCGGCTCGGTTGAAAGGATGCACTTCGCGCAGGCGGGCAGGAACATGCGCGCGGAGATGCCGGAGAGCAGCCCCGTGCCGTAGGTCGGCCGGTCGAGGGAGCGCATGACGCACAGCAGCACGTGCTCCACGTCGTTGGAGCGGCTGTCGAGCAGGTAGTTCGCCACAAAGCCGCGCAGCTCGCGCCGTCCGCAGTACAGCGCGCGGCAGCGCTGCGGCGCGTCAAAGGAGGCGATGTCGTAAAAGAGCGCGGCGTCCTCGGTCTCGCCGTCCGCGCCGAGCAGAAGGCTCCTGACGACGCGGCTCGTCCGTCCGTCGTACAGATACAGATACCCGCGCGAGCCCTCCGAGGGCTCCGGCGGCACGGCTCCCCTCTCCCGCACGGGCGGCGCGAGCAGCTGCGCCGGCGTGACGCGCAGCGCCTGCGCCAGCTCGTTGAGCGTGTCCGCGTCGAGCGCGATGCTCCCCTGCTCGTACTTCCCCACGCTCGCCCGGCTCTTGTGGATACGCTCCGCCAGCTCCTCGAGGGTGATGCGGCTCGCGCGCCGATACATTCGTATATTTTGCCCAATATCGCGGGTAAATTCGCTCATAACAATATACCTTTCGCATCAATCCGCCGCATTCTCTTTCGAAGGTTTATTATAGAGCCCGAAAATGCTCCTGTAAAGAGATTTTTTTGTAAAATCTCTCATGCCATGAGCATTTTCCGCTTTTGCATCGAGTCAGGAAAAGCACTATATTATGGATAACGAATAAAAGGGGGCGTGTGCGGTGAAGCAAAAGGTATCCTTCGGCAAGCTCATGGTTCTCGGTTTTGCTCTGTTTGCCATGTTTTTCGGAGCGGGGAATCTGATCCTGCCGCCCGCGCTGGGCACTGGCTGCGGCGCAAACTGGTTTTTCGGCTTTCTGATGTACATCATGGTGGATGCGGGACTCTCGGTCATCGCGCTTTTGGCGTTTGTGCGCGCGAAGGGCGATTTCATGGCGGAGACCGCGCGGCAGCTGACGCCCAAGACCGCGTTCGCGCTGACCTTCCTCAACACGCTCTGCCTCGGGCCGCTGATCGCGATCCCTCGCACCGCGGCGACGACCTTTGACATCGCGGTCAAGCCGCTGATGGAGGACCCCGCGCCGTGGGTCTCCTGGGTGTTCGGCGCGGTGTACTTCGGACTCGTCGCCTTTTTGTGCCTCAAGCCCGGCAAGGTCGTGGACATCATCGGCAAGGTGCTCTCCCCGGTCATGCTGGTGGCGCTGCTGATCCTGATCGTGATCGGCATCTTTAAGCCGCTCGGTCCCATCGTCCCCGCCGCCACGCTGAGCGAAGCGCTCTCAAGCGGCCTGAGCGCGGGCTACCAGACGATGGATATGCTCGGCGCGGTGCTGCTGGGCGTCATCGCCCTGCTCTCCGTCAGGGAGTCCGGCATCACGGACGAGCGCGATCAGGTGAAGATGGTCGCCATGGGCGGCTTCATCGCGGCGCTCGGATTGTTCGTGGTGTACTGCGGCCTCGCCTACCTCGGCGCGACCGTCTCCGGCGACGCGGTGCTCAAGGTGCTCGCGGTGAAGGACCGTCCCGCGCTGCTGATCGACATCACCCACTACCTCGTCGGCCCCTATGGTCAGATGCTGCTTGGCCTGATCGTCGCGGCGGCGTGCCTGACCACCGCCATCGGCCTGACCTCCTCCTGCTCGCAGAACTTTGAGGAGATCACCGGCGGCAAGCTGCCCTACAAGCCGACGATGCTCATCGTGATCTTCGTCAGCTACATGCTCTCGAACCTCGGCACGGAGATGATCCTGAGCATTGCCGCGCCGATCCTCGACGTCATCTTCCCGATCTACATCATGCTGGTGTTCCTGTCCTTCCTGCCGGAGCGCATCCGCGTGAACACCTACGCCGCGCCGCTCGGGGCGGGTTTTGCGATGATCGTCGCGGTGCTGACCGAGATCGACATGAACGTCCCCTCGGTCGACGTCTACGCCCTGCGGCTGCCGCTGGCACAGTTCGGCCTCGGCTGGCTGCTTCCCGCGATCGCCGCGTCCATAGTCGGCGGCGTGATCGGGCGCTACATCCCCCGGAACGTCTGCGTCGTCCCCGTGCAGAAATAATCCCTCCGATCCCGAAAAGCGCCGCTTCGTGCGGCGCTTTTTTCTGTCAAGAAGCGGTAAAGCACCCCGCATTTTACGCTTGCATTCAATCGCGTCTCCCGCTATGATAAAGTAGAAAGAGAATAAATTCTATGAGAATTTATGACAATCAAATGAAAGGCAGGGTAAATTACCGTGAAAACCTTTCGTTCTCTTGTGCTTTGCCTGACGCTGTGCCTTTTGCTCTCCGCGTGCGGAGGCGGCGCTTCCAAGCCGGATACGCCGCCCGACACGCCGCCTGCGCAGGAACAGCCCAGCAGCCCCGCCATTCCACTTCCCGATAAAAACACCCTCGTCATCGCCATCGCGGACGAGGTGGAGGGGCTGGACGTGCAGCAGATCAGCTACGGCAACATGGTGCACGACCTGATCTGTGAGCCGCTGGTGACATACAGCACCGACCTCACGGAGCTGTGTCCCTCCTTCGCGGAGTCCTATACGCTGGCGAATGACTATCTTGAGTTTGTCCTGCCCGCCGACGCAAAATTCAGCAACGGCGACCCGCTGGACGCGGAGGCGGTCAAGGCGTCCGTCGAGCGTTTTATGGAGATCAGCGAATACGCCGGGGATCTGGACACCGTCTCGGGGATCGAGGTCATCGACGCGCGCTCCGTGCGCTTCCACCTGAGCGCACCCGCGCCTTACAGCCTCGCCACGATCGCAAGCCTGTTTTGCGGCATCGTCGACGTGCAGGAGGTCGAGCGGATCGGCGAGTGGGAATTTAACCGCCGTCCCGTGATGAACGGCGAATACTACGTGGAGGACTGGGTCGCGGGCTCGCATCTGGTGCTCAAGCGAAACGAATACTTCCACACGAGCAATCCCGCGCTGCAAAACCACGGCCCCGTGAACCTTGAAACCCTGGTGATCCGCTTCATCCCCAGCGCCGACGAGCGCATGCGCGCGATGGAGAACGGCGAGGTGGACTTTGTCTACCACGCGCCGACAAACCGCTGGGCGGAGCTGAAAGCAAATCACAGCTACAACGTCTATTCCTATTTGCAGCCGGGCGTGTGCTATCTGAACCTGCAAACCGGGAAGGGCGTGCTTGAGGACATAGCCGTGCGACAGGCACTGACCTTTGCCGTGAACCGTGAGGAGATCAAGGATGCGATGGGCGGCATCGTCGAGCCGTCTTACGGCTTCCTCGTCCCCTCGCAGACGGGCTACAGCGCGGAGGAGGAGGCAAGGCTCGCAGAGAAGCTCCGCTATGACCCCGCACGCGCGGAGGCGCTGCTTGCGGAGGCAGGCTGGAAGGATACCGACGGCGATGGTATCCTTGAAAAGAACGGCGTCCCGCTGCAAATCGAAATGATGCTTCCCGCCGACCGCGTCAGCTTCGCGGTGGCGGGTCCGGTGCTGGAGCGGCAGTTTGCCGCCATCGGCGCCGACGTGCACGCCGTGTACTACGAGGCGGATTACGTCAAGGAGCTGATGCGCTCCGACGAGTACGAGATTGGCTCACGCGCCTACGAGTGGAACGACGCGGACATCCTGTACTGGTGCTTCACGGAGGATTCCAGCTACGTCTGGGACGATCCCGAGCTGACCGCCCTGCTCACCACGGCGCGACACATCAACGACCCGGGACAGCGCGTGGAGGCATATGTCGCCGTGTCCGAGCGTCTGGCGGAGGATTTCAAGGCGATCTCACTCTTTTCGGACAACTACATCATCGTCTGCAAGTCGAACGTCCAGGGGCTTGTGATCGCCGCGGACGACCGTCTCTGGTTCAACGACGTGACCAGAAACTAAAAGATAACGCACAGGGAGCGGTTCACATTCCCTGTGCGTTCTTTTTCGGTTCGATCAGAGCTCGACGATCCCCTCGGTGAAGCCGTTGGCGACATAGTATGCCTTGCCGTCCTCGGGCTTGACATAGATGGTCAGCTCAGTGAGCGGGGTGCGCTTGTGGGCTGACTTGAAATCCGCCTTCGCCGCCTCGGTCACGGCGGCAAGGTCGACCTCGCTGCCGGCAAATTGCAGCTTGAGCGTCGGGACCATGCTCGCCTCAAGCGCCTTCGCCTCCTTGCGCGCCTTTGCCGCGGCCGCCTTCTCCGCCGCGGTCATCGGCGGGCGTCCGCCCTTTTTGGCAGTCTCACTCTTCTTCGCCGCCTCCGGTGCGGGCGTCTCGGCAGCCGCCTCCTCCGTCACGGGAGCCAGCTCCTCCGTGTCCATCGCCAGCTTCGCCTGATCGAGCTTTTCCGCCTTGATCTTCTTCGCTTTCTTTCCTTTCATTTCATGACCTCCAGTAAAAAACTGTAATATGGAAGGATTATAAACACTCATTTCGGAAATTTCAATATTTTTTTGTCGATTTCCATAGGTTTTATGGTTCTATTTCGTTGCGGGCGTGTCCGAAATGTCCCTCCGTACCGGAGGCTTGGACGCGGAGCGCGGTCCGCGGCGCCTGCGCCTCCTGCGGACGCCGGCGGTCTTGTGCGCAAGGTGGAAGCTCTTGACGTCGCCGGATTTCACCTTGCAGTTACAGCGGTGGCAGATCAGGCAGGCATTGTCCCACGTGCGCGGCAGCGTGTCGTCGATGCGGCGGAGGACGCCGGACTCGATGGGCGCGCGACAGATGTAGCAGCGGTGCTGCTGCGCCTCGAGCAGCTTTTCCTTGCTGGCAAGGAAGGACTGGACATACGGCTCCACGGCGGTGAAGGTCGCGCGGAGCTTCGCGCGCTTCGTGCGGCTGACGTGCAGCCCGTCGACGTGGACGATGGACTCCTCCTTCCGCTCGTTGCAGCGGCGGTGGGTCCTGACGGTGTTGCGCGGCGAGGTGATCCGCTTGCGCAGCGCGGTGAATTCCGTCCGGTCCAGATAGCTCTCATGCCACTTGTAGATCGCCTGCGGGACCACGTGGTCGATCGTGCAGCCGAAGGTGATCGGCTTGCCGCAAATCGCGCAGACGGGCGGCTCCGGCGCCGGTTTTTCCTTTTGAGGCGTCTCCTTTTTGAGATCATCCTTTTGGGGATTCTCCTTTTTTTGTTCTCTCTTTTTCGGCTCTTTTGTCATAATACCCTCACAATTCCCGCTTACCTCGTCTCATTTTAACAGACTTCGACGCCGGATGCAAGAGCGCAAGCCCAGAAAAAACAGGTGCAGCTGTTTTGACGCAGCTGCACCTGTTTTGCACAGGCCTGTTTGATTCAGATGCCCATTTCCCTCTTGACCTCGCCGAAGCACTTGACGGCGAAATCGAGGTCCTCCTTCGTGTGGCCCGCGGAGATCTGCGTGCGCACGCGGTCGCGGCCCTTGGGGACAACGGGATAGCAGAAGCCGACGACGTAAACGCCCTTTTCGAGCATGCGGCGGGCAAACTCGTTGGCTACCTTCGGGTCATAGAGCATGACGGGGACGATCGGGTGCTCGCCCGGCAGCAGGTCGAAGCCCAGCTTCTCCATCTCGGCGCGGAAATAGCGCGCGTTCTCGTGCACCTTGTCGCGCAGCGCGGTGGACTCGTTGAGCATGTTGATCGTCTCGATCGTCGCGGCGCAGATGGCAGGGGCGAGGGAGTTGGAGAACAGGTACGGGCGGCTCCTCTGGCGCAGGAGGTCGACGATCTCGTGCCGCGCCGCGGTGTAGCCGCCGGACGCGCCGCCCATCGCCTTACCGAAGGTGCCGGTAAGGATGTCGACCCTGCCCATCACGCCGCAGAACTCCGGCGTGCCGCGGCCGTGCTCGCCCATGAAGCCGACGGCGTGGCTGTCGTCAACCATGACCAGCGCGTCGAACTCCTCAGCGAGGTCGCAGATGCCCTTGAGGTTGGCGATGTAGCCGTCCATGGAAAACACGCCGTCGGTGGCGACGACGATCTTCTTGCAGCCCGCCGCGCGCGCGTCGGTCAGCTGGCGGCGCAGGTCGTCCATGTCGCTGTTCTTATAGCGGTAGCGGTGCGCCTTGCACAGGCGGACGCCGTCGATGATAGAGGCGTGGTTCAGCTCGTCGGAGATGATGGCGTCGTCCGCGCCGAGCAGCGTCTCAAAAAGGCCGCCGTTGGCGTCGAAGCAGGAGGAGTAGAGAATGGCGTCCTCCATGCCGACAAAGTCGGCGATCTTGCGCTCAAGCTCCTTGTGGATCTCCTGCGTGCCGCAGATGAAGCGGACGGAGGAAAGGCCGAAGCCCCACTTGTCATAGCTTTCCTTCGCCGCCTGGATCAGACGCTCGTTGGCGGACAGGCCCAGATAGTTGTTCGCGCACATGTTCACGACGCGGCTCGCCTTCGTCGTGTCGATGCGGGAGCGCTGCGGCGTGGTGATAATGCGTTCTTCCTTATAGGTGCCCGCTTCGCGGATGGCGTCCAGCTCCGCGGCAAAGCTTTCGTATGCAGACTTCATTGTACCGTTCCCCCTTATTTCTTCGACCAGTCGAGAATGATCTTGCCGGACCTGCCGCTGTGCATGGCTTCAAAGCCCTTTTCAAACTCCGTGTAGTGGAAGCGGTGCGTGATGGCGGGCGAGAGGTCCAGGCCGCCCTGCACCATGTAGCTCATCTGGTGCCAGTTGTCCAGCTTGCGCCCGTAGATGCCCTGCAGGCACAGGCCCTTGCCGATGACGTCGTTCATGTTGAGCGAGATCGGGGCGTTGCCGAGACCCAGCAGGCTGATCTTGCCGCCGTTGCGCATGACGGAGATCATCTGGTTGAGCGCCGCGCCGCTGCCCGACATCTCAAAGCCGACGTCGAAGCCCTCGGTCAGGCCCTGCTTGCCCATCGCCTCGTGCAGGTCCTCCTTCGTCGTGTTGATGGCGGCGTCCGCGCCCATCTTCTTCGCGAGGCCGAGGCGGTAGTCGTGGAGGTCGGTCACGACCACGCGGCGCGCGCCGGCGTACTTCGCGATGGCGACGGCAAGGATACCCACGGGGCCCGCGCCGGTGATGAGCACGTCCTCGCCGACAAGGTTGAACATCAGCGCGGTGTGTGTCGCGTTGCCGACGGCGTCGAACATGGCGACAATGTCCTCGTCCAGCGAGGGGTCGATGATAATCACGTTGGTCGCGGGAATGCAGACGTACTCCGCAAACGCGCCGTCGCGGTCCACGCCGACGCTGCTGGTGTTCTTGCACCACTGGATGTTGCCGGTGTGGCAGTTGCGGCAGTGGCCGCAGGTGATGTGGCCCTCGCCGGACACGCGCTGGCCGATCATCAGCCCGGTCACGCCCGCGCCAAGCTCGGCGATCTCGCCGACGTACTCGTGCCCGATGACCATGGGCGGCTTGACGTGCTGCGCGGACCACTCGTTCCAGTCGTAGATGTGAACGTCCGTGCCGCAGATCGCGGTCTTGTGAATCTTAATCAGTACCTCGCCAGGGCCGGGGACGGGAACCGGCACCTGCCGGAGCTCCAGGCCGGGCCCGGCAACCGGCTTTACGATCGCGTCCATCATACGTGCCATAATGTCCTCCACATAAAAACATATTTTACGCTCGTTGTCTCCGAGTTGTACACATATTAGCGCTGTTTTTTTAGATTGTCAAGCGTCGATCGGGGTGGTATATTCATATTATCCTTAGAATTTTTTGATAACCTTCCGCGCGGAAGGGGGAGGACATGCTCATGCGCATACTGGTCGTGGAAGACGAAAAACATCTCAATGCCATCATCGCCGAGGCGCTGGCGGACGAGGGCTACAACGCGGACTCCTGCTACAACGGCGTGGAGGCGCTGGAATACATGGCGTGCGCCGAATACGACGTGATCGTGCTGGACGTCATGATGCCGAAAATGGACGGGCTGACGCTGGTGCGGACGCTGCGCGAGCGCGGGAACGCGACGCCGGTGCTGTTTCTCACCTCGCGCGACAGCGTGGCGGACAAGGTCGCGGGGCTGGAGAGCGGCGGAGACTACTACCTCGTCAAGCCGTTTGATTTCGACGAGCTGCTCGCCGTCGTGCGGGCGATGACGCGCAAGTACAGCTCCAACCGATCGAACGTGTACACGATCGACGACCTGACGCTGGACGTCTCCGCGAGGACGGTCACGCGCGCCGGGAAGGCGATCGACCTGACGTCAAAGGAGTTTTCGCTGCTTGAGTACATGCTGCGCAACCGCGGCGTCGTGCTCTCGCGCGAGATGATCGAAAACAACCTCTGGAACTATGAGTACGAGGGCGGGTCGAACGTCGTGGACGTCTATATCAGTTACCTGCGCAAGAAGATCGACGCGGGCTTCGGGAAAAAGCTGATCCACACAGTCTGGGGCACCGGCTGGGTACTCAGGGAGGAGCAGGCATGAGCCGGATCAATCTCTCCGCCAAGATGCGGCTCACGGCGTGGTTCACGCTGATGATCCTGCTGCTCTCGGCGATGGTGCTCGTGTTCGTTTTCGTCATCAACGGCGCCTCCGTGACCGACGACCCGGCAGGGCGTCTGGTCAAGGTTGTGCAGAGCAACGCGGCACACATCAAGTTCGACAACGGCGCCTTTGAGTGGACCGACATCGCCTTTTACCAGCGCGGCGTCTATTGCAGCGTGTTCGACGCGGACGGCACGCTGCTGCGCGGCGCGGTCCCCGAGGACGCGGAGATCGACCTGCCGTTTGATTCCAGCGTGGTGCGCGTGTACCATACGCCCGAGGCGGACTTCTTTGTCTACGACGTGTTTGTCGACATGTCGGTCACGGCGCTCTGGGTCCGCGGCGTGATCGACCAGGCGGACCGCAGCGGCGTGATGCACACGATCATGGTGCTGACGTGGACGCTGCTGCCGGCGATCCTGGTCATCTCCATCGGCGGGGGCTGGCTGATCGCGTGGAACGCCTTCCGTCCGATGGTGACCATCTTGCAGCGCGTGAATTCGATTTCCGACGGGCAGGACCTGACCGCGCGGCTGAACCTCAAGCGAGGCCCCAGCGAGATACGCCTGCTGGGCCGCACCTTTGACCGCATGTTCGCGCGGTTGGAGGCGTCGTTCAACGCGGAGCGGCAGTTCGCCTCGGACGCCGCGCACGAGCTGCGCACGCCCGTGGCGGTCATCCTCGCCCAGTGCGGCCGCGCGCGGCGCAAGGACAAGACGCCGGAGGACTTTCTCAAATCGCTGGACGTCATCGAGACGCAGGGCCACCGCATGTCGGAGCTGATCGACCAACTCTTGAGCCTGACGCGCCTGCAGCAGGGCGTGGACCGCTACCCCATGCGCGCATCGGACCTCAGCGAGTTTCTGACGGCGCTGGACGCGGAGTTCGTCCCGCTCTCGGAGCGCGGCATCACGCGCGCGACGGAGATCGAGCCGGACGTCACGGCGCGGTTCAACCCGACGCTTACGGCGCGCATCGTGCAAAACCTGCTGCAAAACGCCTACAAGTACGGCAAGGAGGGCGGCCACGTCACACTTTCGCTGAAAAAGGAGGGCGGCGCGGCGGTGCTGCGCGTCAAGGACGACGGCATCGGCATCGCGCAGGAGGACTTGGAGCGGATCTGGCAGCGCTTCTGGCAGGCGGACGCCTCCCGCGGGGAGGACGGCGGCTCCGGTCTCGGGCTTGCGATGGTGCGAGAGATGACGGAGTTTCAGGGCGGGCGCGTCAGCGTGGAGAGCGTTCTGGGCGAGGGCAGCACCTTCACCGTGACGCTGCCGCTGTAATGGGATACAATTTTCTTCCTTTACAACGCCGGATGGCCCATGATAGAATAATAAATCAAATCGGACAGGGGGATCATAACATGAGACGCTTACAAAAAACACTGTTTGCGCTGACGGCGCTATTCCTGCTGTTCACACTCGCGCCCGCCGAGGCGCAGGCGGTGAAGGATAAGGACGCGGCCGAGACAGGCTCGCTCGGCGACAACGTGACCTGGACGCTGAATCTGGAAACGGGAGATATGGTCATTGACGGAACCGGCCCGATCACCGACTTCTGGGATTCTCCGTTTCGCGAATGCACAAACATCAAGTCCGTTATTGTTCGCGGCGGCGTTACCCACATCGGGGACTACACGTTCGACCGCTGCTGGAATCTGCAATCCGTCACGCTGCAATCCGGCATTGCGTCGATCGGAGAAAAGGCGTTCAACTTCTGCGAAAGTCTGACCTCGGTAAGCCTGCCCGCCAGCCTGACCTCGATCGACGAAGGAGCGTTTTCGGGGTGTAAATCTCTGCAGACGATATCCCTTCCGAAAAATCTGCAAGTCTTGGGCAAAAATGCCTTCGACTCCTGCCATGCGCTCGACAAGGTGACAGTACCGAACAGCGTCACAAGCCTTGGAGAAGGCGTGTTTGTGTACTGCACCAGTCTGAAAACAGTGACGCTCCCGGGCAATCTCACCGCGCTTCCGTGGAACATATTCCACGGCTGCAAATCGCTGGAGAGCGTCACGATCCCGTCCGGCGTGACGGAGCTCGGCTACGGCGTGTTCGAGGATTGCAGCGCACTGAAGAGTATCGATATCCCCAAGGGCGTGACGAAGATATGGCAAAGAGCGTTCAAAGGCTGTTCTTCGCTCCAAAGCGTCGTGATCCCCTCAGGCGTGACCATGCTGGAATGGGATCTGTTCAGCGGGTGCGCCAAGCTGACAAGCGTAACGATACCGGATACCGTAACCAAATTTGAATACAGCACGTTTTCAGGCTGCGCCTCGCTGGAGGAGATCACGCTTCCGCCCAGGCTGGAGGAAACCGGAGACGGCATTTTTGTCGATTGCTCGTCGCTCAAGAGCATCGTTATCCCGGAGACGCTCAAGATCATACGTCCCAACTCGTTCCAAAACTGCGCCGCGTTGACGAGCGTGACAATACCGGAAACCGTGACCATCATCGGTGACAGAGCGTTCAAGGGCTGCTCGTCGCTCAAGAGCATCAAGCTGCCGAAGAATCTGGCCACCCTCAGCTACAGCGCGTTTGAAGACTGCACCTCGCTTGAGAGCCTTGTTCTGCCGGATACCCTGAAAACGGTGGAGTCAGATCTGTGCAAGAACTGTACCTCGCTCAAAAGCGTCCATCTGCCGGCGTCCGCGACAGAAATAAAACAGGGGGCGTTCGCTTTCTGTTCGGCGCTTGAGAGTATAGAGGTCCCGGACGGCGTGACGAGCATCGCGGTCGCCGCATTCGAGCACTGCACCTTGCTCACAAGCGTTTCCCTCCCGGACAGCGTGACCTCGTTCCCCGGAAGTGCGGGCTTTGCGGGCGGCGTGACCACCGGCGGCGTCTTCGAGAGCTGCACGTCGCTTGAGACCATCGTGCTGCCGCCGCATCTGAATTATATCAACGAACGCACATTCTACAAATGCTCCAAGCTGAAAAACGTGACCATTGGACGCGGAACGACGAATATCGGGTATTTGGCGTTTCAGGACTGCACCTCGCTTGAAAGTATCGTTTTGCCCCGCGCGTTGAAGGAAATCACGCGCGATGCGTTTTACAATTGTACGGTGCTTGAGACCGTGACCCTTCCGAAGCGGCTGGAGAAGATCGGAAACAGGGCGTTTTACGGCTGCAGCACGCTCACGGTCTACTACAGCGGCACGGACGCGGAGTGGGAGCAGCTTGAGGCGAATATCGGCACAGAGGGAAACACCGCCCTACTGAATGCGAAGCGGCATCCGTTCACCTACCCCGTGGACTACGCGACGGTGACCTTCGACTCTAACGGCGGCGAGGGGACGATGGCGGCGCAGAGGGTTACGATAGAGAAAACATCAGTCCTGACCGCGAATGCGTTTACCCGCCCGCGCTACAAATTCAAGGGCTGGAGTACAACGAAGAACGGCGCGGTTCTCTACGATAACGGCGCAGACATCCTCCTGTACGACGACATTACGCTCTACGCGCAGTGGGAAAGCACAAAGTATTTCTACTTCAATTATTTGGTCAATAACGGCGTCAATGGGGTCAAGAACGGCGTCGGCACAATGGAAAGTCAGTACATCAACAGCGGCGAACCCACAGCGCTGCACCCCTGCGGGTTCGTCTGCGCGGGTTACGACTTCACAGGCTGGAACACAAAGCCGGACGGCACCGGCGATTCTTACGCCGACGGCGCGACGATCACGAAAACGGTGACGGACTCGGGAATGGGCGTCAGCCTCTACGCGCAGTGGAGAAAGGTCGCGGACTATGCCGTCGCGGGCGCCTTTGACAGCAACGGATATCTCCTTGCCTCCTACGCCGCGAAGGGCAGCGCGCTGGTGATCGCCGTGAGTTACGACGCGGGCGGAAAACCGGTGACGGTCGATTCCCTCAACGTATCCAGCGATTCCTACAGCAGCACCAATTTCAAAAAGCAGGAGGGCTATACCTACAAGCTCTACCTCGTCGACCCGGAGACCTTCGCCCCGCTGTGCAAGGCGTGGAGCGTGAAGGCATAAACACAGGACAAAAACGTTGGGGGAAAAAGATGAAACACAAAAGCCTGCTCCATACAACGCTCGCGCTGCTTTTCCTGCTGTTCACGCTCGTGCCTTTGTCGGCGCGCGCGGAGGACGAACCGGCAAAAGGCAAGTGCGGTGAGAATGTGACCTGGGCGGTATACGGCAACGGCAGCATGGTCATCGACGGCACGGGGCCGATGTACGATTACAACAACTCAGGCGACCGCCCGTACTACAGCCATAAAAACGGCGTCACATCGTTGATCATCCGCAGCGGCGTAACGAGCATCGGCGACCACGCCTTTGATGACTTCGACGGGCTTACGAGCGTGAATCTCGAGAGCACGGTCACGCGCATCGGCGAACACGCCTTTGCGTACAGTGACAACATGAAAACCATAACATTTGCGGACGGACTTCAGGAGATCGGCGAATACGCGTTTCGGGACTGCCATGCGCTTTCGGGAGTCGAGATCCCGGACACCGTGACGACGCTCGGAAGAGGCGTGTTTCTGTACTGCTTCGACCTCAAAAGCGTGAAGCTTTCCAACAGCCTTACCAATATCCCGGACAGTCTGCTTTACGACTGCTGTTCACTCACCGGTCTCACGATCCCGAAGGGCGTCACCGAGATCGGTTACGAGGCATTTTACGGCTGCAAGCTGCTCAAAAGCCTGACGCTCCCCGCGGGCGTAACAACGATCGGCGGAGGCGCCTTTGGCGATTGTGCGGCGCTGAAACGCATGGATATTCCGAGTGGCGTCACAAAGCTTTCGGGCGGCCTTTTCAGCAGCTGCACGAGCCTTGCGGCGGTAACGATCCCCGCGGGCGTAACGGAGGTGGAGAGCGGCGTCTTTGGAAGCTGTACGTCGTTGAAAGCCGTAAAGCTTCCGGCGGGACTGGAGACGCTCGGCAACGCCTTTTCCAACTGCACGGCGTTGGAGAGCCTTGTGATCCCGGAGAAGATCACCGTGATCAGCTATAATACGTTCGACGGCTGCACATCGCTGAAAAGCGTGACTCTTCCCGGCGGCCTGCGTTCTATCGGCGACTATGCTTTTCGAGGCTGCACGTCGCTCGGAGCCATTGATCTGCCGCAAAGCTTGACAGGGATCGGCTACTCGGCGTTTCAAAACTGTACGGCGCTTGAGAGCGTCGTCCTGCCGGACGGTATCGCCGAGGTGGAGCGCTATCTGTTCATGGACTGCACCTCGCTCAAGGACGTCCAGCTCCCCGCGGGCGCGACCATCATCAAGGAACAGGCGTTCCGCGGCTGCACCGCGCTGAAAACCATCGTCGTTCCGGAGGGCGTGACGCAGCTGGACGCCGGTGTGTTTGAAAAATGCACCTCGCTCTGGAACGTTTCGCTTCCGGACAGTCTGACCACCGTCTCGTATGGCAAGGGTCTTGTGGGCGGGTACTACACCGGCGGCGTTTTCGAGGGCTGCACGGCTCTGGAAACCATCGTGCTGCCGCCGCATCTGCGCATCGTCAACGTATATATGTTCAAGGACTGCACCGCGCTGAAAAACGTGACCGTCGGGCACGACACGGAGAAGATATGGTACGACGCCTTCGAGAACTGTTCCTCCATCAAGAGCATCGAGCTGCCCCGCGCCGTAAAGGAGATCGGGCAGGACGCCTTCTGCAACTGCACGGCGCTTGAGAGCGTGAAGCTGCCGAAGACGCTCCAGATAATCGAAGAGCGCGCTTTCTACTCCTGCGAAAAGCTGGCGGAGATCCGATTCGAGGGCACTGCCGCGCAGTGGAACGCCATCACAATCGAAAAAAGCGGAAACACCTCGCTGACGGACAACGATGCGCTGAAAATCATCTTCGACTGCGCCTATCCCAACGAAGTGTCTTTTCTCCCCAATGGCGGCGTGGGCTATATGGGCTTACAGCGCATCGAAGGCGGCAAGCCCACGGCGCTGGACGCCTGCGGCTTTGTCCGAGCGGGTTACAACTTTACCGGCTGGAAAAGCGTCTCTGGCACGCTTTATGCCGACGGCGAGACCGTCACGCTGAACGATGAGGATCTGACGCTGACCGCGCAGTGGGAAAAGGTCACATATTGCGCCGTCGCAGGCGCCTTTGACGGCGGCGGGAATCTCTGGGCGTCCTGCAACGCGCCGAAGGAAACCTCGCTTCTCGCGGCGAGCTTCGACAAAACCGGAAGGCTTGCGGAAATCAGGATCATCCTCGTCTACGGAGAAGAGAAGCTCAACACCGGCATGGCAAAGCAGAACGGCTATACGTACAAGCTCATACTCTTCAACCGGAAAACCTTCGTCCCGCCCTGCGAGGCGTGGAGTGGAAAGGGATAAGCGGCTTCAAAAAGAATTGAGAGACAGGGTTTTCAAAAAAATCCTGCCTCTTAATTTTTTTCTTAGAATTTCCGGGTATGCTGAGACCATCGAAAGGCACAGCCACTCCGTCGCGACGGATCGACATATAAAAATTAGAGTTTTGAAAGGAGATCCCACCATGAAAAAGATTTCAGCCAACACCGCGATTCTCTGTGCGGTCAACTATGCCAAGCTCAATGAACAGGAGGTCGGCGACATCGGCGTCCGTCATGCCGACGGCCTCTATGAGATCACCTTCTCGACCGACTGGATGCAGTACGACTGCTTCGTCGACGAATCCGACGGCGAGGTCCTTGGCTTCGACAGCCGCCCCCTGCCCGAGCACGTCATGCTCAGCGAGTGCACCCGGGCAACCGCTTAATTTGTCTCCATTCCCCCATAGGCTCCCTTCCGGCCGCAATTGGCCGGAGGGGAGTTTTTATTCCTTACGGCACACCCTCCCGGTAAAATCCGTTGGACATTTCTCGCGGCGCGTGGTATAAATAAGCTGTTATGAATTGAACGACAGAAAGGCGTGATTTTGTGCAGCCCTCCGAAACTACCCCTCGGCTCAACGTACACGCGGTCAAGGTCATCGGGCATCGGAACCCGGACACGGACTCGGTGTGCGCCGCCATTGCCTACAGCCGACTGAAAAACATGGTTGACAGCCAGCGTGAGTACAAGCCCTGCCGGGCGGGACAGCTCAACCGCGAGACGAAGTTCGTGCTGGACTACTTCGGCGTGGAGACGCCCCAGCTTTACACTGACGTCAGCCCCCAGGTGCGCGACGTGGACATCCGCATCGCCGAGGGCGTGGACGGCGAAATGAGCCTGCGCCGCGCGTGGGACATGATGCGCGACCAGAACCTCGACACGCTCTGCATCATCGACAGCGAGCGGAACTTACAGGGGCTCATCACCGTGAAGGACGTTGCCACCGCAAACATGGACGGCGTGGACCCCTACATCCTCTCCCACGCGGAGACGAGCTACCGCAACGTCATCGACACCATCGAGGGCAAGGTGCTCGTCGGCGACCCCGAGGGACGGAGCGTTCAGGGGCGCATCATCATCGGCGCGGGCAACTCGGAGATGATGGAGCGCGCCATCAAGAAGGGCGACGTCGTCATTGTGAGCAACCGCAGCGACAGCCAGCTCACCGCCATTGAGATGGAGGCGGGCTGCATCGTGGTCGGCGCGGACTCCAAGGTGTCCAAGACGCTGCGCATGCTGGCGGAGGAGAACGACTGTCTCATCCTCAGCACGCCGCACAACACCTACGCCACCGGCCAGATCATCCCGCAGGCGGCGCCGATCCGCTACTACATGCTCAAGGACGGGCTGATGACCTTCAACCTCAATACGCCCGTGGAGACGGCGAAGAAGGTCATGGGAAGCGTGCGTCACCGCTACTTCCCCGTCCTTGGGGACGACGGGAAATACCTCGGCGTCGTGTCCCGCCGCAACCTGCTGAATCTGCACAAAAAGCAGCTCATTCTCGTCGACCACAACGAGAAGTCGCAGGCGGCGGAGGGGCTGGAGGAAGCGGAGGTGCTTGAGATCATCGACCACCACCGCATCGGCTCGCTGGAGACGGACAACCCCGTGTACTTCCGCAACATGCCGGTCGGCTGCACCTGCACCATCATCTATCAGATGTACCGTGAATTCGGCGCGGAGATCGACCGCGCGACCGCGGGGCTGATGCTCTCCGCCATTCTGTCCGACACGCTGATGTTCCGCTCCCCCACCTGCACCCGGCTGGACGAGAATGCCGCGCAGGAGCTTTCGCAGCTGGCGGGCGTCGAGCTGGAGACCTACGCCAACGAGATGTTCGAGCACGGCGGCGACATCAGCGGCGAGACGGCGGAGCAGATCTTTAACACGGACTACAAGGTCTTCACCGCCGGGACCTTCCACTTCGGCGTTGGCCAGGGCAGCTACATGAGCGAGCGGAACCGCCGCGCGGCGGAGGCGCTGGTCGGTCCCTATCTGGAGCCCGCGCGCGTCAAGCAGGGGCTGGACTACGTGTTCTACATGTTCACCGACGTGCGCGGCGCGTCCACCGACCTCCTGTTCGCGGGCAAGGAGGCGCCGCAGGTGATCGCGCGCGCCTTCAACGTGGAATCGGCGGACGGCTGCGCCGTGCTGCCGGGTGTTTTGAGCCGCAAAAAGCAGCTCGTCCCGGCGCTCATCGACGCGCTCAAGCATATTTCGGAATGATTTCTCCGCGCGCGGAACATTTTTCGCCTCTGCGCGTCTTACCTTCCAGACACACTGAAACGGAGGAATTTTTATGCATCGCATTCTTGCTTTTACCCTCAGCGCGCTGCTCCTGCTGGGGCTGTGCGTTCCCGCCATGGGCGCTTCCGAAAGCGCCGACGAGCGCCTCGCCCGCGTGACGCTGGCGGTCAAGGAGACTTTGAACCTCGACACCGAAATGTACACCGAGTTTTACGGCGACGTCCGCGAGCAGGAGCTGGGCAACGTATGGAGCCTGCGCTGGAGCGGCGACGGCGACTCGCTGAACATCGAGGCGCTGGAGGACGGCACGATCGTCAGCTACTGGCGCAGCACCGAGGAGCCGGTCATGCCCTACTCGTATTACAACAGCTCCTCTCTTCCCAAGCTGCCCAAGCTGGACGTGGACGCCGCGAAGCAGGCGGCAAGCAGCTTCCTCGAGCGCGTGCTCGACGCGAAGACCGAGCGCGTGGAGCTGGGCGAGCCCGCCTCCGCCGCGCGGCTGAACAGCTCGTCGTGCAGCTTTTCCGGACGCATCCTGCTCAACGGCCTGTCCTCGCCGCTGAACTATTCGATCACGGTGCGCGGCAGCGACAATACCGTCACCTCCTTCCGCCGCGACGCACTTGCCGTGTCCTTCCTCGGCAACATCCCCTCCCCCACCCCGGCGGTCAGCCGCTCCGACGCCGCGCAGACGCTCCGCTCGACGCTGGAGATGGAGCTGATTTACGTGACGGATGAAAACGACGCGTCCCGCGCCGTGCTGCGCTACGTGCAGACCGGCGGTGGCAATCAGTATGTTGACGCGCAGACCGGCAAGCTGGTCGACCCCTACGAGGACTACTCCGCCTACGGCACGAACGCCGCCATGGCGATGGACGAGTCCGCCATGGAGTCCGCCGGCACCGCGAAGCGCGCGCTGACCGAGGCGGAGTTCGCCGGCGTTGAGAAGCTGGAGGGCGTTCTGGACAGCGAGGCACTGGACAAGCTGGTGCGCGGCGAGAGCGCCTACAAGCTCGACGGCTACAGCGTCGCCTCCGCCAACTACCGTCTGGTCAAGGACGGCGAGACCGAGACCGTGCTCTGCACGCTCCGCTACGTCAAGGCGGAGGACGAGGACGGCTACACCCGCTCCCGTTCCTTTACGCTCAACGCCCGCACCGGCGCGGCGCAGAGTCTCTACTCCTACGCGCCGTGGGACAAGGAGGCAAAGAGCGCCGTTTCCGCCGCCGAGGCACAGAAGCTCGCCGAGGCGTTTTTTGCGCGCTTCTCCACCCATGCAAGCGAGTTCGAGCTGCGCGACGCCAATGACCGCACGGCGGACGGCGCGCCCTTCTACGGCTTCACCTATGCGCGCAAGGTCAACGGCGTCTTCTTCCCGGAGGACACCTGCACGATCCAGATCGACCGCATGGACGGCGCTGTGGCGGGCGTGAGCCTGACCTACAGCGAGGACAAGACGTTTGACTCCACCGAGGGCGTCGTCACCGCGGAAGCGGCGCTGGACGCGTGGATGGAGACCTACGACGTCGCGCTCGCCTACCGCTCCCAGTCCAGAAAGCTCAACGCCGCTGAGCCGCTTGAGGCAAAGCTGATCGACTGTGGCTACACCAGCTTCCGCATGCTGCTGCTCACCTATGCGCTCGAGCGCAGCGGGTACTTCCCCGGCGTCGACGCCAAGACCGGCAAGCCCGTGGAGCTCCCGAGCGACAGCGCCGAGATTGCCTACAAGGACATTGACGGGCATTGGGCTGAGCAGGAGATCGGGACGCTTGCCAAGTGCGGCGTCGGCTTCGCGGGCGAGAGCTTTTGCCCTGACCGCGCCATGACCCAGTGGGAGCTGGTCGCCCTGCTCGCCTCGACGCAGGGCATGCGGTTCGACCCGGAGAACACCCCGGCCGAGGAGCGCGACTATGCCTACGAGACCGCCTATCGCCTCGGCGCGCTGACGCGCGAGGAGCGCAAGGACGACGCCCCGCTCACCCGCGGTGAGCTGGTGAAGAGCCTGCTGGGCTGCACGAGCTACGGTCAGGCGGCGAAGCTCACCGGCATCTTCACCTGCGCCTACGCCGACCGCGACAGCATCCCCGAAGCTGAGATGGGCTATGCGGCACTGGCACAGGCGCTGGACCTCGTCCGCGGCGAGCGCTACGACGCCTCCGCCGCCGTCACGCGCGCCGTCGCCGCCGTGATGCTCTATCGGATGATGGAAGCCTGATATTCCCCCACGTAACGAGCGCGAGAGCACACAGCCCTCGCGCTCCTTTTTCGTCCAAAGGACGAAATTTTCGATTCTGCTTGCCATCCGCCCCAAAATCGTATAAGCTAAAGAGCGGTCTATTTCACCGCCGGACGGCGGCAATCACAACAGGAGGGTACTACATGAAGAATCTCAAAAAGCTGGTGCTTCTGCACTCCAACGACATGCATGGCGACTTCCTCGCCGAGAATGTCGACGACAAGCTGGTCGGCGGCGTCTCCCTGCTCTCCGGCTACGTCAGCCGCGTCCGTCAGGAGGAGCCGAACACGCTCTACTGCATCGCGGGCGACATGTTCCGCGGCAGCGTGATCGACCAGGAGTTTCAGGGGCTTTCCACCATTGAGATCATGAACATGATCTCGCCGGACGTCGTCACCCTCGGCAACCATGAGACCGACTACGGCGTGGCGCACCTGCTATTTCTTGAAAAGTGCGCCAAGTTCCCCATCGTCAACGCCAACCTTTACATCAGCACCAACCACGCCCACCTCTTCCAGCCCTACAAGGTCCTTGAGGTGGATGGGATGAAGATCCTCTTCATCGGCATCCTGACCGGAGGTCATGGCGCAGACGAAGAACGACGGCATGGTCGGCACCTTTGTCAGCGTCGAGGACGCGGCAAAGGAGGTCGAGCGCATCTGCAACGCGCACAACGCCATCGACATCGACTTCACCGTCCTGCGGACGCACATCGGCTTCGAGGAGGACAAGAAGCTCGCGGAGCGGCTGGACCCCGCCTGCGGCGTGGACGTCATCATCGGCGGGCACTCCCACACCTTCATCACCGAGCCGGCGCAGGTCAACGATATCCTGATCGTGCAGGCGGGCACGGGCACGGACCAGATTGGGCGCTTTGATTTGATGATCGACACGGACAACAACTGTCTGGACAGCTGGAGATGGCAGGCGATCCCCATCAACGCGGAGACCTGCCCCTA
>SVKP01000114.1 GCA_015068395.1 Oscillospiraceae bacterium
GCCAGGTGGGCAAGGCGTTCCGCAACGAGATCACGCCGGGCAACTTCACCTTCCGCACACGCGAGTTCGAGCAGATGGAGTGCGAGTTCTTCTGCAAGCCGGGCACCGACCTCGAGTGGTTTGCCTACTGGAAGGACTTCTGCACCAACTGGCTGCTGAGCCTCGGCATCGACCGGGAGCACCTGCGCCTGCGCGACCATGAGCCGGCGGAGCTTGCCTTCTACTCCCGCGCCACCACCGACATCGAGTATGCCTTCCCGTTCACCGACTGGGGCGAGCTGTGGGGCATCGCGGACCGCACGGACTATGACCTCGGCCGCCATCAGGAGGCGAGCGGCAAGGACCTGACCTACTTTGATACCGAGACCAACGAGCACTACATCCCCTACGTCATCGAGCCGTCCCTCGGCTGCGACCGCGTGGCGCTCGCCTTCCTCTGCGATGCGTATGACGAGGAGGTCGTCGGGCAGGACAAGAACGGCAAGGATGATATCCGCACCGTGCTGCATCTGCACCCGGCGCTCGCGCCCTACAAGGCGGCGGTGCTGCCACTGTCCAAGAAGGAGGTGCTCGCGGGGCCCGCGATGGAGCTCTATCACGAGCTTGCGAAGGACTTCATGGTGGACTACGACGAGACCGGCTCCATCGGCAAGCGCTATCGCCGCGAGGATGAGATCGGCACGCCGTTCTGCATTACCTTCGATTTCCAGACCGTCGGCGACGAGAATACGCCCGCCGACCACTGCGTTACCGTGCGCGAGCGCGACACGATGCAGCAGGTCCGCATCCCCATCGACGAGGTCAAGGCGTATATCGCCGAGCGCATCAAGTTTTGAGTAACCCCCTCAGGCGCTTCGCGCCAGCTCCCCACAGAATAAAACACACGACCGCAGGGACGCCAAATATCCCTGCGGTCGCTTATTTTTTATGGGCTCAGCCCGTGCCGCTCGCGCCAGTATTCCGCGCAGCGATAGCTGCGGAAAAACGCGAGCGTTTCGTCGGAGAGCTTGCTGGTCAGCTCGCCGTTTATCAGAAACGCCCAGCGCACATGCGCGAGCGGCGTGTAGGTGTACAGCACGCGCGCGAGCTTCATGAAGCCGGGCCCCTCCCAGGAGCAGAGGTCGAAGAGCTTCATCATCAAAAAGCAGGGGGAGCAGTCGCCGCCGTCTCCGACGAAGGCGCAGCCGAGCTGCTTTTTTGCCGCGCTGTTCGCCCAGATGAAATACGGCGTGGCGTAATAGTTGTAAAAGCCCTCCTTCGCGGAGAGGTCGAGGTCCACGCCCAGCTCCTCATAGACCGAGGCGTTGTTCCCCAGCCAGGGCTTGTGGTCCCCGAAGACCACAAGCACCACAGGTTCGTCGCGCCGCTCCAGCTCCTGCGTGAAACGGGCAAGCTCCATGATCGTCTCGGAGACGCCGGAGAGATAGTTGTCCAGAATACCGCACGCCTCCGCGCTCCAGCCGCCCGCCGAGATGTCCACCGTGCACGCCTCGCCCGGCTCGGAGCCATAGGGCCCGTGGTTCTGGAAGGAGACGGAGAAGGAGAACAGCGGCTTCCCTGTTTGGGCGTGCGCGTCCAGATCGGTGAGCAGGAAGTCAAAGAGCTGCCTGTCGGAGTGGTACGGCGCGACCTCGGGCGAGACCAGCTCGTCGAAGCCGCTTTCGAGGAACATGCTCTCGTCAAAGCCCAGATAGCGGTTGATGTTCTCGCGGTTGTAGTACCAGCCGTGGCCGGGGTGGCGGTAGACCGTGCTGTAGCCCTGCGCGGAAAAATAGCGCACGTAGGAGTCCACGTCGGTGCGAAAATCGTCGTGCTGGGAGTAGCCGGTCAGGAAGCCCCATTCGGTGTCCACAGTGCCCCCGGCGAAAATGTTGGTCAGCAGATTTCCCGATACGCTTTGCGCTTCAAGCGCGTGCAGCGGGGCATAGACCTCCCGGACCTCCGACAACTGCGCGAGCGCCTGAAAATCGCTCAGGTCGGCAAACGCCTCAAGCATCACGCCGAGCACGTTGACCTGCTTTTCCGGGGGAATATCGCTGTCGGCGTAGTACGAGAGCATCGCCTCCGCCTCCGACGCGCGGTAGCCGACCGGGCGCGAGGGCACGGCGCGGCGGAAGCTGAGAATGAAGGGATACCAGCAGCCGCGCGTGACCGAGGATTCCGCCTCGGACCAGTCGTAGGCGACAAAAACGGTGTTGCGGTTGCCATTGGAGATATCCGCGTTGAGATACACCTGCGTGTACAAAAAAACTGCCGCCGCGCAGCAGGCGAGCGTCCCGAGGATGCGGACGCGCGGCTTTCGTGAGGCGGCGGGCAGGACCGGGATCGAGATCAGAAAGAGCGCCAGCGTACACAGCGCGACCGCCTGGATGGGCATCGTGTCCGACAGACTGTAGCTGCCGACGAAGCCCGCCGCCGTGCGGATGAGCCGGAGGTCCGAGGCGAGGAACGGGTCCCCGCGCAGCTGGAGCTTGATGTAGTTGACCACCGCCATGCCCAGCGTGGGCAAGGCAGAGAGCAGGTACGCCGCCCAGCCGCGCGCGAACAGGAACCAGCCCAGCACCATGAGCAGCAGCGGCGGAAGAAGATTGAGCGTTACCAAAAGCGGCGGGCCGAAATACGACGCGAAGAGTTCGTCATGCGGGAAGCGCGGGTAGGCGCCCGCGGTCAGCCACAGGGCGAGCAGCCCGTTCGCGGCGGAAAACAGGATGAGTAAGATACAGCAGTACAGAATGCGGAGCCAGCGCTCGAGCCGGGTCTCCGGCTCGCCCTTGATGATGTTTTTTATGCGGGACAGATGCATAGAGGCTTATTTCCTTTTCAGCTTTCGAATGTCGTCGCCGAAGAACGGCAGAATGCGGTATTCGCCCTCCACCCGGGAGAGCGTCGCCGCGCCGTAGCGCTGCCCCAGCTCCACAGGGTTGAGGTTGGTCGAGATGATGGTCTTGCGGTTTTCCATCAGCCGTGCGTTCAGGAGCTGATAGACCACGCTCTGGACAAAGGGCGTCGTCATCTCCGTGCCGAGATCGTCGATAATCAGCAGGTCGCAATTCTGATAGCGCCGGACATCCTCGTCGGCGTCTTCCTCCGCGTCGCCGCGGTTGAATTTCTGGGCCTCAAAGCGCGAGAAAATGTGGCTCGCCGTGTCGTACACGACCGAGTGCCCCGCCTCGCTCACGACGCGGGCGATGCTGGCGGAGAGAAAGGTCTTGCCGAGTCCCGGGTCGCCGGAGAGCAGCAGATTCCCGCTCTTTTCGGAGAACTCGTAGGCGTAATCACGGCAGGCGTCAAAATTTTTCTCCATGCGCTGATAGGGGGAGACCTTCTGGTCATAGCCCCGCTCCCGGGAGTAAAAGTCAAAGTTGAAGGTTTCGAAGCTCTGCCCGGCGAGGTCCAGCATGTGCGAGAGCTCTGCGTTTTGCTCGCGCACATAGATTTTTTTGAGGCAGGAGCACATTTTGCCGCCCTGCCAGCCCGTGTCGTTGCACTTGGGGCAGTTGGGCTTCTGGTCCAGCAGATCGGGGGCGTAGCCCAGCTCGTGCAGCAGTTCGCCGCGCTCCGCCTGAAGCGCCAGGTTTTCCTCCTTCAGCGCTTCGATCGCGCAGCGGGGGTCCGTGCCGCGCCGAAAGGCGGCGGCGATGATCTTCGCCATCGTCTGCGAAAGCTCGCGGTCGATCTCCTCGATGCGCGGGCACTTGGCGTAGCACGCCCTCGCCTGCGCGCGGACCAGCTCGGCGCGCCGCTGCTTTTCCTCGTCATAGCGTATCTCGGCGCGGCGAAGCACCTTTCCGTCGTAAGCCATAGTAATCCTCCATGTACTGACGCACGCAAAAAGTAATGAACAATCCTCCGTACATGGAGGATTATCGCCGTGTTTCGCGTGAGTGAGTGTCCAAATCTTTGATTTGGCAACACGAACCATGCAAAGCGTTGCCGCGCGAGCGGCGAGCGAAACGGCATTTTTGATGCTTTGATGCAGCGTGTTTTTTCACGCTACCCTCTCCCGTATCAGTCGTAGTCCTTCATCCATGCGTTCCGGTCGGAGCTCACCTGCGGCATGGCGCTTTGCCGCTTCGGCGCGGCAAGCGCGCTTTCGGCTTCCTTTGGCGTGTGGACGCCCTTTTCATGCCAGCGCTTGAGAATGCTGTTGAGGTACGGCCACTTGAGCTCGTGGCAGTTGAGCATGGTCTTGTCGTAAGCGATGGCGACGGTCTCCGCCGGAAAGCCCATCTCCACCCATGCGCTGAGATAGCGCTCCTCCCCCGGCGACAGCGCGCGCGTGCCGAGCTGGAGCGCCTCCATGTATTCGGGGAACTGCCCGCGCCTTTTGCGCTCGCTTTGGATGTACGCGTCCGCCGCTTCGATGGAAAAGAGCTCCCGGCGCGCCCAGGCGTAGCCCTCCTTCTCGATCTCGCGCATCGTCGGCGGCTTGTCCACGCCGAACTGCTCCGCCTTCCGCTCGGCGCAGTAGCCCACGAGCAGGAAGATCACCTCCGTCGGCAGCCCCAGATAATCGTAAAGCCCCAGCAGCTTTTTGACCGAAGGGTCGCTCAGTCTGCCCAGCTTGCGCTCGACCTCGCGCAATAGCGCGGAGAAGGACTGGTCGTTTTCCAGCTTGCCGATCACGTCCTCGCTGCTGTACTCGGGGATGGCGGTCTCCGGCTCGCGCAGCGGCGGCGCGGGCGCCTTGGCTTCCGCTTCCTCCGCCGGGGCGCTGACGAGGCCCATGGCGCGCAGCGCGCGCTCGGCAGCGGTATAGCGCTCCATGCCCCATTTCAGTTCCTCGCGCAGCTTCTCCGGCTCCGACGAGCCGTGGCTCGCGAGGCAGAGATAGAGCAGCGCCGCGTCTCCGTCGCCGCCCTCGACGAGGCGGCGCACGACGTCCGCGCCCAGCGTGACGGTCTCTTCCTTTTTCAGGTGCAGCATATACTCCGCCATACTCCCGCCTCCCTCGACACATAGTTTTCTTATTCTACTATATTTTTGCGCATTCGTAAACAGGAAAATTTCCGTGTCATACCCTCTTTTCTTTCGGGGTCTTTTGTGCTAACATATAAAATGAATCATTAGGTGGTTTGTGCTGTGCCGACGCATGCGGCGCGGCGTTTTCAGAGCATTTTGGGAAAGGACGGAACAACGCCATGGAAAACCACGTTACCGTAAGCATTTGCGGCGAGGAATACACGCTTGTCGCGGAGGAAGCCCCCTCCTATATGCAGAAGGTCGGCAAATATGTCGACGCCAAGCTCAGCGAGCTCATCAACACCGCGAAGGTGGGCCGCAGCGACGCGGCGGTGCTCACCGCCGTCAACATCGCGGACGAGTATTTTAAGGAGCACGAGGCCGCCGAGAAGCTGCGCGTCCAGCTCAAGCAGTACCTCGACGAGGCGAACCAGGCAAAAAACGAGGTCTCGGCGCTCAAGCGTGAGTTGGTCCAGCTGCAGAACCAGAAGAGCAAGAAGCAATGACGGAGTTGCTTGCACCGGCGGGCTCGCGGGAAGCGATGGTTGCCGCCATTCAAAACGGAGCGGACGCGGTCTATCTGGGCGTTGACGATTTCAACGCCCGCCGCGGCGCGCGCAATTTTTCGCCGGACGCCCTGCACGACGTGGTGGCTTACTGCCATCTACGCGGCGCAAAGGTGTACCTGACGCTCAACACGCTGATTACCGACCGCGAGCTGCACGCGCTGGCGTCGACCGCGCGCGTGGCGAACGAGGCGGGCGTCGACGCGATCCTCGTGCAGGACTGGGGCGTGCTGGACACGCTGCGCCGCGTCGTGCCGGACATGCCGCTGCACGCCAGCACGCAGATGACGGTGCACACCCTCACCGGCGTGCGCGAGGCGGCGAAGCTCGGCCTGAGCCGCGTGGTGCTCGCGCGCGAGCTGTCGCGCTCGGATATCGCGGAGCTGTGCCGCGAAAGCCCCATCGAGCTGGAGGTTTTCGTGCACGGCGCGCTTTGCATGTGCTATTCCGGCCAGTGCTCGATGAGCGCCGTCATCGGTCAGCGCAGCGGCAACCGCGGGCTTTGCGCCCAGCCCTGCCGCCTGCCCTACAACGGCGCCAACCCGCTGAGCCTCAAGGACAACAACCTTTCGGACTACATCCCCGAGCTTGAGCAGATGGGCGTCGCCTGCCTCAAGCTGGAGGGGCGGATGAAGCGCCCGGAGTATGTCGCCGCGGTGACGGGGATCTACGCGCGCCTTCTGCGCGAGCATCGCCGCCCGACGGAGGAGGAGCGCGCCGCGCTTGTCTCCGCTTTCTCCCGCGACGGGTTTACCGACGGCTATTATACGGGAAAGACCGGCGCGGAGATGTTCGGCGTCCGCCCGGCAAACGCGCGCTGGCCCGAGGAGTGGTTCGCGCAGCTGCGCGCGGAGTACGAGCGCGAGAACCAGCGCACGATCGGCGTGCGCCTTGCCGCGAAGATCGCCGCCGGGCAGCCGATGACGCTCCTTGCCGCGGACGACGACGGACACATGGTCTCCGTCAACGGCGCGGAGCCGGAGCCCGCGCGCACGCGCAGCGTGACCGCCGAGGAGGCGGAGCAGCGCCTTGGCAAGACGGGCGGCACCGTCTTCCGTGTGGAGGAGTGCCGCGTGCAGGTGGGAGACGGGCTTTCTGTCACCGCCGCCGCGCTGAACGCCCTGCGGCGGGAGGCGCTTTCGCAGCTTGAGGCGCAGCGCACCGCCGTGCCGCCGCGCCGCACCGAGCCCTATACTGCGCCGGTGCAGCAGGAAAACCCCTTTGCGCCGCCCTGCTTCACCGTGTCGCTGATGAGCGCCTCGCAGCTTTCGGACGCGCTGGTGGACCAGCGCCCGGAGATGATCTATCTGCCGATCGAGGAGCTTTCGCAGATCGACCTCTGGCGCTATCTGGACAGGACGCGCTTCTGCGCCCTGCTTCCGCGCATCTATCGCACGCGGGACGAGGGGATGCTTCGCGGTATGCTGCTGGAAGCGCCGCGCCGCGGCGTCTCCGCCGTCGGGATCGGCAACATTGGGCACATTGCGCTTGCGGCTGATTGCGAAATGGAAAAGCGTGGAGACATATCACTAAATGTATTCAATTCTGCCGCCATTCGCACGCTGCGCGACGCGGGGTTGAGCACGGTCGCCGTTTCGTTTGAGCTGCGCCGGGAGCAGGTGCGCGATCTGCAAAAGTATCTGCCCTGCGAGGCGGTGATCTACGGGCGGCTGCCGCTGATGATTACCGAGAACACGATCGACGCCGGAGAGGAAGGCGTGCTGACGGACCGCCGCGGCGAGCGCTTCCCTGTGCTGCCGGTCTCCGGCGGGCGCAGCGAGGTCGAAAACGGCAAGGTCCTGTATCTGCTCGACCGCGGCGACTGGCGCGACATCGGGCTGAGCTATGCGCGCCTGCGCTTCACCACCGAGACGGCGGAGCAGTGCGCGGAAATTCTACAGGCTCATGTGAACGGCACGGAGTGCCCGCCCGCGGAGCTGACGCGCGGGCTGTTCTATCGCGGCGTGGAGTAATTACGGATTGTTATTATCATGATAGATTATACGAAAAATCATATTGTTTTGGCGTCTGGGTCCCCGCGGCGGCAGGAGCTGCTGCGGCGGATCGGGATCGAGCAGTTTGACGTCGTGATCCCGCAGGCGGACGAGTCGTATCCCGCGGGACTGAGCGCGCGAGATACCGTCGCCCACATTGCGCGCGCCAAGGCGGACGCCGCCCGCGCGCTGACGGCGGAAACCGACCTGGTGATCACGGCGGACACGATGGTGTTTCTGGGGGATGAGCGCCTGGGCAAGCCGCACAGCGAGGCGGACGCCCTGCGCATGCTGACGGAGCTCTCCGGGAACCGGCACACGGTCTGCACCGGCGTCACGGTGCGCAGGGGCGACAGGCTGAACTGCTTTACAACCTCGACAGATGTTTATTTCCGCCCCGCTTCCGAGACAGAGCTGCGCGCGTACATCGCCAGCGGCGAGCCGATGGACAAGGCGGGCGGATATGGGATACAGGGGCTTGGAGCGCTGTTGGTGGAGCGCATCGACGGCGACTATTACAACGTGATGGGGCTTCCGCTGCTGCCGCTTGCGCGCGCGCTGCGGGAGTTCGGCGTGGAGCTTCTGGGATAAGGACGAAGGCTTGAAGGATTTTCTTTCCAAATTCGGGATATGGATCCTCGCCGTTGCGGCGGGGATCGCGGTGCTGTTGAGCGTACTTTCCTATTTTACCTCGACCTCAACGGTCCTGCACAACGCCGCGGGGATCGCGGCGTCTCCGTTCCGTCGGCTCTCGGAGACGGTGAGCCAATGGGTGGAGGACAAGAAGCACTATTATCAGGACTACAACGACCTGCTCGCCGAAAACGCCGCGCTGCGCGAGGAGGTCGCGGAGCTGCGCGCCAACGCGAGACAGGCGGACCGCGACCGCGAGGAGAACGCGCTTTTCCGCGAGCTGATCGGCCTGCGGGAGCAGCGGCGGGATTTTGAGCTGGAATCCGCGATGATCCTCGAGCGCAGCGCGAACAACTGGACGCGCACGCTGACGCTCAACCGCGGCACCGCCCATGGCGTGGCGGTCAAAAACGTGGTGCTGAGCAGCGAGGGCTATCTTGTGGGCGTGGTGATTGAGGTGGGCCTCAACTGGTGCACCGTGCAGACGATCATCGACACGGACACGGAGCTTGGCGCGCTGCTGTACCGCACCGGCGACGTGGTGCTGGCGGAGGGCGACTTCACGCTCATGCAGGAGAAGAAGCTCAAGGTGACGTATCTGCCGGAGGACACTCCCCTGCTCGTCGGCGACTACATCGTGACCTCGGGACTCGGCGGCTACTACCCGTCGAACATCGTGGTCGGCGTCGTCGAGAGCGTGGAGGCGGACGACGACGGACTGGTGCAGTACGCCGTGCTGACGCCGATGCTGGATTTTGACACGCTGACCGAGGTCTTCATCGTGAAGGCGTTCGAGATCGTTGAGTGAGGACGGCACATGCTCACAAGAAGAGATATCATCATCAAATGGTCGAGTTTCGCGCTGGTCTCGCTGCTGCTGGTTCTGCTGCATATGCTGACGCTGCGTGATTTTAAGATTCTCGGCGCGGCGACGTTTTTGCCGCCGCTGCTCGTCGGCGTCGTCGCCTCGTTGGAGGATACGCGCGCGGGTACGATTTTTGCTCTTGCGATCGGGTTCCTCTGCGACCTGACGATTGCCGGGACGTTTCCCTGTATCTATACGCTTGCCTTTACCGCTGCGGCGCTTTGCTGCTCGCTGCTCGCCAAGAGCGTTTTGCAGCCGGGCGTCCTCTGCTCGATCGCGGTGACGGCGCTGACCTTTGTCTTTGTCGACGCGCTCAACATGCTTGCGCTTTGGCTCAAGGCACGCGCGGCGCTTGTGCCGATGTTGCTGCTGGCGCTGCGGGAGACCGCGGGCTCCTGCCTGCTGCTGCTGGTCTGCCACCCGGTCCTGCTGTGGCTGCACCGGAAGTTTACGATTTGATTCAAGGAGGACGCCATGCAGGAAACGAAAAAAATGCGCAGGCGTCTTTACGCCCTGTGCATGATGTTTATGGTTTGCCTGATCGTCTTTTTTGTCGCCATGTTTGACGCGCAGATCGTCCGCGGCTCGGAGTATCAGGCAATGTCCGTGCTGACGAACACCAGGGTCGAGACGGTGGAGGCGTCGCGCGGGATCATCACCGACCGAAACGGAAAGGTGCTGGTCTCCAACCGCGCGGTCTACACGCTGACCTTCGACCCGTCGATGGTGGCGGCGGACGCGCTCAACGACGAGCTGCTGCGGCTCATCGCGCTGCTGCGCCGCTATGACGTGGAATGGTCCGACGAGCTGCCGCTGACCGACGCCGCGCCCTATGCCTATGACTTCAGCGTGCCGCGCACGGGCATGCTGGTCAAGTACCTCACGGGAAAGAAATGGGTCGAGGCGGGCATGACCACCGACGAGATGCGCGACGGCATGTCCCCGCAGAAGATCTTCGATCTGCTGTGTACGGAATTCGGCGTCAGCGACGAGCTGAGCGCGACGCAAAAGCGCGCGCTGGTCGGGCTGCGCTACTCTCTGGAGACCGCCAAGCTGGACGGGGACGGCACCTTCCTCTTCGCCACCGGCGTGGACGTGTCCCTCATTTCCCTGCTGAAGGACGGCGGCTATGGCGGCGTCCGCGTCGGCACCTCCGCCGTGCGCGAGTACCAGACCGAGATCGCGCCGCACATCCTCGGCCACATCGGCAAAATACAGAACTGGGACGACTACAAGGACAAGGAGGGCTATCGCTGGAATGACCTCGTCGGCATAGACGGCGTGGAGGCGGCATTTGAAAGCTATCTGCGCGGAACGGACGGCAAGCGCGTCGTGACCACCAATGCCGACGGCAAGGTCATCTCCGAGCTCTACTCCGTCGAGCCGCAGCCGGGCAGCAACATCGCCCTGACCATCGACGCGGATTTTCAGGAGAAGGTGGAGAAGATCATCGCCTCCGCCGCGCAGTCGATGACTGAGGCGGACGGCATTGAGCGCGGCGCGGCGGCGGCGGTCATCCAGATCGGCACCGGCGACGCGCTGGCGCTCGCCTCCTACCCCGCCTTCTCCCGCAAGACCTTCAACCGGGATTTTGCGCAGCTGAACGAGGACCCAATGAAGCCCATGCTCAACCGTGCAACGCAGTGGGCGTTCGCCCCCGGCTCGACCTTCAAGCCCGCTGTGGCGGTGGCGGCGCTGGAGAGCGGCGTCATCACCACAAAGACGAAGATACGCGACCTGGGTGTCTACAAGTTCTACGACCTCAACCTCAAGTGCTGGATCTGGCCCGGCAACCACGGCCTGGTCAATGTCACCGACGCGATCACGGTCTCGTGCAACTATTTCTTCTATGACGTCGGCAAGCAGCTGGGCATCGAAAAGCTGGAAAGCTACGCCCGCGCCTTCGGACTCGGCGAGCCGACGGGCATCGAGATCCCGGAGAGTGTCGGCGCGATGACCTCTCCGCAGTACGTCAATTCGCTGCCCAACCAGCACTGGACCGACGGCTTTACGCTTCAAGCGGCGATCGGCCAGGCGTTCAACCTGTTCACGCCGGTGCAGCTCGCCAATTACATCGCGACGCTGGCGGGCGGCGGCGAGCGCTACCGCGTGCACCTGCTGCGGGACGTGAGCGAGTATGACAGCGCGGTCCCGGTCTACACCTACAGCGTAGCGCCGGAGAACACCGTCGAGATCAGCGAGGAGAACCTGCGCGCCGTGCTCACGGGCATGCGCACGCTGGTCACGGACGGCAGCGTACGCAACGAGTTCCGGGACTGCGTGGTCGACGCCGCCGCCAAGACCGGCACGGCGCAGACCGGCGGCAAGGGCTCCATCAGCAACGGTGTCTTTGTCGCCTACGCGCCCTACGACGATCCGCAGATCGCCATCGCCGTCGTTATCGAAAAGGGCGACACGGGCGGCGCGCTTGCCTCCACCGCGGTCGAGATTCTAAACGCCTATTTCACCGCTGCCGACCCGGACGTTGTCGGCGAGAACGCTTTGATTAGATGAACGGAGGTCCGCCATGTATTTCAATTCACGGGAGGAACGGTGCAAGAGCCCTTACGGCGCTGTTATCTGCGGCTCACAGGTCGCGCTGACGCTCTATGCGGAGCCGGGCGAGGAGATCGCACGCGCGGTGTTGGTCGCCCACGGCGAGTTTGCCGACAGCTGGGAGGAAATTGAGCTCTCCCCCCCGGACGCTTGGGGCGGCATGCGCTGCATCTACACTGCGCCCACGGAGCCGGAGTTGGTGTGGTATCATTTTCGTATCAGCTGGAAAAAGGGCGGCGAGGCGTTTTTCGGCAAGAACGGCTTCCGAAGCTGGGAGGAGCTTGCCACCTGGCAGCTGACCGTGTACGACGGCGCGTCTGAGACGCCGGAGTGGTTCGGCAACGGCGTGAGCTATCAGATCTTCCCCGACCGCTTCCGCCGGAGCGGCACGGAGCGCGACGTGCGCGGCATGGTCGGAAATCGCACGCTGCACAGGGACTGGGACGAGATGCTGGAATACCTGCCCAACGCGGAGGGCAAGATCACCTGCTCCGATTTCTTCGGCGGAGACCTTGCCGGTATCGCGGAAAAGCTGGGCTATCTGCGCTCACTGGGCGTGACCACGCTGTATCTGAACCCGATCTTCGAGGCGGCGTCCAACCACCGCTACGACACGGCGAATTATATGCGCATCGACCCCCTGCTCGGCTCGGAGGACGACTTCCGCGCCCTGTGCGAGCAGGCAAAGGCGTTTGGCATCCGCGTGATCCTTGACGGCGTGTTCAACCACACCGGCTCCAACAGCGTCTACTTCAACGCCGAGGGCTGGTTCCCCAGCGTCGGCGCGGCGCAGAGCGAGGACTCACCCTATGCCTCGTGGTATCACTTTACCCACTTCCCCGACGAGTACAACTCGTGGTGGGGCTTCAAGACCCTGCCCGACCTTGAGGAGACCGCGCCGAGCTATATGGACTTCATCTTCGAGGGCAAGGATTCGGTGGTCCGCCACTGGCTGCGCGCGGGCGCGTCCGGCTGGCGGCTCGACGTGGCGGACGAGCTGCCCGGCGTGTTCATCGAGCGCCTCCGCCGCGCGATGGACGAGGAAAAGCCCGGCTCGTATCTGCTCGGTGAGGTCTGGGAGGACGGGTCGAACAAGATCGCGTACTCCACCCGGCGGAAATATCTGCTCGGCGCGCAGACGCACAGCCTGATGAATTATCCGTTTCGCAACGCCCTTCTGGGCTATCTGCTGGGTGGGAATGCGGCGGACTTCCGCGAGTCGATGGAGACCCTGCGCGAGAACTATCCCCCTGCCGCGTTTTACGGCGCGATGAATTTCCTCGGCACCCACGACACGCCGCGCATCCTGACGGTGCTCGGCTACCGCGGCGCGTGGCCGCAGTCGCGCGAGGAACGCTCGCGCCTCGCGCTCAACGCCGCGGAGCGCTATCGCGGCGTGCGGCTTTTAAAGCTTGCGGCGCTGGTGATGTTTTCCTTCCCCGGCTCGCCCACGATCTACTACGGCGACGAGGCGGGCATGCAGGGCTTTGAGGACCCGTTCAACCGTGCGACCTATCCGTGGGGACGCGAGGACCGCGAACTGATCGCCTTCTTCTCCCGCCTCGGCGCGGTGCGAAATGCAAGGGCGTCCCTGCAGCGCGGCGCCATCGAATACGTTTACGCGGAGGGGCCTGTATTGGCGTTCCGGCGCGCATTGGGAGACGAAGCAAGCCTGACCGTGTGCAATGCCGGGCAGGATGAAGCAAAGCTGACGCTGCCCTGGCACGGCGAGTTCGCCTTCGACGCCCTGACCGGCGAGCGGCTGCGCGTCTTCGGCGGGCTGCTCCACCTGACGCTTGAGCCGATGGACGGCGCGCTTCTGATCGGTGAGTGAGCGTTTCAACGCCTGCAAAGCCGCATGATTCCGCAAAAAGCTGTGGATTGTTTCACGTGAAACACCTCGAATTTTTCGGGGTGTTTCTTATTTTACGGTTGAAATCGAAGACGATTGTGATATACTAATGGAGTTATAATATGATAATCGGGAAAAATGCCCAACAAGGGGCTTTTGCCGCGGAAGGCAGGGATCAAATTGGCAAAAACCATCGCGATCGTGAACCAAAAGGGCGGCGTCGGCAAGACGACGACCTGCGTCAATCTGGCGTCCTCTCTGACAGAGGCGGGCAAACGGGTGCTTCTGTGCGACTTTGACCCGCAGGCGAACTCCACCTCCGGCATGGGCGTGGAAAAGACCGTTTCAAAGGGCGTCTATGACGTCATCATCAACGGGATGGACGCGCGCAAGGTGGTGGAGCACACGCCGTACGGGGACGTGCTCCCCTCCAACAAGGCGCTGGCCGGAGCCGGAATCGAGATGATTGATCGCGAGCGGCGGGAGTTCCTGCTGCGGGACGCGCTTCAAGGCCTCGCGGAGGATTACGATTTCATCTTTATCGACTGTCCGCCCTCGCTTGAGCTGCTGACGCTCAACGCCCTGTGCGCGGCTGACACGCTGCTCGTGCCGGTGCAGAGCGAGTATTTTGCGCTCGAAGGGCTCACTGACCTCATCAGCACCGTGCGCATCGTCAAGCGCTCGCTCAACCCCTCGCTGGAGCTGGAGGGCGTGCTGCTGACGATGTACGACGGGCGGACCAATCTCGCCATGCAGGTGGCGGAGGAGGTCAAGCGCCACTTCCCCGGAAAGGTCTATGCGACCGTGATCCCCCGGAACGTGAGACTGTCCGAGGCGCCGAGCCATGGCAAGCCCATCAACGTCTACGATCGCACGAGCCGCGGCGCGGAGGCGTACGACGCGTTTGCGCAGGAGTTTTTGAAGAAAAACTGAGTGCGCCGCTATATTTTATAATAAGAGAAAAAGCAAGGAGTAAACAGCATGGCAAATACGACACGCGGACTGGGCAAGGGACTCGGTGCGCTGTTTGGCGAGGATGCGCTGCGCTCGGATTCGAGCGATAACATACGCGTGCCCATTTCGCAGATCGAGAACAATGCCGACCAGCCGCGCCGTCATTTTGATGACGACGCGCTCGACGAGCTGGCGGATTCGATCCGGGAGCACGGTATTTTGCAGCCGCTGAACGTGCGGCGCCTCTCCAACGGATACTATCAGATCATCGCGGGCGAGCGGCGCTGGCGCGCGGCAAAGCTCGCGGGGCTGAAGGAAGTCCCCGTCATCATCATGGAGGCGGACGACCGCAAGGTGATGGAGCTCGCGCTGATCGAAAACCTCCAACGTGAGGACCTGGATCCGCTGGAAGAGGCGGAGGGCTATAAAAAGCTGATGGACAGCTATTCGATGACGCAGGAGGACGTGGCGAAGCGCGTCGGGAAATCCCGCTCCACTGTGGCGAACGCGCTGCGGCTGCTGGGACTCTGCCCGGAGGCCCGCGCGCTTTTGGAGGCGGGCAAGCTGACCGGCGGCCATGCCCGCGCGCTGCTTCCCCTGTCCCCGGCGCTGCAAAAGAAGGCGGCGCAGGAGGTCGTCGACAACGGCCTGAGCGTCCGCCAGACCGAGGCGCTCGTCAAGCGCTACACCGCGAAGCCCAAGCCGGAGAAGCAAAAGGACCCGCAGGCGATCGACTACGTCAAGCTTGCCGCCGGAGACCTGACGACGAAGCTCGGCCGCGCCTGCCGTATCGTGCCCGGTAAGAAAAAGGGAAAGATCGAGCTGGAATACTACGGGATGGACGACCTGAACGATCTGCTGGACGCGTTGGCGCTCATTAAAAAGAGGGACGCGAAATGACAGATTTTATCCACGAGCGTCCCAGAGAGCAGAAAACGGAGGAGCCCGTCCCCTCCCCCGCCCCGGAGGAAGGCGAGCTGGACGAACGAACGGGGCAAAAGCGGGTCTACGGCTATATCTTTCTGCTGTTCATCGTGGCGTTCTTCCTGCTGCTGTGGTCCTTCCTGATGAACCAGCGCAGCAACGAGCAGGTCATCTCTGAGCTGCGCGGCAGCACCGGAACCATCCAGAGCACGCTGGACCAGAATATTGCGCTCGAGCGACGCGTCGCCGAGCTGGAGGCGGAAAAGGAGCAGCTGGAAGTGCAGATCGAGGCGCTTGACAAGGAAAAGGAATCCCTGCAAGCCCAGCTTCACACGCGGGAGCTCGACGCCGGACAGGCGGAGCAGGCGCAGGCGGAAACAGACGCCGCGCGATGCGTTTATTACGCGGCGGTATTGGCAAGCGAGGAGCGCTATCGGGAGGCGGCTGCGGAATTGGCGGACTGGAACACCGCGGAATTCGAACAGCTTCTCAGCGACCATGACGAAAAGGCAAGGCATTACGCCGGAGAGAACGAGCAGAGCGCGCTCACGCACCCATACTATGATGCGCTGATTGAACAACTCGCCGAGCTGGGTTATCTGACCGTGGACGCGAACGGACAGCTGACCGTCACCGAACCCACCGGTTGATTGCGATACCAAGGTCGGAAAAACGGCATAAACTGTGGAAGACTGTGAATTGTTTCACGTGAAACAAAAAGGAGAAAGAACAAAATGCTTGACATCAAATTTCTGCGCGAGAACCCGGATGTTGTGAAGGAAAACATCAAGAAGAAGTTCCAGGATGCAAAGCTTCCGCTCGTCGACGAGGCAATCGAGCTGGATGAAAAGCTCCGCGCCGCCATCACCGAGGCGAGCGAGCTGCGCGCGAAGCGCAACCAGCTCTCCAAGGCGAACGGCCCCCTCTTCGGCAAGCTGAAAAAGGCGGAGGGCGCGGAGAAGGACGAGCTGCAAAAGCAAATCGACGCCAACATGGCGGAGGTCAAGGCGAACGACGAGCGCCTTGCCGCGCTGGAGGCGCAGGAGGCGGAGCTGGAGGCGAAGCTGCACCACAACATGCTGCTGATCCCCAACATCATCGACCCCAGCGTTCCCATCGGCCCGGACGACAGCGCCAACGTCGAGGTGCAGCGCTTCGGCGAGCCGAAGGTGCCGGACTTTGAGGTTCCCTATCACACGGATATCATGGCGAGCTTCGACGGCATCGACATCGACTCCGCGCTTCGCGTGTCCGGCAACGGCTTTTACTATCTGCTGGGCGATATCGCCCGTCTGCACGAGGCGGTGATTGCCTATGCGCGCGACTTCATGATCGGCAAGGGCTTCACCTACTGCATCCCGCCGTTCATGATCCACGGCAACGTGGTCGAGGGCGTGATGAGCCAGACCGATATGGACGCGATGATGTACAAGATCGAGGGCGAGGACCTCTATCTCATCGGCACGAGCGAGCATTCGATGATCGGCAAGTTCATCGACCAGATCCTGCCCGAGCAGACGCTTCCGCAGACGCTGACCTCCTATTCCCCCTGCTTCCGCAAGGAAAAGGGCGCGCACGGCATCGAGGAGCGCGGCGTCTACCGCATCCACCAGTTTGAAAAGCAGGAGATGATCGTCGTCTGCCGCCCCGAGGATTCGATGAA
>SVKP01000115.1 GCA_015068395.1 Oscillospiraceae bacterium
CCTGCATCCCCGCCTTTCCAATCTCATTATACCACAAATTAAGGCACTATGCACCCTTTTCGGCGCATAATGCCTTATTTTGTCTACAGTCTGCGGCGAAGGATTGACCTTCGCCGCATTTTTGGGTATACTGGGAAAAATCAATTTTAGGAGAACGTATGAACGAAATCACAGAGACGCCGCGCGACCGCGCAATATTGGCGGGACTTTCGTCGCCGCGGCTGGATAAAAAGGAAAACGCCGACGAGAAGAGCCTTGAGGAATTGGAGGCGCTTGTCGAGACGGCGGGCGGCGTCAGCGTCGGCGTTGTGCTGCAATCGCTTGCCTCGCCGAACCCGCGCACCTTCATCGGCGAGGGCAAGGTCGCGGAGATCAAGGAGCTGGTGCAGGCGCAGGAGGCGACGATGGTCATTTTCGACAACGACCTCTCGCCGTCCCAGATGCGCGTACTGACCGACGAGCTGGGCGTGCAGGTGCTGGACCGCAGCGGATTGATTCTCGACATCTTTGCCCAGCGGGCAAGGACGAAGGAGGGCCGTCTTCAGGTGGAGCTGGCGCAATACCAGTATTTGCTGCCGCGGCTGACCGGTATGTGGACGCACCTTGAGCGTCAGGCGGGCACGAGCGGCAAGGGGCCCATCGGCTCCAAGGGACCGGGCGAGACGCAGCTTGAGACTGACCGCCGCCACATCCACCGCAAGATCGACAAGCTCAAGGAGGACCTTGAGGAGGTGCGCCGCGTGCGCGGCACCCAGCGGGAACGGCGGCAGAAAAACGAGATCCCTGTCGTCGCTATCGTGGGATACACCAACGCCGGTAAATCCACGCTGCTCAACGCGTTGACGGGCTCGGACATACCCGCAAACAACCGGCTGTTCGACACGCTGGACACCACAACGCGCCTGCTGACCGTCAGCGACACGCTGGACGTCGTGATCTCCGACACGGTCGGCTTTATCCGCAAGCTGCCGCACCAGCTGGTCGAGGCGTTCAAGGCGACGCTGGAGGAGCTGGAATACGCCGACCTGCTGCTGCATGTGATCGACGTCTCCAACCCCGAGTGGCTGGAACAGGCACAGATCGTGGACGAGCTGGTCGAGGAGCTCGGTGCCTCGTCGATCCCGTGCCTGCGCGTCTACAACAAGTCCGACCTCTTCTTTGGGGACATCCGCCCGCACGGCGAAATGGCGGTGAGCATCAGTGCCAGGACCGGCGAGGGGATTGGCGACCTGCTATCGGAGATCAACCGTATTCTTGACAAGGGAACGCGCCGCGTTGCCTTGCATATCCCGTACGATAAAGGGAATCTCCTTGACATGCTTTACCGCGAGGCAAAGGTCGAAAGCGTGGAATACAGCGAGACGATCGACGTGGAGGCGGTGGTCGATCCTAAGGCGTACGGGCAGGTGAAGGCATACGTCGAGGGTTACAGTGAGACAAAAGAGGACGGGGAGACATGAGCGAAACATATTTTGTCCCCTGCGAGGAGTCGGAGACCGAGTTTACCGAGAAGCGCTCGCGCTTTATCGGGCATTTGAAGCGCGTTGAGACCGAGGCGGACGCCCGCGCGTATATCGAGCAGATGAAAAAGAAATACTATGACGCACGGCACAATTGCTGGTGCTATGTGCTCCACGAGGGCGGCGTCGTGCGCTATGGGGACGACGGCGAGCCGCAGGGTACGGCGGGCCAGCCGATGCTGAACGTGCTCCAGCGCGAGGGCGTGGAGAACGCGGTCTGCGTTGTGACCCGGTATTTCGGCGGCGTGTTGCTCGGCGCGGGCGGGCTGACGCGGGCGTACAGCAAAAGCGCCAAGGATGCGCTGGACGCCGCGGGCAAGGCGCCCATGGCGCTGTGGTCGCGGCTGCGCGTCAACGTGCCGTACCCGCTGTTTGAACGGCTGGGACGCTTGATCGAGGCGCACGGCGGCGTGACAGAGGGCAGCGACTACGGCGCGGACGTGTCGGTGACGCTCCGACTGCCGAAGGAGGGCGTTTCCGCTTTCTCCGCCGGGCTCACGGAGCTTTCCAACGGCGCGATCTCGCCGGAGGAGTTGGGCGAGGTCTTTTTGCCCGGCAAAAAAATTTGAGGATTCAGGAATTTTCTGCTTGACAATAATACATGCTCTGCGTATAATATCCATGTTGCGCGTATTGCGCATCCGGGTGTAGCGCAGCTGGTAGCGCGCTTGGTTCGGGACCAAGAGGCCGTGGGTTCGAATCCCGCCACTCGGACCAATAATAAAACGACGTCGAAAGACGTCGTTTTATTTTTTTCAACCGTTGCGGTAATAGGCTTCGCGCCTAAATTCCGTAAAAATGCTAACATACGTCGGCAAACATCGTGCAATATTAATATCTAAATTGCATGACAATGCATGACTTTTTAATTGTTATGATTTCAAGCGCTGTTCCTATTTGTGCCTTGAAAAATCCAGACGAAATCTGTTATAATATCTTATCAAAACTTCGGAAACTGTCGACGGGAGCTGTGCCGGAGCGCCGGTACAGTAGGAGCTTTCCGGAGGAAGTACTTGATTCAACATGAGGGACAGAGCAGAATCGCTGGCAGATAAGAAAACAGGGGGTGTCTGTAATATGAAAAAACTCAACAGTCTGGTGCTGGCTTTGGCGCTTGCCTTCGGCCTTGCCGCTCCTGCCTATGCGGCGGAAACCCATATCGCGGCGGACCCTGCCGCTCCTGTTGCGCGCTGTGAGGTGATCCAAACGCTCTATGAGCGGGAGGGGCAGCCCATGGTAATCCAATCTATCGCGTTTTCGGATGCGGCGGGCACATGGTACGCCAACGCCGCCGCTTGGGCGAAGGGCGCGGGCGTTGCGAACGGCGACGTGGACGGACGTTTCAACGGCGAGCGCCCCGTCACACGTGCAGAGCTTGCCGTCATCCTCTATCGCTATGCCTGTTACAAGGATATGGACGGCACAGCTGTGCAGAATACGAGTCTCCAACCCTACGACGACGTCTCTGCCACACCGGCATGGGCGATGGAGGGATTCCAATTCGTATGCGCCAATGGCATGCTTGCGGACAAGAGAGCAGACGGCCGCCTTTTGCTTGCCGCGGGTGACAGGGTCACACGCGCGGAGCTGGCGCAGGCGCTGGAGCGTCTGGACAGCATGTCAGACCCGCTTTCACTGTGGACGAACGACGCGGCGGCAAAAAATGAACTGCTTGCCTATTTGAAGGTGGTCACGGACGAGAACAGCAAAGATTTTATTCCCGTGAAGGACCGCATCGCCGTTTTCGATCTGGACGGTACACTCTTCTGCGAGACTGATCCCAACTACTTCGATTATACGCTCCTCAAGTACCGCGTACTGGAGGACCCCAACTACAGGGACAAGGCGTCCGACTTTGAAAAAGAGGTCGCAAACAAGATCAAGGAGCAGAACGAGACGGGCAAGTCCTTCTCCGGCCTGGAGGTCGACCACGGCAAGGCGGTTGCCTCCGCGTTCGCGGGTATGACCGTTGCGGAGTTCAACGCTTATATTCAGGAATTCAAGAAGCAGTCCATGCCGAGCTATGACGGTATGCTGCGCGGCGAGGGCTGGTACAAGCCGATGCTGCAAGTGGTGGATCTCTTAAAGGCAAATGACTTTACAGTATATGTCGTCAGCGGCACCGACCGACTGATTGTCCGCGGTATTGCGTGCAACTCACCGCTCGGTATTCCCAACCGGCAGATCATCGGCTCCGACGAGACCATTGTATCCAGTAATCAGGGAGATACGGACGGGCTGAACTACGTATTTGCCGAGGGCGACGAGTTGATCCTCGGCGGCGAGTTCCTAATCAAGAACCTCAAAATGAACAAGGTCTCCGTCATCATGCAGGAGATCGGCCAGCAGCCGGTGCTTTCGTTTGGCAACAGCACAGGCGATTCCAGCATGGCGGAGTATGTGACCAGCGGTAATCCCTATCAGAGCCTTGCGTTCATGCTTTGCTGCGACGATACTGTGCGCGAGAACGGCAATGAGACGAAGGCGCAGAAGATGTTCGATCTCTGCGAGGAGTTCGGCTGGGTGCCGGTCTCCATGAAGAACGACTGGACGACCATCTATGGTGACGGCGTGACCTATCTGGGCAGCACCGTTTCGGAGATCAAGGCAAGCGGCGTCCTGCGCGTCGGTGCGACGGGGGACTACCGCCCCATGTCCTTCCGCGACCCGGAGACAGGAATCTACTGGGGCTTCGATGCAGAGCTCGCCGAAGACCTGGCGGAAGCGCTGGGCGTGAAACTTGAATATGTGCCGACCACATGGCCGACGCTGATGGCGGATACGCTTGCCGGAAAGTTTGACCTCGCGATCTGCGGCATCACTGTGACCGACGCCCGCAGAGAACAGGCGCTTATGTCAGACGGATATCTCGGCAACGGGAAAACCGTCCTTTGCCGTGCGGAGGACGCGGGAAAGTACACCAGTCTGGAGGCAATCAACCGCCCGGAGGTTACGGTGATGGAGAACCCAGGCGGCCTGAACGAGAAATTTGCCAGAGAAAGCCTGCCAAACGCTGTGCTGGTCATTCACGACGTCAACGAGGAGATCCCCGGACTCGTGGCGTCCGGCGAAGCAGACGTGATGATTACCGAGATCCTCGAGGCTGGCTGGTATGTCGGACAGGACAGCCGTCTTGCGGCGCCGCTGATTCACGAACCCTTTACGCAGGGACAGTTGGGCGTCCTGATGCCGAAGGGAAGCGAGGCGCTTGCGAATTACGTCAATGCATTTCTGGCAAAGGAGAAGGCGTCGGGCAGAATCGACGAGCTGGCGGATGAGTACATTTACCGGTTCATTGACGCCAGCGCGGACGCGGCGGCATAAATCATCGGCAATACGGAAAAAAACCTGGCTGAGGATAGGCTTGTCCGGGAGGCAATGAAAGAGCATGGATAAGAACGAAAAACTGCTGCAACGGGTCAGGGCAAAGAAATGGCTGCTTCCCAGCGGCTTTGCCATCCTGTGCACGATGTCGGCGGCAAGCATCGCTCTTTGCTTTCTCAGCGGGCTTTCACGGCTGGAGCCGGACTGGATATTTAATATCGCGGCTGACGTCGTGGGCATTGCAATCTGTGCCGTGCTCTTTTACGGCTGCATGAACGGCGACAAGGAAACGCAGGAGACCACATATCTGTTCGTGGCATTGCTTTCGTCCAACGCATCGGCGCTGTTTCTCGATGAATGCGCCTGGCTGGTGCAGGGCGTACCCTCGCTGCGCGTGTGGAATCTGTTGGTGAATGTATTGTTCTATCTCGTGGGCGTGAACATGGTCTACCAGTTCTGGCGCTATGCCCGTGCGGCTCTGGACATGAATGATAAGCTGATGCGCTGGGGCGCATACGCCGTCCAGATCCTGCTGGTCCCCGCTATGCTTGCGTGTTTGGCAAATCTGTTTGTCCCGCTCTATTTCTATGTGGACGAGGCCGGCGTTTACCAGCGCGCAGCGGCGTATCCCCTCAGCTACACATATTTTGTGCTATCTATCTGCATCCTGTTCGGCGGATTGCTGCGCTCCAATGTGTCGCGGAGGCAAAAGACGGTCGTGCTCTCCTTTGTTGCGATCCCGCTTCTCAACACGGCTCTGACGTGGAACACCTTCGGCATCTCAACACAGTATGTAGCGGCGCTGGTGTCCATCGTGATGATCTACAGCCTTTTGTACTCCGAACGCAGCAAAACACTTGCCGCGAAGGATGCGGAGCTGAATATGGCAACCGGCATCCAGGCAAATATGCTTCCTCGCATTTTCCCGCCGTTCCCGGAGCGCAAGGAGTTCGACCTCTACGCTTCCATGGACCCCGCGAAGGAGGTTGGAGGCGACTTCTACGATTTCTTCCTGACTGACGACGACCATCTCGCCATGGTAATAGCGGACGTGAGCGACAAGGGCGTGCCGGCGGCGCTCTTTATGGTCATCGCCAAAACGCTCATCAAGAACCGCGCGCAGATGGGCGGTACGCCGGCAGAGATACTGGGGGACGTCAATGCTAAGCTGTGCGAGGGCAACGAGTCAAAGATGTTTGTGACGGCTTGGCTGGGGATTCTGGAAATCTCCTCTGGCAGGCTTACGGCGACGAACGCGGGGCATGAATACCCGCTGATTAAGCATGCGGGCGGAGCCTTTGAATTGTTTAAGGACAAGCATGGCTTTGTTCTCGGCGGCATGGATGGTATGAAATACAAGGACTACGAGCTTGCGCTTGAGCCCGGCGCAAAGATTTTCCTATATACGGACGGCGTCCCGGAGGCATCGGACGAAACGGAAAACATGTTTGGCGTGGAGCAATTGCTTGCGGTTCTGAACAAAGAGCCAGACGCTTCGCCGCAACAGATATTGCAGAATGTCCGCTGCGCCGTGGATGAATTTGTGAAGGACGCAAAACAGTTTGACGATCTGACCATGCTGAGCATGGAATACCGGGGAACAAAGGAATAGCGCACGGCTGTCAAGCGGTAATTGAAGTGTTTCGAAGGGGGAGGCAAAGATGACAGAAATGACCATTGAGGCGAAAACGGAGAATCTTGATTAGGTGCTTTCATTCGTAAACAGCCAACTGGAAAAGTACGATTGTTCGCCGCGCGCCCAGATGCAGCTGGAAATCGCGGTGGAGGAGCTGTTTGTCAACATTGCGCACTATGCCTACAACCCGGAGGTCGGCAGTGCCACCGTGCGCGTGGAGATGCAGCAGGACCCGATTTCGGCGATCATCACCCTGATCGACCGCGGCGTTCCATACGATCCTCTGGCGAAGGAGGACCCGGACGTTACCCTTTCCGCGGATGAGCGCGAAATCGGCGGTCTGGGCATTTACATGGTTAAGAAGAGCATGGACGCTGTTACCTATGAGTATAAAGACGGGCAGAACATTCTGACACTGAAAAAAAAACTTATGATGCTCTTCATTGAGGCTTGCAGCCGAAGGAAAGGCGACCGGGCGAAAAGGAGCGAAAGATGAAGATTGTCAGCGGGATAAAGCTTGGTGGATTGCAACAGAAGATCTTCAACCTGATGCTGTTCTTTATCTTTGTGCTGATCGGCGCATACGTCGCTGTGAGCGTTTTTCAGCAGAAGAATCTGACCAGAACAGTTCAGGAGGCGAGCGCAGAGCAGCAGGCGTCCATCGCTGCCGTTTCGGAAGAAACCATGGAGGCGGTTTTAGAAGCGACCATGGGAAAGAGCAACGCTCTGCAGGCGTACATTGCGGACGATCTGTTCAACGACATACAGACGGATGTGCTGACATTGCAGTCGATTGTCACACAGCTTTTTGAGCATGCGGAGCTCTTTTCCACACGTTCGGTCGATCCGCCGTCCGCCAAAAATAAGGGAATTCCCTCCGCCCAGCTGATCCATGAGTCCGGGGTGCATCCGGAGGACTCGCAGATGCTGGGACTTGTGGGCAATTTGAGCGATATCATGCTGGCGATATATGAAAACAACAGCAAGATGAGCAGTTGCTTCATTGGAACGGCAGACGGGAACATGATCCTCGTGAATGACAGAGCGGATATTTTTATCGCGGCGGATGGAACGCCGCTACCTCTGGATATTCGCAACCGTCCCTGGTTTGTTCAGGCCGCTAACGCTGGGGAATTGATCTTTACCGGCGTTGAGATCGACGCCTATACGGAAAACCCGATGCTCGAGTGTGCCGCGCCGGTTTACCATGATGGAAAGCTTGTCGCCGTGGTGGCGGCAGATATCTATCTGACTGCTATCAGCGATTACGTTGAAAGCACGGCGACGGATGGCGGGTATCTTTGCGTAATCAATGAAAAAGGGCAAGTCCTTTTTTCGCCGGAGCAGAGCCTGTGCTTTAAGGCGGAGCGTTCCGCGGATGCGCCCGACCTCAGGCAAAGTGAAAACGCCGAGCTTGCTCGCTTTGTGACCGAATCCCTGTCGAGTACGACCGGGCTTGAATCCATCACGGTTGACGGGAAGGAATACTACATGACCGGGACGCCCATGTCGAGCGTGGGATGGACAGTCATTTCTGTGGTCGACAAGGAGATCACGCACAGGCCGACGGAAGCGATGCTTGCGCGCTATGATGAGATCAATGAGGATGCCCATAATTCTTACGCAAAAGGCGCGGAAGCATCCGCAAAGACTCTTGTTATCCTGACGATCATCATTCTTCTGTTTGCGATCTTCGGCGCATTTACTGTGGCTGGTCGTATTGTAAAGCCGCTGGAACGCATGACAGCGCGCATCAATTCACTGCGCGACGGAGACACGGCCTTTGAAATGGAGGACGCCTACCGTACAGGCGATGAGATCGAGGTTCTGGCAGAGTCCTTTGCAACCCTCAGCAAGCGGACGCGGGACTATATTACACAAATCACACAGATTACCGCGGAGAAGGAGCGCATCGGCACTGAGCTTGCGCTGGCGACGCGGATACAGGCGGATATGCTGCCAAACATCTATCCCGCCTTCCCGGACCGCCCGGAGTTTGACGTCTATGCCAGCATGGACCCCGCAAAAGAGGTTGGCGGAGACTTCTATGATTTCTTTCTGATCGACCGGGATCATCTTGGTATCGTCATGGCGGACGTTTCGGGCAAGGGCGTGCCGGCGGCACTGTTTATGATGATCTCAAAGATCCTGGTGCAAAACTATGCCATGACCGGACACAGCCCTGCGGAGGTGCTGCAGGCTGTCAACGATCAGATCTGCGCCAATAACCGCGAGGAAATGTTCGTCACAGTGTGGTTTGGCATATTGGATATCAAAACAGGCAGGATCACCGCGGCGAACGCCGGACATGAATACCCTGCCCTGTTGTACTCGGGCGGACAATTTGAGCTGCTCAAGGACAAGCACGGGTTTGTCATTGGCGGTATGGAGGGAATGAAATACAAGGAATACGAGTTTACGCTCACCCCCGGCTCAAAGCTGTTTCTATATACGGATGGCGTGCCGGAGGCCACCAACGCGGAAAAAGAGCTTTTCGGTACGGAGCGCATGCTCGCGGCATTGAACGAAAACAAGGCGGCGGAACCGCAGGATGTGTTGAAGCAGGTTCGCCGCGCTGTGGATGGATTTGTGAACGAGGCGGAGCAGTTTGACGATCTGACCATGCTTTGCCTGGAATACCGGGGAGAATCGGAAGGCAACTGAAAGAACGGGACTGCGGCATGATGCGGCAGGGAACGGGCACGGCGCGTGATGGACTGTTGAGAAATATGTAGAGGAGGAGATTTGATGGCGGATAGGAATACGCTGCGGACAAAGGCAATTTGGCAGATTACGGAAAGGCTGCGCGATGCGGATGATCTGGTCGAAGCCATGGCACACAGTCTTGAGATCATAAAGGACGTGCTGGACTGCGAGGCAGGGTCTGTATGGCTTTTAAGCAAATCGACAAACCGCGTCTGCGCGGTGGTCAATGTCGGCACGGACGACATTACCGGGTTTAGCGTGGAAAGCGGACAGGGTATTGTCGGTTCGGTTGCAAAATCCGGCGAATCCATCATCGTGGAGGATACCTCAACGGACACGCGCTTTTCCAAAAGTGTGGACGAGGAGACCGGCTTTGTGACCAAAAGCATCATCTGCGTGCCGCTGAAAAATGAATATGAGACCATCGGCTGCGTGGAGATCATCAACAAGCGTTCCGGCGCCTCCTACACTGCGGAGGACCTTGCCCTTTGCGAGCAAATGGCCGCGCTCGCCGCCATCGCCATCGAGGAAAAGGGCTTCTCCTTTGAGCCGGAGCAGGAAAAACGCGTAATCATCTCCCTGCGCAACGTGGTCAAGGAGTTCCCGTCGGGAGACAGCGTGCTGCGCGTGCTCAAGGGCATCAATCTGGACGTCTACGAGAACGAATTTGTCGTGGTTCTGGGCGAGTCCGGCTGTGGAAAGTCCACCATGATGAATATCATCGGCGGCATGGACTTTTTGACCTCCGGGACGCTCACCGTTGAGGGCAAAGATTTTTCCCATCCCTCGGATGCGGAGCTGACCGATTTCCGCCGCAATTACGTCGGTTTCGTTTTTCAGGCATATAATCTGATGCCAAACCTGACGGCGCGCGAGAATGTGCAGTTCATCGCGGAGATCAGCCCCGATCCCGGCGACGTGGACGCGGCGATCGCCAAGGTGGGATTGACGGAGCGCGCGAATAACTATCCCGCGCAGATGTCCGGCGGCCAGCAGCAGCGCGTGTCCATTGCGCGGGCGCTGGCAAAAAACCCAAAGGTCATCTTTGCGGACGAGCCGACTGCCGCGCTCGACTTCCAAACGAGCGTGGAGGTGCTGCGTGTGTTTGAAAACATCGTGAATTCGAACGGCACCACGGTTATGATGATTACGCACAACGAGGAAATTGCCAAAATGGCGAACCGCGTGGTCAAGCTCAAGGGCGGCACAGTCGCAAGTATTCGCAGCAATCTGCATCCGCTCCACGCAGACGACCTCTCATGGTGATTGCCATGAAGAAAACACAGATCAAGGATGCGCTGCGCAACATACGCAGAGAGCGGGTGTCCTATTTCTCAATTCTGCTGATTGCCTTTATGGCGGTGACATGCTACGTTGGCGTAGTCGCCGCCGAGACCGCGCTGCTGCGCTCCGGCAATCGGTTCTATGACGAGACGTCGTTTCACGATCTGGAAATTGCCTCAACGCTGCTTCTGGAGGAGGGGGACGTCGAAGCCATCCGGGCGGTGAGCGGCGTTCTCGACGCGGAGGGCGTCTACCTCACCACTGCAAAGGCTTTTGACGGAACGTCCCGCGCGCAGGTTTCGGTGCGTTCGCTGACGGAGCGGATCGACCTTCCGATCCTGACTGAGGGACATTTGCCCGCCGCTGCAAACGAGTGCGCGGTGGAGGAGCGTTTTCTCGCGGAAACGGATTTCTCCGTGGGCGACACGGTCCGCCTCACGAGCGGGGACGGCGGGGTGCCGGACTATCTGGCGAATGAGGCATATGTCATCACGGGCAGCTTTCTCCACTCTGAGCACATTTGCGATACCGTCACGGGTAACGCGCTGATTCTCGTTACCCCGGAGGCATTTGACCTTGACAGGCTGGATGGCTGCTACATGAAGGCGGAGGTGCTGCTTGACAAAGCGGCATACCCGGACCGCTACGGCGACGAGTATAAAGAGGCTCTGGAATCCATGCGGCTCACATTGGAGTCGCTTGCAGCCGAGCGCGCCGCCATGCGCGACGAGTCGGTCCATACGCGCTATCAGAGTGAGATCGACGAGAATCAGGCGAAGCTGGACGATGCGGCGGCGCGGCTTGCCGAAGCGCGCACGCAGCTGGATGAAGGCGTCGCACAGCTGGAGGAGAACCGGCAGAAGCTCGCCGACGCGGAACGCGAGCTTGCAGAAAGCCGGGCGGAGCTGGATCAGGGCAGCGAAGAGCTCTCTGGAGCGAAAACGCAGCTGGACCGCATCAAGCGAACGCTGAGCGATGCGGCGAAGGAGCTTGCCGATGGAAAGAGCATTCTGGACGATACGGCGGCACAGCTCGCTGACGCGGCGGCGCAGCTCGCCGATGGCAAGGCGCTGCTGAACGAGAAAGCGGAGGAGCTTGCACAGGGACGGCTCAAGCTGGACAACGCAAAGCAGGAGCTTGCAGAGGCTAAGGCCAAACTGGAGGACGCCGCCGCGGAGATCGCCGAGAATCGGCAAAAGCTTGTGGACGCGGAGCAGAAGCTTGCCGACGGATGGAAGGAACTGGAGGAGAACAAAAAACTGCTCGATGCCGCGGCAGAAGAGCTAAAAAGCGCGGAGACGCAGCTGAAAAATGCAGCCACACAAATCTCCAGAGGCGAGGCGCAATTGAGCAGAGGACGCAGAGAACTGCGCAACGGGGAGGCTCAGATTGCCAACGGAGAAGCACAGCTCGCCGACGGGCACAGGCAATTGTCTGAATCCTATGTAGAGATCGAGACGGCGAAGCAAGAGGCGCGAGGTCAAATACAGGATGCGATGATCGATTCGCTCAAGAAATCGGGCTTTGAGGATGAGGCGGCGCAAACCATTGTCGGATCCATTGGATGGGTGGAACCAAATTATTCCCCAGACCTGGATGATTCCAGTCTGCGCGCAACAGACTTTCAGGTAACGGACACTGTCAGCGTGGATTTTGCAAAGGATTCGGAACAGGTAGCCAAAGCGCTGGTCAGTCCGCTTGAGCAGGTGTTGACGGAGGAGGCGTATCAAACTGCCGCGTCGACTGTGGAGCAGATTTTGGACTACGTCGGCTACAGCACGGTTTCTGAGCAGCTGCAACAGTGGGACGATGGTCACGAGCAATATCTGACCGGCAAGGCGCAGCTTGCGGCTGCGAAAGAAGAACTCGAAGAGGGGCAGGAGAAATACAGACAGGGTGAAGAGCAGCTTTTGAGCGCAAGTGAGGAGTATGAAGCCGGGCTCGCACAGTACAATGACGGAAAAACACAGTATGAAAGCGGCCTTGCACAGTACAACGAGGGCCTCCGGCGTTACGAGGAGGGGCTTGCACAGTATAACGAGGGCAAGGCGAAGCTGGAAGCCGGCGAGGCGGAGTATGAGGCTGGCGTTGCACAGTATGAGACGGGGCTAGCCGAGTACCTGAGCGGCGAAGAGCAGTACGCCGACGGCCTTGCACAGTACAACGACGGTGCGGCGGAGTATGAAGCACGGCTTGCCGAATACAACGAGGCAAAGGCAAAGTACGACGAAGGCGTCGAGACATATGACGCCTCACTTGCCCAATACAACGACGCGCTTGCCCGGTATCAAAGGGGCGTCGCGGACTACCAGGCGGGCATGCGCCGCTATGAGGACGGCGAGGCCCAGTATACGGACGGGCTTGCGCAGTATGACGACGGCATGCGGCAGCTGATCGAGGGCAGCGAAACGCTGGCAGAGAAGGAGCGGGAATACGCCGACGGCATGGCGCAATACAACGACGGCGCGGCACAGCTGGACGAGGCGCGCGAGACGCTTGACGCCCTCTCACCGGCACGCTGGGTTGTGCTGACGCCAGACGCAAACGGCGGCTACTTGCAGCTGCGTACAAGCTGCAGCTCCGTCAAGATCATCGGCGCACGCTTTACGGTGCTGTTTTTGGTCGTCGGCGCGCTGGTGATCTACGCCACGGTTGCCAAGATCGTGGACGAGCAGCATAAGCTGGTCGGTGCGACGAAGGCGTTTGGCTTTTTCAACCGCGAGATCCTTGCCAAATATCTCATATACGGCGTCAGCGCGACCGCCGTCGGCATCCTGCTCGGCGCGGCGGCAAGCATCCCGCTGCAATTGTTTGTCGCATCCAGCTTTGGCAAGATATTCGTCTTCGGAAGCCCACGCGCGGCAGTGCGTCAGGATCTGATGGTGCTGGTACTGGTGCTGGGCGTCCTGCTCTCCCTTGCGGCGGTTTGGTTTGCCTGTACGACGCTGATGCGCTCCACGGCGATCCGGCTGATGCAGGACAGCACACCCGTTGGCGGGAAAAAATCAGGGCATGGCAGCAAGAGCCTGCTCACACTCTATCAGAGGCTGATCCTGCGCAACATGCGAAGCGACCTCAAGCGTATTACCATCACAGTCGTGAGCATTATGGGTTGCTGCGCGCTGCTGGTGATTGGGTTTACGCTGCGTGCGTGCGTCTTTGAAACGCCTTCGCGGCAGTATGGACAGATCGTACAGTACGACTATGATCTGAGCTATGAGCCGGGCGCCGAGGCGGAGATGGAGGCGGTCCTGGAAAGGTATGGTGCGACGGAAACGCCGGCCTACCGCCTGTATACAAGCCTGCGGATCGGGGCTGCCACGGATTTCGGGGAGCTGATCGTCATCGACGGAGACCGGCTTTCCGAGCTGTACCGGCTCAGCGACAAGGATACAAAGGACACTCTGCACGTTGGATCGGATGGCATATACATTTTCTCCGGCATCGCGCAGTCGCACGGGCTTTCCGTGGGCGACACGGTCGTGCTGATGAATGAAAGCGGCACGGAGGCGGAGGCGCGGATCGCGGGCGTTTTCCGCAATTACTTAGGGCAAATGATCTTCCTGACGCCTGCGTATTACGCGGAGATCTTTGGCGAGGAACCGATAAGCAACAGCATGCTGGGCCATCTCAACGGCGCAGACTTCGACGCGCTCAGCGGGGAACTGTCGCATTTGGAGAGCTTTCGGTCGCTTGAGCGCTCGGATTCCTTGCGCGCGTTGGTCGAGAGCTTTACGAAGATCATCAACGCTGTCGTCTGCATTTTGATTGTTGCGGCAGGGGCGATGGCGGCCGTCATTCTGACAAATCTGACGAATATTTACATCCGGCAGAAAACACGGGAACTGGCGGTCATGCGCGTGAACGGTTTTACCGTGCGCGAGGTCATCCGCTATATGCTGGGCGAGACCTATGTTACAACCGCGCTGGGCATCCTGCTCGGCTGTGTGGTCGGTTCGGCGCTGGGCATCTGGATCGTCGGCTCGTTCCAGTCTCCGGTCTTCCGCTTTGTGGCGGAGCCGAACGCGACGTCCTGCCTGATTTCCGCTGCAATTACCTTGCTTTTTGTCGCCATAATCAACATCCTTGCACTGCGCAAGGTGAAGGATCTCAAGCTGACGGATATTTCAGGCTAACATTAGCGGACGGGAAACCATTTTGGTCTCCCGTCCGCCTGATTTACTTGTCTGTGCGATTATCTGCTGGTAACGGTGAGGGTACGCGCGTTCTCGTTCCAGATCACGCTGTAGCCGTAATACCGCATGTCCTCAGCACAGATAAAGGTCCTGCCGTCGGTGTTATAGCCGTTGATGGCATATCCGTCCAGATAGGTGACGATGTCCGTGTAATAGTAGCTACCCAGCCTTGCGCCGACAGTGCCGGAGGTGCTGGGCGTCGCCGCGCCGCCGGTAACCGGCGCCGTGTTCGATCTCGCCGCGCGAAGGGTGCGGGCGCCGCCGTCCCATACCACGCTGAAGCCGTGCGTACGCAGATCCTCAACGTTGATGAGCGTCATGCCGCCAATATTGATTGCTTCGATCGGCGTTCCGTTCACCGTGGTGACGATATCGGTGTAGTAGTAGTCGCCGGCAACCTTGCCAACCATATTGGCGGGCGTCGCCGTGACAGGAGGCAGCTTCGACGGATCGATCTGCGGCGCTGCGGGAACCGTTACGTTCAGAGTACCCGTCCCCAGTGAAACGCCGTTGGTATTGTAGACCGTGAAGCTGGCGCGGACCACGCCGCCGGACGAGCTCGGCACAAGGTAGAGGCCGTCAAGCACCGAGGAAGTCACATTGATGCTGCTGGTCAGCGCCTGCATGCTGGAATTCAGGTACAGCGTGCCGCCTTCGCCGGTGATTGTCGTGAAGCGCAGATAGCTCCAGTTAAGGCTTGAACTGAGCAGCGCGCTCTGGATCGAGCTGCGCATAAGCTCGGCGACCGTGCCGGAAGACGTGCTCTGGTTGAACGTGTAGGGGCCGTTGCCGCTGAGCGCGGCAGAAACCGCAATGTTCGCCGCGCGAATGGTCACGTCAATGGTGCCGCTGAGCGTTTTGTTGTCATAGTACAGCGAGTAGGGAATACTGAACGAACCGGAAACGGTGGAATCAAAATACATGTTTTTAAACTGCGCAAGCGAGTAGATGGTGCCAATGGTCGCAGCGTTTCCGTTGCTCAGGCAAAGCGCGGCAACGCCGGAGCCGGAGCCGCGGCTGAACGTGATCTCCGCACTGTTGTCATTGGGATATACGCCGAAGGCGCTGCGGAACTGGCCGCGCAGATCCTCGTAGAGCTGCGCATTGTTCGAGGTGGAACCGACCGCGAGCGTCGCGCTGAGATTATAGGTGGCCTTCTGCTCCTGCTCCACCTTCACCGTGCAGGTGTCGGTGAATTGCTTGCGCGAGGCAAGGTCCGTTACGGTGACGGTAATGGTGGCGGAACCACTCTTGTTCTCCGCGTAGATGCGTGCCGTTTCACCGGAGCTGCTGACGGAGACAATGCTCGTGTTGCTGCTGCTCCACGACACGCTGTACTGCGCTGAAGTGGGATAAACACTGACGCTGAGCCGATCCGACTCATTTGTTTTCAGCGTGAGGCTGCGTGCGTTCAGGGCGATGCTGGAAACGCCGGACGTCTTGTTCTGAACGGTGACCGAGACATAATCGCTTACATCAACCGAGCCAACCCCGTATGTGCCAACGATCGTCAGGTTTCTTGCCGTGGCATCCGCCTTGATGACCGTAAAACGGGCGCACGAATTACGCATGCCGGAAAAACGCAAGTAGGAAGAGTTATAGTTCCATGCACCATCCATGTTAAAGATATCCATGGAGAAGTTGCCGTTTGTCGGCACAATATAGACCTCAATGGTATCTCCCACATCATAGGGGCCCTGATTCGCGGAGAGGTAGAAGCTCCAGTTGGCATACTGGCCGGCGGAGCTTTGGACAGTAACTGTGACTACGTCAGACGCATAAAGGGAGCCGACGTAGTATTCCGCCTTGATCGACAGGGTCTTGACGCTGGCGTCCGCCCTGAGAACCGTGAACCGGGCTGTCGAGCCGCTCATTCCGGAAAAGCGAAGGTAGGATTTGTCATAAGTCCAGGCAGAGTCCATGTTAAACATATCCATGGCGAAGTTTCCAGTGACCGCATAGACATATACTTCGATGACTTCCCCTACGTCATAGGGCCCCTGATTCGCGGAGAGGATGAAACGCCCGCTGTTGTCATCACAGGTTGGCGGGTCTATCCGCCGGGGACCGCTTGCGGAGGCCGATACGCCGAGCCCCATGCACAACACGAGCGCAAGGAGCAGGGACAGGATTCTTTTCACATGTTTACTCATCATTCTTTTCCTTTCTCAATGATAGTTTGGGTATTTCGATTTTCTGTTCCTGCCGGAAAAGAAAACCTATGTTATGTCTATCTTAAACGTTTTTGGCACAAAAGGCAACACCTTTTGCGCGTTTTTCGGAATGTTGGCAAAAAAATCCAGGCCGCTGTCATGCGAAAGAGAATGGGATTTATGATTTGCTGCGATAACATATCCGCTTGAAAAAGATAGTAAAGGTAATCGATTCTTGCGTTATTGCAATTTGTCAAAGAGTGTACGTTTTTGTACGCACTTCGTTGTATAATATAATTGTGTTTTATAATCTGTAGACAATTTATACGGTATACTAAAGAAATGAGAGGGATATCGGACCGACAAGGCCCAGGGAAAAGCAAAAATCAATCGTCAATGAGGGGGAAAACAAGCATGAAACTGATTCAAAAGTACAACAGCGTAAGCCTCATTCTCCGTATCGCCTGCGGTCTGGCTGTCGGCATCCTTCTGGGACTGCTCTTTAAGGGCCTGAGCGTCGTACCGCTGCTCGGCAGCATCTTTGTAGGCGCGCTCAAGGCGGTCGCGCCCGTGCTGGTGTTTGTGCTGGTCGTGTCCGCGCTCGCGCAGGGCAGCAACAAGCTCGACAGCCGCTTTACCCTCGTCATCGCGCTGTATATGGTCAGCACGCTTCTGGCGTCTCTGTTCGCGGTGGTGATGAGTTTCGTTTTCCCGCAGACGCTGATTTTGACCGAGACCGCGACGGCGGACACCGTACCCACCGGCGTGGGGGAGGTGCTTCGAAACCTGTTTCTCAACATGGTCTCGAATCCCGTGCGCTCCATTGCGGAGGGCAACTACATCGGTATCCTCTTCTGGGCGGTCATCTTCGGCCTTGCGTCGAAAAAGCTGGCGGGCGAGGGGACCAAGAAAATGATGGCGGACCTTGCGGAGATCGTCTCCGCCGTGGTGCGCTGGATCATCAATCTTGCGCCCTTCGGCATCATGGGGCTTGTCTATGAGAATGTCGCGACCAACGGCCTTGCGATTTTTGCGGATTACGGCAAGCTTCTGCTTTTGCTGGTTGGCTGCATGCTGGCGGTCGCGCTCATTATCGATCCGCTTATCGCGGCGCTTGTGCTGCGCAGGAACCCCTATCCGCTGGTGTTCCGCTGCCTCAAGGGCTCTGGCGTGACGGCGTTTTTCACCAGAAGCTCCGCGGCAAACATCCCTGTCAACATGGAGCTTTGTGAGAACCTTGGCCTTGACCGGGAGATGTATGCGGTGTCCATTCCCCTTGGCGCGACCATCAACATGGACGGCGCGGCTGTCACCATCGCGGTGATGGCGCTTGCCGCCGCGAACACCGTAGGAATCAGCGTCTCCCTGCCGACTGCGATGATCCTTGCAATCATTGCAACGCTGGCGGCGTGCGGCGCTTCGGGCGTCGCCGGAGGCTCGCTGCTGCTGATCCCGATGGCGTGCTCGCTGTTCGGCGTGGATGCGGACGTAGCGATGCAGGTCGTTGCGGTCGGCTTCATCATCGGCGTGGTGCAGGACTCCGTGGAGACCGCGCTCAACTCCTCCGGCGACGTGATGTTTGCCGCGACGGCTGAGTACGCCAAGTGGATCAAGGATGGCAAGCCGCTGCCGAAGTTCCTCGGCGGAACGATGGAAATCAAGGTGTGAGCGTTCGATCCGCGGCTGATGATATCCAAAGAGAGGCGGAGGGACACCTGTTGCCATGAAAAAAAGAAAGAGCATAAAAACGCAAGTAGCGATTTCTGCAATACTGTTTATGGGCGTCCTCACAGTCGCCATAGCGGTTATCGGATACAAGCTCTATCATGACAGCGTCATGGAAAGCTACGCCACTTATGCGGATACGGTGTTGGAATATGCGTATCGAGCCGCTCAGGAGTATTCTTTCGGCGATATGATCGCAGCCCGTGATATGCCTGTTGGATATGAGGAGCTGAGATCAGAGCTCAACCGGGTCAAGGACTGCTCGGATATCGAATACCTCTATGCCATTTATTTTGAGGATATTGACGATATCCACAGCCTGCACTATGCCATCAATGCGAAGACGCAGGCGGAATTGTCTGCCGGAGCTTCTCCCTCGGCGATCTACACTTATATGGGGAAGCCCTGCGAGGAAGGCGGGTTTGCAGACGATACCCTTCTTACGCTTCAACAGGCGGTCAAGGACGGAAAGCGCGAGAACGGAACGCTGGAAGGCTACTCGGATGAGTATGGGCATATGCTGAACGGGTACCGCGTGGTTTTCGACAGCAGTGATCATGCGGTCGGCCTGCTCTGCGTTGAGATCGACATCAACAGGATCAACGCGGGCGTGTTTCGTTATGTGCGGACAGTCATACTGACCGCAGCCCTGTTTACCGCGGTGATTATTCTCATCTACATGTTTAATACCCAGCGGTATTTGATCCGGCCGATTGAAAGGATCGTTGCAGGCAGCGATGCGTTTGTCAAAAAAATGCAGAGCAATGCAGCCCCGGAGGAGCTTGTGTTTGAGGATGTGCGCGTCGATTCCGGGGACGAGCTGCAATTACTTGCCGAGAATGTAAAGAGTCTGGCGGACGGCGTGGCGTCCTATATGACAAATCTTCAGGCCGCAACGTCCGAGAGGGAACGCATCGGCACGGAGCTTTCGCTTGCGACGCGAATTCAGGCGAGTATGCTGCCAAACACCTTTCCCGCGTTCCCGGACCGCCCGGAATTCGATATTTACGCCTACATGGACCCGGCGAAGGAGGTCGGCGGTGACTTCTATGATTTCTTTCTTGTGGATGACGACCATCTCTGTCTGGTCATAGCGGACGTGTCCGGCAAGGGCGTACCGGCGGCGCTCTTTATGATGGCGTCCAAGATCATTCTCGCGAACAACGCCAAGATGGGGAAGTCGCCTGCGCAGATCCTGACGGACGCCAATTCCGCGATCTGCTCAAAGAATAATGAGCAGATGTTTGTTACGGCATGGCTTGGCATATTGGAGCTTTCCACCGGCAGACTGACTGCCGCCAATGCAGGCCATGAGTACCCCGCGCTGAAGCATAAGGACGGCAGCTTCGAGCTGCTCAGGGACAGGCACAGCTTTGTCATCGGCGGCATGGACGATACGAAGTACACAGAGTACACACTTACGCTGGAACCCGGCGCCAAGCTCTTCGTATATACCGATGGCGTGCCGGAGGCGACCAGCGCCGAAAAGGAGCTTTTCGGTACGGAACGGATGCTCACGGCGCTGAATGAGGACGCCGGTGCGTCACCGGAGCAGCTTCTCAAAACCGTCAGGAGAGCGGTGGACGGTTTTGTGAAGGACGCGGAGCAGTTTGACGACCTGACCATGCTGTGCGTGGAATACAAAGGGAAAAGCTGAACAAGCTGCCTGCTATACAAACATTATTAAAGGAGGATGTTGAAATGATGAAAAAGAAACTCGCTTTGCTATTGTCCGCGCTTCTGGCATTGAGCGTATTGGCGGGCTGCGGAAGCAAAAGCACGACGGGAGCGGAGACGTCGGCAAATGCACAAACGCAGACGCAGACGGAAACACAGCCACAGACGCAGACGGAAACAAGGGATACGCAGAGCGCCGGGGCATTCACGCCCGACGGCAGCGTTATTTTTGAAAAGGACGGCGTAACCGTCACGACCGCGGGGCTCGACGTGGACCCGACCACAGAGGATGAATCGCCCATCATCTGGGTGGATATTGCCAACAGCAGCGATAAGGACGCCTATCTCGGCGTGGCAGGCGGGTCCGTCAACGGCGTGGTGACGGAGGTGCGGCTCATTGAGTTTTACATGGAGGATGGAACGTATAACGGCGGCAATTATGAATCGCAGTTGACCATTCCTGCAAAGAGCAGCGCCAGATATGCACTTGGCTACTATGGAACGGGTGTGCCCGGTATCAGTCTCGATGCGCTCGGCGAGATGGAATTATGCTTTACCACGTCGGAGGATGAGTTCAGTTGGTATAACTACATATCGGAACCGGTGATCCTCACCGTCGACGCGAGCGTCCCAACGCCGGACATCACTGCCCTCGGCACGGTAGCTATCGACGATGACAGAATGACCCTGGTGGTCGGGGAGCAGGACTACGACGACTGGTTTGGTCCCGAGGTCTACCTGTATCTGCGGAACAAGACCGAGAAGTACATTGCCGTTTCGCCGGACAGCGCCGAGTTGGACGGCGTGTCCTGCGACTATGTGCTCGGCGGCCTTGCGGCTGCGCCCGGCAAGGTGGCGGTCGCGTTTTTGGGCTTTGACGGCGAGGCAAAGGCGCTCAAGGGCTTTGAGAACCTGACGCTGAATTTCAGCTTCTCCGAGGCGGAGGATATGGACAGCATGAACATGGAGAACAGCACGGCGCTCGCTCCTGTTACCGCGACCTACCCTCCGCAGATCTGGGGCGAGTATGAGAACGGCGGGCTGAGGATGGATATTCGGCCCAAGTACAACGACCTCATCACGGTGGAAACGCCGCGGGACGACGAGAACGGCATCCTGTTTTCTGTCTCCGAAACGGCGTCCCTCAAGGCGGGCGGCTTCGAGGGCGCGGGCTGGCTGTTCGCTATCGGAACGGCGGACGAGAACAAGCTCCACGAGCTTCTGTGCTATGACATGTCCGGCGTAGAGGCGTTTGCGAAGGACGCGGACGGCAATTATTATATCTATTATCATCCCACGGATGTGCGCTTTGAGCGCGCAACGGTCGAGGAGATGACGCGTGACGCCGAGCAGTGGTCAATGCTCTGCCAGTGGGCGGAGGACATGAAGGACAGGTTCGCCGATCAAAACGGTCTGGAGTATGTATCCTTCGGCAACACCGACGTCGATATATGTCTTGCCCGTGCGGCGTGGATGGATGGCGTGAACGCGACCCTCAGCACCACGGAATACGGTCCCGTGGCGGTGAAGGGCATGGATGGTACGCCCTATGCCAGGTTTGTCATGCAGGGCTTCTACATAGAGACGGAGGACGAAACGCCGGACGGCGAATATGTCGTGTTGAATTTCCCCGACGAGGATATCCGTGTCGATTTCTTCTTTGCGCCGGAAAACTACGCCCGCGTGGTGTCAAATGGCTATGAAACGCTCTATCAGGCAGTGTGGTGGGACGAGAGCGTCAGCTATGCGGACGCGATGCAGGGATGGTATTACGCTGCCGCGGAGAAGGCGGGCGTCAAGCCCGCGGACAAGAGCCTCGCGCCGTATCTTGGCACCTGGGCGGAAAAGATTGCCGGTCGCGGTTATCTTGAGTGCGCAAAGAGCGTCGCGCCGGGCAAGGTCACGATCACGGCAAGCTGGCCGGACAGCGCCGCCGTGATGAACACGTGGGAAATGACCGCTGTGCTCGGGGACGGAAAGCTCGCTTATGAAAACGGCCATTGGGAGGTCAAGGAATACGACGATAACGGCGAGAGCTGGACCACGGACGAGAGCTATGAGGAAAGCGGGTATTTCTATCTGAATGACGTAGGCGAGCTCTGCTGGCACAACGACCGCGTCGACGGTGAGGACAGCGTTTTCATCCGCGCGTCATAACACGGAACCTGAATACGAAACAAATAACGTGCAAAAGGTATGCTTCCCATTTGCCGGAAGCATACCTTTTTGCCAACATTTTGCCGACAGCCTGTAAAGGTTGCTTGCCTATTCATGAAGTCAAGTGCTATAATACAATCAATAATGTGTTGGTCATCTTGCCAAAGGGGGGAAAATGCTCCGTGAGGATATTTGCAATTGACGATGAACAGCTTATGCTGAACGAGCTTTGCGGGGCTATCGCGGAGGCAGAGCCGAGGGCGGAGATACTGGATTTCAAAAACGCTGAGGATGTGCTGGAAGCAATCAACGGCGGCGTGATACCAGACGTGGTTTTCTCGGATATCCGCCTTCCCGGCATCGATGGCCTGCATCTAGCCGTTCGGATCAAGGAGTTGGCGCCGGAAGCACGTATCGTTCTGGTCACGGCGTATTCGCAATACGCGCTGGAAGCTTACCGCAGGCACGTCAACGGCTATGTTTTGAAGCCAGTGGACGCAGCGGCGATCCGGGAAGAGCTGGATCACCTGCCGAAGCTGCCGGAGCCTGAACCGGATAAGCTGCAGGTGCAGTGCTTTGGCAGGTTTGAGGTATTTTGGCATGGAGAGCCGCTGCGGTTTGAGCGGCGGCAGACGAAGGAGCTGCTTGCCTTTCTGATCGACAAAGAGGGCGCTTCCTGTACCGCAGAGGAAATCGCTGCCGCCCTGTGGGAACGTGATACCAACATGCGCGCCGTGAAGGCGAATATCCGCCTGCTGCTCAGTGATTTGAAAAAGACGCTGCGCTCTGTCGGCATGAGCGATGCGCTGATCCGCTCCAGCGGTCAGGCGGCAATCCGTCGCGGCAGAGTGGACTGTGATTATTTCCACATGCTGGAAGGGGATACCGCCTCAATCAATCTGTTTCATGGCGAATACATGTCGCAGTACAGCTGGGCGGAACTGACGGAGGGCAGGCTGCATTTTCTGATACGATAATACATCAATTCAATTGTTTGGTTCCCTTACAACAAGGAGGCGTGATGATGAAGAAATATGGCTGGTTATGCTTGCTGATCCTGTCTCTGCTGTGCGCGACGTCGGTCCTTGCCGGATATGCTGCGGGGCACGACGCTTCGGGAAAAGCGGAGAACGAGAAGATGGATGGGCAGACGGCGGAAACTCTTGCGTATTGGAACCCGTCTTCTCCGGCGATGCAGTCCTTGATCTCTTATGTGAACGACGTAACCGATCCGAAGTCGGACAGTTACATCTCTGCAAAAGACCGCATTGCTGTGTTTGATTTGGACGGTACGCTCTATGGCGAGCGCTATCCCACCTATGTCGACCAGTGCCTTATGCTGCATCGGTATTTGCACGACCCCACCTTCACGCCTGCAAAGGAGGACGCGGAGTATTGCAGGAGGCTCGAAGCCGCTGTTCGGAACGGCACGGAAGCGCCGTCCTCTCCGCGCTCTTCGGGTCAGATGATCGCGGAGAGCTTTCAGGGCTTTACGGTGGAAGAATACAGGGCTTATATCCGCGAGTTTCTGAAGACGGATATTCCGGGCTTTACGGGTATGACCTATGGCGACCGTTTCTTTCAGCCGATGGTTTCCGTGGTGCGCTATCTGTATGAGCACGATTTTCAGGTCTATATCGTCAGCGGCGCGGAACGCTCCCTGCTTCGGGAACTGATTACCGGCACGCTGGATGAATATATCCCGTCAGACCGCGTTATCGGAACCACGTTTTCCCTGACCGCGACGAACCAGGGGGACGTCGAGGGGAGAAAGTATATCTATGGGCAGGACGACGCTGTTCTGATGGAAGGGAATATGACCTTCAAGAACCTGAGCATGAACAAGGTTGTCAGCATTGTGGATGAGATCGGAAAGCCGCCGGTGCTCGCCTTCGGCAACAGCTCGGGGGATTTCGCGATGGCTGAGTACACCGTCCAGCATGGCGGCAGGGCATACATGCTCCTCTGCGACGACACGGAGCGAGACTTTGGCGACGTGGAAGAGGCGGAGGCGTTCCGTCAGGATTGCGAGGCGCGGGGCTTTGTGACCGTATCCATGCGGGACGAGTTTGCCACGATCTATGCAGAGGGCGTCAAAAAGGGCGCATATGACAAGGTCGCTCCCGTGGAGGAGACGATTGAGGGCTGGGCGCCGGACTCCCCGGCGATGCAGTCGATCGTGGAGTTTGTCATGGACTCGGTGGATGAGAGCTCAGACGGCTTCATTCCCAAATCCGACAGGATCGCCGTGTTCGACATGGACGGCACGCTGTACGGTGAGCGCTTCCCGACCTATTTCAACGACTGGCTGTTCATCCAGCGGGCGCTGTATGACGACAGCTACGAGACGCCTAAGTATTTGGAGGAGTTTGCCCGCGCGTGGGAGGACAAGGTGCTCAGGGGCATTCCCATCGAGAATTTCGACGCGAAGGAGCGCGAGCTGGGGCCGAAGCTCTATCAAGGTCTGACGCAGGATGCCTACGCGGAGGTCGTGCGCCGCTTCAAGGCGCTGCCTGTCTGGGGCTTTGAGGGGATGACCTACGGCGAGGCGTATTTTCAGCCGATGGTCTCTCTGGTGAAGTACCTCTATGAGCACGATTACAGCATCTACATTGTCAGCGCCACTTACCGGGACGCGGTGCGTGTGATGACCGAGGGCGTGTTGGATCAATACATCCCCTATGACCATGTCATCGGCACGGACCTGCTGTATGTGTCGTCCGGGGATGAAGAGTCAGACAGCATGTTCTATGAGCTGAAACCGCAGGACAAGCTGGTCATAGCTGGCGAGCTGTTCATCAAGAACCAGAAGACCAACAAGGCGACCGTCATCCAGCAGGAGATTGGAAAGCTGCCCGTGCTGGCATTCGGCAATTCCACCGGCGATTTCTCCATGGCGACGTACACGCTTCAAAACGGGAAGTATGGCGGCAGGGCATATATGCTGCTGTGTGACGACACCGAACGTGATTACGGCGACCCGGCGATTGCGGCGGCCTTCAAGAACAAGTGCGACGCCAATGACTTTTACACCATATCCATGAAGGACGAGTTCGAAACGTTATACCCGGACGGTGCAAATATGGCAAGGCCCGGACAGGACGCGGCGGCGTGAGGAGGAATTCATCATGACGATTTCATGGATCAAAAACGGGAGCAAGCTGACCGTCGCGCTGGAGGGGCGTCTTGATACGACTACCGCGCCGCAGCTCGAGGAGGGGCTTCGCGATTCCCTGGGCGGTGTGACAGAACTGGTGTTTGATCTCGCCAAACTCGAGTATGTTTCTTCCGCAGGCCTGCGCGTTTTCCTTTCAGCACAAAAGACCATGAATAAGCAGGGAAAAATGGTGATTCGCAATGCGAACAGCGCCATTATGGATGTTTTTGAGGTAACGGGCTTTTCGGATATTCTCAGGATCGAGTAATACGGAGCGAAGAAATGCAAAAGGCGGGGCTTTTGACCTCGCCTTTTGCACCATATGGAGATTAATTAGAACATCTGCTCCGGCATCAGCATCATTTGCGTGATATATGCCACATGCGCCTGCGCCGCGGGGGGCATCATATTGTTTGCATCCCTGATCTGCTTTTGCGCTTCTTCCAGAACCTTGCACGCCTTGAGATAATCCGTTGTCAGCCGCCTGAGCCGGTTGGACAGATGCCGGAGGAGCCCCATTACTTTAGCGGGATTCGTCTGGATCAGCTTGTGCAGGTCCTCCTCGCAGAAAAGCTCGACGCATGTGTCGTCATCCATTGCCACAGCGGTCGCGCTGCGCGGCAGCTTTTCCAAAAGCCCCATCTCACCAAAGTAATCGCCCGGTTCCAGCACCGCGAGCTGCTTCTGTGCGGCTTCCCCATACCGGGAATAGATACCGACGCGCCCGGAACGGAGGTCGTACAGGTATTTGCCGACCTCTCCTGCACGGAAGATCACTGTGCCCTTGCGGTAGGTTTCGCTCCGAACCGCCTCGCCGTCTGCCTCATGGCGCTGCTCGCGCTCCGCTTCCGCGCTGGTCCAGTCCGCGAGATTCTGGTTCAAAAGATAAACGGCGGCAAATTTCTTGAGCTTATTCAGCAGGCCCTCGTTGACCTTTTCCCCCGAAGTGTCGAGACGCCCGATCTCGCGCAGCGTCTCGCACAGCTCGGTGTAGTCGTCGCTCAGTTCGCGCAGGCGGCGGCTTAAGTGCCGGAAGATACCGTAAAGCTCCTCGTCTCCTTCGCTGAGGTAGTCCAGAAGCCTGCTTCCCTCTATTTCAACAAGCTGGGTCCCTTCTGCAAGCGCAACGGCGGTGGCGCTGCGCGGATATGCCTCGATCACTGCCATCTCGCCCAGATAGTCGCCGGGCTTGAGCTCCGTCAGTTTCTTTTCCTCCGGCTTGCCGTAGTGTGCATAAATGCCGACCAATCCGTCGAGGACCTTAAACATGTTCCTGCCGAGGTCATCCTCCTTGAAAATGACGTCGAGATAATGGAATGATACTGTGGTCATATTGCTGCCCCTTCTTTCCCGATTTATGCGCCAAGTACTTTTGCATATGTATGTATATTAAACCAAACCATGTCGGTTTGTAAAGTAAAAAGATGGATACAGATCAGTTTCAAACCCAAATAGTGAGATTCTATTGAACCTGAATACATCAATGTGCTATAATACTGCAAAAAAGGGGGGCGATCAGCCATGGGCAGCAACAAAAACGATGTGACCATGGACCCTTCCGGGTTCGTGTTGCTGGCGGATTATGTGCCGCACATCGTGCAGGAGATCCGATATTATTCCACATATAATTTTATCGGTGAGCGCATCGACGGCTATGAGGAGCCTTGCGCTCTGCTTACAAAGGAGGCGGCGCGCGCGCTGAAGGCTGTCAGCAGCGAGATGTTCGTGCAGGGCTATCGTCTCAAGGTTTTCGACGCCTACCGGCCCGCGTGCGCGGTGAAGCAGTTTGTGCTGTGGGGGATCGAAGACCAGGACATCCGAATGAAGCCGTATTTCTACCCGGAGCTGGAGAAACAGGAGCTTTTTGCAAAGGGCTATATTGCCAAACAGTCCAGCCACAGCCGGGGCAGTGCGGTGGATTTGACGCTTCTGGATATGAAAACGGGGAAGGAGCTCGACATGGGAAGCCCCTTCGACCTGTTCAGCGAGGCGTCTCACCCCGACTACAAGGGCGTGACGGACGAGCAGTATGAGAACAGAATGCTTTTGCAGCATGTTATGGTTCGCAACGGATTTGCGCCAATCGACTGCGAATGGTGGCATTTCGCGCTGAAGGACGAGCCGTACCCGGACACTTATTTTGCATTTCCCGTGTCGTCTGAATATTTAAGGAGGTAGTAGCACGATGTTTGAGAGAAAGATTTATCGCCCGGATATGTTGAAATGCGCCCTGTGTTCGGACGCGCCATGTTCCAAAGCCTGTGGGAAAATCGACTGTGCCGCGCTGCTTCGGAGCGTCTGGTTTGATGACGAAAAGGCCGCCGCGGCGCGTTTTCCCGGCGAGAATCCCTGCCTGAGCTGTTCCGCGCCCTGCGAGAGCGCCTGTGTCCGCGCGCTCGAGGTGCCCATCAAGGAGCTCATGACGCGCCTGCATGACGAGGTGAAGCCTGAACTCGAAATTGCCGCGCCGACGGACGAGAGTCTGCTTCGCACGGAGCTGTGCGGCGTGCCGCTGGAAAACCCGTTTTTGCTGTCCTCCTCCGTGGTGGCGAGCACCTACGATATGTGCGCGCGCGCCTTTGATGCGGGCTGGGCAGGCGCGGCGTTCAAGACGATCTGCTCGCTCGATATCCACGAGGCGTCGCCGCGCTTCTCCGCCATCACCGGCGACAACGGCAGCATCATTGGCTTTAAAAACATCGAACAGCTCTCCGACCACAGCCTTGCGGAGAACATGGCAATCTTCCGCGAGCTCAAAAAGAACTACCCGACGAAGTTCATCCTCGCCTCGCTGATGGGGCAGAACGAGCAGGAGTGGGAGGAGCTTTCGCGGATGTGCGAGGAAAACGGCGCGGACGCCGTCGAGTTGAACTTCTCCTGCCCGAACATGGCGGAGGGCGGCCTTGGCTCGGACATCGGACAGGTGCCGGAGCTGGTGGAGCGCTTCACCGCCGCGGCGAAACGCGGCTGCAAGATCCCGGTGCTTGCCAAGCTTACGCCGAACGTCGCGCGCATGAGCCCAGCGGCGGAGGCGGCGAAGCGCGGCGGCGCGGACGGTATCGCCGCTATCAACACCATCAAGAGCATCGCGGGCATCAACCCGCATACCTACGTTTCCGCGCCTGCGGTGCACGGCATGTCTGCCGTGGGCGGGTACAGCGGCAACGCGGTCAAACCCATCGCGCTGCGCTTCATCGCGGAGCTGGGACAGAACCCGGCGCTCGCGGGGATGCATCTCTCCGCCATGGGCGGCGTCGAGAACTGGTCCGACGCGCTGGAATTCATTCTGCTCGGCGCGGGCAGCGTGCAGGTCACGACCGCGGTAATGCAGTACGGCTACCGCATTATCGACGACCTCAAGGCGGGGTTGAACTTTTATCTCGCGGAAAAGGGCTTCCGCAGCGTCGACGAGGCGCGCGGCCTGGCGCTTTCATCCGTCAGCGAGACGACGGACGTGCTGGAGCGCGACACGGTCATCTACCCCAAGTTTCACCGCGAGAAGTGCATCGGCTGCGGGAGATGCGAGATCTCCTGCGCGGACGGCGGGCATCAGGCGATCCGACTTGGCGAGGACCGCAAGCCGCGCCTCGACGCAAAAAAATGCGTGGGCTGCCACCTGTGCGTACTGGTCTGCCCGCAGCGGGCGATCACGTCCAGCCGCACTCGCGTTTCAAAGCCGTAAATGTCACTACACCTGACCGTAAACCTACTTTTTTTGGGGGGCTGCATATGAAACGCTGGAAGGGTATATTTTGCTTGTCTGCTTCACTGTTTGCCTGATTCCGTCACTCTGTCCAAACGTATTTGCAGCGCATGAGACCGTGATCCCATCTGCGGAGGCGCAGGCGTTTGCATGGGCAAGAGAGATGGGTATACTCGATGGGACGGATTACGACCCGGACGCCGCCGTGACGCGCGGGGAAGCCGTTACTCTTTTGTGGAGGGCAAGCGGAAGTCCGGCGCCGTCCGACATGGAGACGCCGTTTTCCGAGTCCGCGCGGGAGCCGTATCGCTCCGCGATCATATGGGCGTCGGAGAAGGGGATCGCGCGCGGAACCGGCGACAGGGGCTTTGATCCCGACGCACCGGTCACGCGTACGCAGATGGCGGCGTTTCTCTATCGAGCTGCGGGTGAGCCGGGGTGAGGCGCTGGTCGGACTGATGAACACCGTGGGCTATGACGTTGCGATCCCCGGCAACCATGAGTATGACTATGGCATGGAGCAGTTTTTAAAGCTTACGGAGCTTGCGGAATATCCCTATATCAGCTGCAACTTTACCAAAGAGGGCGAGACCGTATTTGAGCCCTATCTTCTCATAGAGGCGTCGGGCATGAAGCTCGCCTTTGTCGGCGTGACTACGCCGCGAAGCATCACTTCGTCCACGCCTGCTTATTTCCAGAACAGCGACGGCGAGTTTGTCTATGGCTTTTTGCAGGATGAGACCGGCGAGGGTGTCTATACCGCTGTGTAAAGCGCCGTGGATGCCGCGAGAGCGGAAGGCGCGGACTATGTCTATGTCATGGGGCACATGGGCATGGAAACGACCTGCGAACCATGGACCTACGCGGATGTGATCGAACACACCAGCGGAATCGACGTGTTTCTGGACGGCCACAGCCACGATACGGAGCAGGTCGTGATGAAGAACAAAGAGGGCGGGAGCGTTGTGCGCTCCGCATGCGGCACGAAGCTTGCCTGCATCGGCTACAGCCTCGTTTCGCCGACGGATGGCGTCGTGGAAACCGGGATATGGAGCTGGACGAATCCTGCCTGCGCTGCGGAAACCCTCGGCGTCAGGAATGAAGTCGGCGAGAAGGTAGACGCTGCAATGACTGCTCTGAGCGAACAGCTGGACCAGGTGGTCGCCCGCTCCTCCGTTCTGCTGACCCCTTACGGCAACCAGCTCTGCGTGTTGAACGTGACCGGTCAGCAGATATTGGACGCGTTGGAATGGGGATGCCGGAATCTTCCGGGTGAGAGCGCGGCGTTTATGCATGTGTCCGGCCTATGCTACGAAGCGGACGCCTCCGTCCCCAGCGGCTGTATTGCCGATGAAAACGGCATGTTTGTCCAGATCGTGGGGACTCGCCGGGTGCGAAACGTCACAGTCGGTGGGGAACCGCTCGATTCCAAAAGAATATACTCGCTCGCGGGCGTGGATTACATCCTGCTTGATGAGGGAGACGGCTTCTCGATGTTTTCCGACGCGGAGGTTTTGCTGGATCGCGTCAAGCTGGACAATCAGCTTTTGATCGACTACATTGTGGAAACGCTCGGCGGAGAGATTGGAGAGGGCTATACCGAGCCGACGGGAGAGGGCAGAATCAGGATCGCTTCCGAAGAGGCGAAAACCGCGCGCCGGGATGCATCAGAGGATCTCCTGCTCGTCGTGGATTTTCAAAACGTCTGCCTTCCCGGCTACGACTGGGAATGCCCCGGAATGCCAGAGGCGATGAAGAACACGATCAAGCTCTTGAATGCGTCAAATGCGCCAGACTATCTCCTGACCAGATACATCGCCCCAAGCGAACCGGTCGGGCGCTGGGTTCAGTACAACGAGGCGTATCGGGAGATCAACGAAAACCCGTTTCTCGCCGAGCTGCCAGAGAAGCTGAAGCCGTTCGCGGCGGAGGGAAAGGTCGTCGACAAATCGACCTACTCCGCTATGAAGTCGGAGCAGGTGCTTGCCGCACTGGAGGGGAAAAAGGCTGTCGTTTTGACCGGCGTGACTGCGGAGTGCTCTGTACTGGCAACCATGATGGACGCGATCGACATGGGCTACGAGGTCGTGTATCTCTATGATTGCGTCGCCCGTCAGAGCGCGGAAGTGGACGCCAACGTCCTTGGGCTCGCGGAGCTCTATATGCCGATCCATACGACGATCATGAGCAGCGAGGAATATCTGTCCGCCATTTCGTCGAAGTGAGGGTGCCTGACTTTGCCGTAACAACAGAAAAAAACATGGAACATCCACAGGGTTTTCTGACCCGGTGGATGTTCTTTATATGGCAGGGGGAGTACCGAGGCAGCAAAGCTGCGGGCTGCATGGCATAAATGAGCCGGTATGAACGCCATATATGAAAATCCTACACATATATGAAAAAACATCCTGCGATTGAGCTTGAAAAGCACTCGATAGGGTGTTACAATATGAAATTGTGTGAAAGGGGGTCGCGGACATGGCTGACGCCAGGATACTCGCCGTCGCCGGGAAGGGCGGCGTCGGAAAGACCTCCGTTTCCGCCGCGATGGTGCGGCTGCTGGTCAGCGCTTACCCAAGCTCGCGCATTCTCGCCATCGACGCGGACCCTGCCGTGGGGCTTTCGACCGCGCTGGGCATCGAACCGGAGCAGACGCTGGACGACGTCCGCCGGGAGATCGCCGACGAGGTCACGCAGCGCGAGGGCGGCGGCGTGAGCGACATACTGGAGAGCGTCGAGGGGCGGTTGCAGCGTGCCATGTTGCTCCGTCCGGGCTTTGACTTCTTCGCCATCGGCAGGCCGGAGGCAGCGGGCTGCTACTGTGCAGTCAACACCTATCTGCGTCAGGTCATCAGCCTGCTGATCCACAAGTACGACTATGTCGTGGTGGACAGCGAGGCGGGCGTCGAGCAGGTCAATCGCCGCGTGCTGGAAAAGGTGACGCATCTGGTCTTTGTCACCGACGCGAGCCGCAAGGGCACACAGGTTGTGCGGACGGTCAAATCCGTGGCGGACGAGCTGGTGATGTACGAAAAGTGCGGCGCGATCGTCAACCGCGTCACGGACCCGGAGGCGATGGCGTATGTCGAGCTCGGGGACATCCCGCTGCTTGCCGCCATCGGAGAGGATCGGGAACAGACCGAATTTGACATTCTGGGCAAAAGCGTTTTCGACCTGCCGGACGGCGCGGAGATCCTGCGCGGCACGGAGCAGGCACTGAAAAAGTTGGAAATACTGTAAGGAGGGCCGTTCACGATGCACGAACATGAGCATGAGCACACCTACACGCATTCGCATCCGCACGAGCATGAGCCGGGCCACGAGCAGGAACATGAGCACTCGCACGAGCCGGGCTCCGCGCACGACCATTCCCACGAGCATGACCACGAGCACACGCACACCTACACGCATTCGCACCCGCACGAGCATGAGCCGGGCCATGAGCAGGAGCACGACCATCCGCACAACCACGGCGACGTTTCGCCGAAGGAGCGCGCGCGGGCGCTGCTTGGCTATATGATCGAGCACAACGAGCACCATGCCGAGGAGCTTGCCGCGCTGGTCGACGTGCTGGATGGCAGCGCGCGCAAGCGCCTGCTGGAGGCAATCGGCAGCTTTGAGGCGGGCAACGTGCAGCTGCGCGAGGTGCTGGAGTTGATGGGGGAGTGAGCCATGTGCCTTTCCAGCGTATATAAAAACGAGAAGACCCCGGAAAACCTGCTTGCCTCGGACGTTTCCACGATCGAGACGGAGGGCGGCACCGTGACGCTGACGGACCTGTTCGGACGCCGTGTCACGGTCGAGGGAACGCTCAAGCGCGCCGATCTGACCGGCGGCGTCGTAATCTTACAGGTCAATTCCTGATTCTGTGTTCACCGCATTACAATAAAAAAAGAGGAGTTTGGTCATCATGTATCGAATCGTAACCAAAAAGGCGCTGACGCCGACGCTCATTCTCATTGAGGTGGAAGCGCCGATGATCGCCAAGAAGGCGGAGCCGGGCCAGTTCATCATCCTGCGCGTGGATGAGGACGGCGAGCGTATCCCCATCACCATCCACGACTTTGACCGGGAGAAGGGCACCGTGTCGATCATCTATCAGATCGTCGGCGCGACGACCGAAAAGCTCAGTCACAAGAACGAGGGCGACTATATTCAGGACTTTGTCGGCCCGCTGGGCAACGCCACCGAGATGCCGGGCGTCAAGAAGGTCGCGGTCGTCGGCGGCGGCGTGGGCACCGCCATCGCGTTCCCGGTCGCCAAGAAGCTGCACGAATCCGGCGTGACGGTCGACCTGATCGTCGGCTTCCGCAACAAGGACGTCGTGGTGCTCGAGGACGAGTTCAAGAAGGCGTGCACCAACTTCTTCGTCGGCACGGACGACGGCTCCTATGTCCGCAAGGCGCTCGTGACCGAGCTTTTGGAGGAGCAGATCCAGGCGGGCGCGAACTATGACGCTGTGTTCTGCGTGGGCCCGATGATGATGATGAAATTCGTCTGCAAGCTCACCGAGAAGTACAACATTCCCACGATGGTGTCCATGAGCCCCATCATGGTCGACGGCACGGGCATGTGCGGCGGCTGTCGCCTGACGCTCAAGGAGCCGGACGGCACCAGCGTGACGAAGTTCGCCTGCGTCGACGGCCCGGATTTCGACGGCTTCAAGGTCGACTGGGACGAGGCGGTCAAGCGCAGCCGCATGTACGGCGAGTGGGAGCGCAAGAAACACGAGGAGACCTGCAATCTCTTCAAGAAGGAGGTCAAGTGAGATGCCTAACATGAGTTTGACGAAGAATCCGATGCCCTCTCAGGAGCCGGACGTTCGCAATAAGAATTTCCTTGAGGTCGCTCTCGGCTACACCGAGGAGCAGGCGCTTGACGAGGCGCAGCGCTGCCTCAATTGCAAGAACCCGCTGTGCGTCAACGGATGTCCCGTGAACGTACATATCCCGGAGTTCATCGCGAAGATCGTGGAGAAGGACTACGAGGGCGCGTATCAGGTCATCCATGAGACCTCGTCCCTCCCGGCGGTCTGCGGCCGCGTCTGCCCGCAGGAAACCCAGTGCGAGATGCACTGCATCCGCGGCAAGAAGGGCGACCCCGTCGGCATTGGCCGTCTAGAGCGCTTTGTCGCCGACTGGCACAATGAGCATGTGCAGGAGGCGCCCGCCAAGGTCGAGAGCAACGGCCACAAGGTCGCGATCATCGGCTCCGGTCCCGCGGGCCTGACCTGCGCGGGCGACCTGATCAAGAAGGGCTACGACGTCACCGTGTTCGAGGCGCTGCACCTCGCCGGCGGCGTGCTGGTGTACGGCATCCCTGAATTCAGACTTCCCAAGAAGATCGTGCAGAAGGAGGTCGACGGCCTCAAGGCGATGGGCGTCAAGTTCGAGACGAACATGGTCATCGGCCGCGTCGTCTCCATCGACGAGCTGATGGAGCAGTACGGCTTTGAGGCGGTGTTCATCGGCTCCGGCGCGGGCCTGCCGATGTTCATGCACATCCCGGGCGAGAACCTTTGCGGCGTGTACAGCGCGAACGAGTTCCTGACCCGCATCAACCTGATGAAGGCGTACAAGCCCGATTCCGACACGCCGCTCATGCCGCTTGCGGGCAAGAAGGTCGCGGTTGTCGGCGGCGGCAACGTCGCAATGGACGCCGCCCGCTGCTCCAAGCGCCTCGGCGCGGAGGTGTACATCGTCTACCGCCGCGGCATGGAGGAGCTTCCCGCCCGTCGCGAGGAGGTCGAGCACGCGGTCGAGGAGGGCATCATCTTCAAGACCCTGCACAATCCCATCGAGATCCACGGCAACGACAACGGCTACGTGTCCGGCATGACATGCATCCAGATGGAGCTTGGCGAGCCTGACGCCTCCGGTCGCCGCCGCCCGATTGAGATCAAGGGCAGCGAGTTTGAGCTGCCGGTCGACTGCGTCATCATGGCGCTCGGCACCAGCCCCAACCCACTCATCAAGAACACGACCCCGGGCCTTGAGGTCAACAAGAAGGGCGGCATTGTCGTCAACGAGGCGGGTCTCACCTCCCACCAGGGCGTCTATGCCGGCGGCGACGCCGTCACCGGCGCGGCGACGGTCATCCTCGCCATGGGCGCGGGCAAGCTCGGCGCGAAGAGCATCGACGAGCAGCTCGCCAAGTAAACGATTCCATCCCATTTCAAAATCTCCCTGTCGAATTCGATGGGGAGATTTTTCATCAAAGGCTCTTGACAAGAAACTGTATTACTCGTATAATACGGTCAGAAACCGTGTTAAGCGAGTGATACAGTTTTTGCGCAGGGGGTGAGGCGCGTGATTTCCTTTGACGATTTCCGTGCGGAAGACGGCAGCCCGCTCTACTACCAGATATTACGCCATATCCGGCGCGGGATCGCCTCCGGCGTGATCGAGGACGGGGACGCGCTGCCCTCTCGCCGGGTGCTGTCCGCCACGCTGGGGATCAACCCGAACACCGTGCAGCGGGCGTACCGCGAGCTGGAGGAGGAGGGACTGATTAGCAACCACTCCGGCGCGAAGAGCTATGTGGTGCTGAATAGCGCCGCGGTTGAGCGCGTGCGGCGGGAGCTGGTCGAAAGCGAAGCGCGGGCGCTGGTCGTTTCGCTCAAAAAATCCGGCGTCACAAAAGGCGAGGCGCTTTCGCTGGTCGATAAGCTTTGGGAGGAGGATGAGGAGGCATGAGCCTGTTCGGTTTTTGGGCGCGGCGCTGCCGGAAATGGCTATTGTGGATCGTTGCGGTCATGGCGGCTGTGGAGACCGTGCTTTTTGTATGGGCAATATACCGTTCCATGGAGGGGCATTTGGAGCAGATCATAACGAACAGCGGCATGCCTCTCGTGGCGGCATGCGCGTTCTTCTCGCTGACGTCCGCTCTTTACACCATCGGCACGGACCGGGGCGCACAGTCGAGCTATACGCTGCGCCGCCTCGCGCTGTCGGAGCGAAGGGCGTTTTTCTGCCGCGCCGCGCATAATACGCTGTGCTACATTGTCCTCTGGGGCGCGCAGCTTGCCGTGGCGCTGGGTTTTTGCCTGCTGTGGAAACAGATGCTTCCGAAGCTTTGGGGAACGCAGACGGTGCTGCTGGCGTTCTACCGCGTGCCGTTTTTGCACAATCTGCTGCCGCTGGGCGACTGGTATCTTTACCCGCGCAATCTCCTGTGGTTTACGGCGATTGGCTGTGCAACGGCGCGGGAGAAGAGGGGGATGCTCACTGCGATGTCGATTATGACCTTCCATGTTTTTCGAATCGAAATGGGGTCTGTCCCTGGACTCGCCGTGATAGACATGGCGTTGGCGCTGCTCTGCATCGTGTGGTGCACGATCTACCCGGGCGGGGCGGAGGAGGATACGGAAAAGGAGGCGGTCGCTAATGGCACGAAGGCTTGACCTGTCCCGCTGTGTCCTGCCGGGGCAGGATGGACGCGCTGTGCTGCGCAGTCTGTCGTTCGGGCTGCCGGCTCTCGCGGCGCTGCTTCTTGTCCTGTTTGGGACAGATTACAGGGCGCAGCGACAGGCGGAGCTGGAGCGGTTTCGGTATTACGCCGAGTTTCCCGGTCGGATTTTGGCGGACCACGTCAACTACATCGGACTGCAGCCCTTCTGGACGCTGGCGGATCTCTATCTGCTTCCTGCTCTTGTGCTGGGCGTATGGCTGTTCTGCTTTGGCGCGGCGTCCAACTATCGGCGCTGCCGCTCCGGCGCGCGCTGCGACTACACGCTGCGCCGTCTGCGCGACCCGTGGGAGTACCATCGCCGCTGCCTTGCGATGCCGCTGTTGGAGGCGTTAGCGTGTCTGCTGACATTTCTCCTGCTGACGGGGCTGTTCTACGCGATCTATCGGCTCTGCACGCCGACGGAGCTGCTGCCGCCGGTGGGGCAGAGATTTTGGGGGTGAAGTGCCATGTTGGAACTCAAAAACGTCAAAAAAAGCTATGGAGCGAAGGAAGCACTCAAGGGCGTGGACCTTGCGCTGCCGCGCGGCGAGATCGTGGGACTGTTCGGCGAGAACGGCGCGGGCAAAACCACGCTGATGAAGTCGATCCTGCGCCTCGTACGCTTCGAGGGCAAAATCACGCTGGACGGGGAAAGCGTTGGGCGGAAGAACATTGAAAAGATTTCCTTCGCCACGAGCGAGCATTCCTTTTTTCCGGACCTGACGGCGAACGCGCACCGCGATTTCTACGCGGAGCACTTTCCGACCTTCCATGAAAAGCGCTTCCGTAGCCTGATGGAGTTCTTTGCCCTGCCTTCAAACAAAGCGCTCAAGACCTTTTCGACCGGGCAGAAGAACCAGTTCGAGGTCATTCTTGCGCTCTCGCAGGGCGCGGACTACATTCTCATGGACGAGCCGTTCGCGGGCAATGACGTGTTCAACCGCGAGGACTTTTACAAGGTGCTGCTGGGGCTTTTGTCCGAGAACGAGGCCGTGATGCTCTCGACCCACCTGATTGAAGAAGTCTCGGACTTTATTGGCCGCGCGGTGCTGCTCCGAGATGGCGTCATCATTGGAGACGTGCAGACAGAGGAACTGGACGAGAGGGGAGAGACGCTGCTGAACTATGTGAAGACCGCATACCACTACCGCGCCGACCGCGTGGCGAAGGCGCTGGACGGAATGGAGGACGAGGCATGAAACGAAGCGCAATCGCGCTGTACATCCTCGCGGCGCTGTGCCTCGGCGGGATCGCCGCCGTGCATGTGCGGCTTCTGGGCGCGGCGGACGACGTCTCGTTCCGCGAGACGGTGCTGTATGGGGACATCGCCGCGGCAGAGGGGCTGACGCTGACGGCGCGGCAGTCCTGCAACCGTCAGCTCTATTGGGACTCCGTCATGCCGGTTTCCGCGCCGGGGCTTGCGCAGACGGAATTCACGGCGCTGAGTCGGCAGAAGCCGCCGGGCGAGTGGTATTTCCCCAGGGGAATGACTATGTCTCTCGCGCTCGAAACCAGCAGCTTCAATTTCGGCAGCGGCGCGGAGCCAAGCAGCGTCATCGTGATGATGCAGAATGCCTATTGGGAAGTGGGGACGGGAACCGACGCCTTGGGGGCGATGATCCGTGACGCCCTGGAGCGGACGGAGGTGGGCACAAAGCATACGGAAACCTTCCGGATCAGGGACTACGTAGAATACCTTCCGATCTCGCTCCACCTCGATCTGGGCAACGGTGTCATGGAGTGGTGGAACGGCAGGCAGTATGTTCCGGGAGACGATACGAGCGGGCTTTCGGGCCTGTTCGACAGCATATTCCGCATCCCGGTGCCGGAGGACGCGACTTACACCGTCAAGCTGGAAAAGGACGAGCAGGGCATGGTCACGCTGCTGGAAACGGAAACCAACATCGAAGGCGGTCTGGATGCAGTCAGTCTGGTGACGGAGGGCAAGTGCTGGTTCGTGCCTTACAGTCTCGTTGAAGAACCGCTGGACCTCAGCGAGCTGCGCGACGGATACGGGCTTTACTGCCTGCCGTTTTCCTACCGGGCGCAGCCGGACGAGCTCGGGAACAAAGCCGTGGACCTTGACACGGATGTACTGCACATGGTGTTTCCACTCGCGGCAGAGGAGACGCCCGTGGAGCTGTACGAGGGAGCAGACGGCACGCTGCTGCTCGTGCTGAGAACGGAGCAGGGGATTGACGCTGCGGTGCTGGACATTGAGACGGAACAGCTCCGCGAGCGTGTTACCTTGTTTGACAATGCGCAGTTGGGCGAGGGCGGCTGGGTATTCGCCCTGCAGGAGGACGGCAGCCTGTACGCGCTCTGCGACCGAAGCGTCCGCTATTACGAGCGCGGTGCAGACGGCTGCTATAAGCTTTTGCTCGATGCGCCGTGCAGCCTTACGGACGCGTTGCCGGAAGAGTATCGACGGAACTGGCTGTACGACAAGCCGGAGGCGCTGACGTGGGATGGGGAACGCCTCGCCGTCGTCATCGGCGGCAGCATCAGCGGTATGAACGGCTGGTACTATTCCAATACGCGCAGCGAGCTGCTGCTCGCAGTATTCAATGCCTCGGGTTTTCGGTACTGCGCCACGCTGCAAAGCGGCGGGATCTCGGCGGAGACGAACGACTACGAAAAGCGCGCCGTCTGGGGCGAGCACAACATGGGCGTCGGCGAGAGCACAGGCCTTGCGCTTGCCTTTGACACCCGCTGGAGCGCGGAGAAAACCGCCGCCCACGAAGGGATTTCGTTTGAGCCGGACGGAAATGCGACGTCCGGCAGCGCGATCATTGGCGGCGCGGACGGCGCAACCGCGATCTTTGTCACACAGGAACTGTCGTGGACAGCAGGTTTGCCGGTGCTCGGCGTCATTGTGCTGCTGTCAGTACCGCTGATCCTCTGGCTGAGAAAACGGAAAAAGGCATGAAAAAAACGCGCGGGGAAGGTGCGAACCAATCCCGCGCGTTATCCGTATGGTGCCTTGCTTTACTGCTGGTTCTTTTTGGCTTCGGCGGTTTCCCTCATGACCTGCGCCTTGAGCTCGGCGTTCTCCTTGAGCTGGCGAAGGTCCGCCTCGACCTTTTCCTTCTTGATCTCGCCCTCCATCAGGATCGCGTCCTTCTTCGCGGCAAGCTCCTTGACCTCGTCGCTGTCCGCCTTGCTCTTTAGCTCCTGCTTGATCTTCCTGAGCTCGCCCTTAACCTCACGCATATTCTCCTTGCTCTCGGCAAGACCTGCCTTCAAGCCGCTTTTCAGCTCTTTCGCGGCTTCCTTCAGTTCCTTTTTATCCATGGTACATTCCTTTCTGATTCATCAAAATACGGATGTAGTTTCAAAGTCTAGGTGACAACATATTGATGATAACATACTTTTCATCCGAATGCAAGGGAAAAGCGAGCGCAGCTCCGGGTTTTTTACAAATATTCCCACGCCAGTCTTTTTCCATTAGTTGTAACAAACAAAACTTTTGTTCAATTACTGTTCCTTCTTTGGCGGTTTGACGCGGGAGAGGGGATTGGCCTTCGCGGCGACACGGAGGGCTTCGTTGTCGATGTGCGTATAGATTTCCGTGGTGTTGAGGTGCTCATGCCCAAGGACCTCCTGCACGGCGCGCACGTCGACGCCATTTTGCAGCATCAGCGTGGCGGCGGTATGGCGCAGCTTGTGGGAGGAGTACTGCGTTTCATCCAGCCCTGCGGCGGAGAGATGCTTTTTGACCAGCGCGTGAACGGTCGACTTGCTGATCCGCTCATTGCGGGATGAGAGGAACAGGGCATTGCGATCCCGTCCCGTAATGGGCCGACGCACGGCAAGGTAGGCGTCCAGAGCATCCTTGCATGCCTCGTTGAGATAGACGATGCGGACCTTGTTGCCCTTGCCGAGCACGCGAAGGGCTTCGTCCTGTATATCGTTCAGATTGAGGCCGCACAGCTCCGAGATACGAAGCCCGCAGTTGAGGAAAAGCGTCAGAATGGCATAGTCGCGCTCGCGGTTCGCTCCGTCGACCGATTCGAGAAGATGGAGGCTTTCATTCAGCGTGAGATATTTGGGAAGCGTTTTCATCAGCTTGGGCGAATCCATGTCCTTGATTGGATTTTGCTCAATCAAATGTGCCTTGTTGGTCAGATAATTATAAAAGGAACGGATCGTCGAAATCTTACGCGCTCTGGAAGCCGCATTGAGACCGTAGTCCGATCTGTCGCTGTTCTGGTGGCGTACGCGGTCGCGGCTCAGATAGGTCATATAGCCGTAGATATCGGTCAGCGTCACCGAGCGCACGAACTCCAGATCAACGTCCATGATGCCGATCTCGTTGAGTTCCTTATCCTTGCAGGCTTGGTCCCGCGTCATTTTCAGGTAGCGGAAGAAATTCCGCATATCCAGAAAATATTCGTCCACGGTCCGCTGCGAATGCGCCTTGATCGTTTCATGATAGGACAGAAAATCGCGCAGGATCGGCGGCGCTTCGGTACGATAGTCAATCATGGGGAAGACTCCTTTGTAACTCCGGCGTCCAAGCGCCGGAAATTGAAGTCGCCCTATTTAGAAAACGAAGCTTGAATTATGTCAGTTGCGCGTCAACGCACAATTGAACAAAATAAAAACTTTGTTCAATATAGGGGAGGCCAAATTAAAAAAACATAGAATAGCAGAAATGCGGGTAAACTAAGGCAAATCCAATGAATAAGGAGCAAATCAATATGAGCTATATTCCATGCAGCGCAAACTGTGCGTTTCAGGCGGACGGCTTGTGCAGCCTGAATCACGCAAGCGCGGTTGGTTCGACGGCGGCGCAGACTTATGAGAACGGATGCCTGCATTATATGCCGCGCAACAGCGTTCTCAAGAGCGCGCAATTTCACGGAGCGCATCAACGATATTCGATACCGAAATCAGCTTCAGACCTTTGATGCTGTCCAACTGGTCCGCGTGGCGTTTGGGTATGATACAGCTTTCAAAGCCGAGGCGCTGCACCTCGCTGAGCCGCTGGCCCAGATTGCTGACGCTGCGCACTTCGCCGGTCAACCCAACCTCGCCGATTGCGGCGACTCGTGAGCCGATGGGCTTGTCCAGATAACTTGACGCCAGAGCAAGAATGGCGGCGAGGTCCGCGGCAGGCTCGTCGAGCGTCAGACCTCCGATAACGTTCAAAAAGGCGTCGCAGGTCGAAAGCCTGAGCGCGCCGCGCTTTTCCAGGACCGCCATCAGCATGGCGGCGCGGTTGTAATTGAAGCCGTTGCTCGTGCGCCGCGGGTTGCTTTGCGCCGTTGGCGCAAGCAGCGCCTGCACCTCGGCAAGCACCGGGCGCGCGCCCTCCATCACGCAGGTCACGCAGGTGCCGGGCACGTCGATCGGGCGGCCCGAGAGCAGAAGCTCCGACGGGTTCGGCACCTCCGCAAGCCCTTCGTTTTGCATCTCAAACACGCCGATCTCGTTCGTCGCGCCGAAGCGGTTTTTCGCGGCGCGCAAAATGCGGTAGGTCATATGCTGATCGCCTTCAAAGTACAACACGCAGTCGACCATATGCTCCAGCACCTTGGGGCCGGCAATCGAGCCCTCCTTGTTGACGTGCCCGATGATAAAAACCGTAATTCCCTGGCTCTTGGCAAGCTGCATCAGCGCCATGGTGCAGTCCTTCACCTGCGCAACGCTTCCGGCAGGCGAATCCAACTCGTCGTTGTAGAGCGTCTGGATCGAATCAACGATCAGAACATCCGGGTGTTCCTCGTTTACGGATTCCAGCACGTCGCCAAACCGCGTCTCGGACAGCACAAGCAAATCGCCGTCCGTCACTTTCAGACGCTCCGCGCGAAGCTTGAGCTGGTGCGGCGATTCTTCGCCGGAGACGTACAACACCCGATTCGAAAGGCAGAGCTGCGAGCATATTTGAAGCATCAGCGTCGACTTGCCGATTCCCGGCGCACCGCCGACCAGCACGAGAGAGCCTTTGACCGCGCCGCCGCCGAGCACGCGGTCCAGCTCGCCCATGCCGGTAGGAAAACGAAGCTCCTCCGCGGCGTCCAGATCGTTGAGCCGGCGCGCCTTTGCGCGCGGAAGCATGGCGCTTCTCCCCTTCGCTGACGGCGCGGCGGTGCCGGGAGACGCCTGCTCAACAATCGTATTCCAGGCTCCGCACGCCGGGCAGCGCCCCGCCCATTTGGAAACCTCATTTCCACACTCTGTGCAGAAAAACACGCTCGTTTTATTCTTCATGGTGCGTTTTCTCCCTCTGCCGGATCATGGTCCAGCAGCCCTGCCGCAATCACGACGGCGAGCTTTTTTTGATAATCCGGCTTTTGAAGCATTGCGGCCTCTGCGGAGTTGGACATAAAGCCGCATTCAACCAGTACTGCCGGACATTCTGCTTTTTTCATCAGATAGATCGTTGGATCTATCTTTTTTTCATGCTTTTCATTACCCTGATTGACCGTTTGGTTCAGTACGCTTTGTAAACACGCCGCAAGCGTATCACTTAAAGCGGTATTCGCGTAAAAAACCTGAGCGCCGTGGACGCTGGGCACGGACGGCAGGCTGTTTTGGTGGATGCTGACCAGTACCGCACCGGGAACGCTGTTGACAAGCGCTGCACGGTTTTTTAAGTCGGAAGCTTTCTTCTCCCGAAGCGTCTCCGCTTCCTCCGAGCAGACAGAAGCGTCCTCCCTGCGCGTCAATACGGTATTGTATCCCAAAAACCGGAGCAATTCGTCCAAATCGAGTGTTACGGCAAGATTGACGTCGCTTTCCTTCGACCCGTCTGCGGAAACCGCGCCGCCATCCTCGCCGCCGTGCCCCGCGTCTAGTACATAAACGGGAAACTCGCGCTCCTGTACATGAAATGCGGGCATCGCCTCTGATTGGGTCATGTGCAGGACGACCCCTGCCAAAAAAAGAATGGCTGGGATGGTCCAGAGCCGTTTATGGAGATTGACCGCTAAAAACAAAATCCCACCTCCCGAAAGAAGCTATGCGTGGGATTTTGTCCCTTATTCGGATTATAGCAGGGTTTGCGGGAAAAGAAAAGCGTGTTTCCCTTTTTTCTTCGACCGCATATGATAGATTGAGCATAGGCTCAAGTGATCTTTGAGGAGGAGATACTTCGTGGAATCCGCCACAAGACCGGGTACAAAGCCGGTCCAGAATACCAATGTCAATTCCGCGGAAAGCGCCGCGGCACAGGCAAATCCGTCTGCCGTCGGCTGCGAAAACGGGTCCGGCATGCTGCCGGGCGTCTGCGCGCCGATGGTTTTTCCCTATATCCCGATGCAGGGCAATAATCCGCAGCGCTATTCGCAAAATGACGCCATGCGCGCCGGAACGCTGTTTCCGGGACTCAATCTGCCGTTCCATAAGGAGCTGCGCTCCCGTTTTCCCGCCGATAATACGGCGCTGAGCGAGCTGATGGCGCTGGATTTTGCCATTGACGAGCTGGGGCTGTATCTGACAACGCATCCAAATGACAGTGAAGCGCTTGACCTTTACTGGTCTTATATTCGCTTGGGTCAACAGGGGCGCGAGAAGTATGAAGCGGCTTACGGACCGCTAATGCAGACCGATATTACACCCGGAAGCTTCAAATGGCTGAATGATCCGTGGCCTTGGGATATGGGAGGTAACGCCTGATGTTTGTCTATGAAAAAAAGCTGCAATATCCAGTCAAGATCGCAACGCCCAACCCCAAGCTTGCCGCGCTCATCATTTCGCAGTACGGCGGACCGGACGGCGAGCTCGGCGCGTCTATGCGCTATCTGAGCCAGCGCTTTTCCATGCCTTATCCCGAGCTCAAGGGCCTGCTAACCGACATCGGTGTATCAGTCCCGATATTGCGCATCTTGTTCTTGTTCTTCCTCGATTGGCTCAAATGATTCGATTTCCACCTTGAAAAAGTCCATTTTTCCAGACGCTTTGTATTTGATGCGTACACCATAGGGCAAGCATTTGAGATATAGGTCGACTATGTTGTCCGTGTAGACAACTGCATGATCTAAAAGAATGCCTAAGACTTCATCGTCGTCCAAATCGACCTCAGTCATCTTCTCAATGCGCTTGATGTACTCTTCAAATCGCTGCGCTTGCGTCATCTGCGTTATGGTTAGCCTTTCCGCCTCAACCGCCTTGGCTTCCAGCTCTGCAATCTGCGCCGTATAGTATTCGTTCTGCTCCTTCATGTCTGCGGTTGAGATTGCGCCCTCGGCGGCCAGGTCGATAATACGCAGCTTTTTCTTGCGCAGGCTCTCAATATCCCTTTCGATTTTGTTCTTGTCTACGGTTTTCGGGGCTTTTGCGGTCAGAGCCTTGACGATCTGCTTTGTCTCGGCGATGATTTCCCCCTTGTGCGCCATGATGTCATTGACCGTATAAGCGACCATATATCTAAGGGTTCTGTCGCCGATTGACTTGCCCTCGCAACCAATCTTGTTACCATAGGGATCATATTTAACCGTGCCAAATCGCGCCGATTGTATGCAACGCCAGGATTTATAAGTTGTTCCGTTCTTGAGGTGTTTTGTCCGGCTGACAAATCGGCTCCCGCAGTCTCCGCAAATGAGCTTGCCGCTGCACCAATAGCGGTTACTGTGTTTTGACTTCATTTCCTTCGTAATCGTGCGCCGCTCAAGCTCCGCTTGCGTCCGATTCCATAAATCGCGGTCAATGATTGCGATTTCTGGATGATGGTCTTTAATATAGACCTTCTCTTCTGCTCCACGGTTGTATTTTTTGGCGTGATCCAGATAGTCCGGCGTGTAGGTCTTCTTTTGGCAAAGGTCGCCGACATACTTCTCATTCCGCAGAATGGTAAGGATAACGTGCGCCGACCATTCCTTTACACGGCTTTTCGGTAAGCACCCCTCTTCTTTCAGTTCGCGTGCTATGACGTGCGTACCTTTCCCTTCGTTTGTGTACTTGTGAAAAATCTTCTTGACAATTTCCGCCTCGTCCTCGATAAGGTATAGCTTTCCGTCTCTTACGGCATACCCAAGCATATCGCGCCCAAAAACAACGCCCTTTTCCATCTGTCTCTTTTGCCCCCACTTCACGCGCTCCGACGTCTTTCGGCTTTCGTCCTGCGCTATGGTCGCCATAATGGAAAGGCGCAGTTCACCGTCATTGTCGCCGGTATTTATGTTATCATTCACAAATATAACATAAACGCCCAGCTTTTTCAAATGCCGTGTGATTGCAAGGGTATCAACAGTATTGCGAGCGAATCGGCTGACCTCTTTTGTGATAATGAGGTCAATCAAGCCGTTTTCGCAATCCTCAATCATCTGATTGAAGTGCTCGCGCTTCTTGGTTGTCGTTCCGCTCCTGCCCTCGTCGGGATAGATACCTACGAATTGCCAGTCCCCATGCTGTTTTATATATTCGCTAAAATATCGCTGTTGCGATGCAAAAGAATTTTGCTGATCGTCCTTGTCCGTTGACACACGGCAGTATGCGCATACCCGCAATTTCCTTTCAATTTTGCGGATATTCGGGAAAGCATAAATACTTGTCATGTCTGGAGCCAAGACGGTTGCACTCATTAGTAAATACCTCCGTTAAGTATTTGGCTGCATTATACAGCAATCTTTTGAGATGTGCAACTATTTTTTCTGCGAATCATTGCTATTCCCTCTTTTAGTTGCGCATCTGAAAGCATACCTTCTTTATGAAGCTGTTTCAACATTCCAATCTTGAACAGCTCTTCAAATTCCTTTCGGTTTTTCTCCGAAAGTGTGATTTTACTCATTCGACAACCCCCTTATAGGTCATTTCTATTCCAATTTAGAAATAAATATCACGAAATTGCAAAAAAAAGAGCCGGCTACATATCGTAACCGGCTCCGTTCAGATTCATTTCAGGTTTTCGATTGCCCTTTCGAGCTGTGCAATCTCAACCGTCAAAGCGTTCTTCATCTGTTCGCGGCGTTGCTTCGCATAGTTGAGTGCAAACAGCGCAAGCGCCTTTTGCTTCGGGTTCTCGAACATAAGTTCCCCTCCCCTTGCGGCAATAGCTTCCGCAAAGTTGAAGAGCTGTCCGTCTTCGTCCACCCAATAACCGACAACGCTGCGCCATTCCTCCGTAGGCGATACGCTTTTGGTATCACCGTTTTTGTCAATGTAGAGCATAAAGTTTCCTTTCTGTCACAAAAAACCTATTTCTTGAAATGGATTCCTTGCAGCACATTGTTTTGCTGTTTTCTTGTCGGCGCATAGTTTTGATTGAACACCTCAAGCCCATCCTTGCTAAAAACAAGGTTATAAATATCGTGCGCATGATCTTCAAGTGCTTTGCGGAAGTCCTGCACTGTACTATCGTCTGCATTCCCTTCAATGACAATATCACCATAGGACAGAGTAAACGGGCTTGAAATTGTTGTAGCGCCTGCCTGCGTGGTTGTAACGCCCGCCGCTTCATAAGCCGGATTGTTGCGGATTTTGGAAACGACGTCAGATTGCACCTCAAATTCAGTGTTGATTGAGTCCTTGATCTGACGGTTTACCTTGTCGATTTCTTCCTCGAAACCGACACCGATACCGTCAGCAAGGTTTTTACCGATTTCATCGCGCATGAGCTTAGACGGCGACGCAATGCCGAAAATGCGCTTGATTCCGTCGACAACCTGATCGCCGAAACCGCGAATCTTGTTGAGCACCCAACCAACTTGATCGTTGATACCGTTCCAAATGCCCTTGACAAGGTTTCCGCCGATAGAAACCATCTGAGAAGGTAGGTCAGAAAGCGTTTCGACGATGCCCTGAACAAGCGTCTGCATTGCTTTGACTGCGGTGTTCTTCATCTCCGTCCCCCAGCTCGTAACCTTGGAGAGAGCGGCACGAATGGTGTTGTAAATCTTCTCAGGCATATCCTTGATGCCTTGAATGGTCGTATTGACAAAGTTGCTTGCGGCCTCTTTTGCCTTGGCGACCATCTCGCCCGCCCATTTTGCGATACCGTCAAGAATACTCTTCAAGAATCCCAAAATAGGCTCCACAACGCCCCTAAAGACATCCTGAATGACTTTCCACCCGTCTTCAGCGACCTTTTTGAGCGATTCAAACGCCCCTTCCCAATCGCCGTTAAGAGCTTTGATAAAAACATCCACAATATCAGTAATGAGCGTCAAAACGTCCTGAATTACGGTCATAGCGCTGTTAAACGCCGTGCTCACAACGCTGATAATGTCTTCTCCCCATTTGTCCCAAACCGCTGAAATAAGGTCAACAAATGCCTGAATTACAGCGCTGACAGCTTCCAGGACGCTTGAAATCGTACCCTGCAGAGAATTGAACGCCTCGCTTGCCGTTCCCTCGCCGTCCGTAAAGCTCTGGAAAAGACTCTGCACGACGTCAATGAGCGGTTGCACGAATGCAATAATCTGATCGACGACACCGCTCACCGTGGAGACGATAGCCGGCATATTATCCGAAACCCAGCCTAAAACAGTATTCAACACGGGCAAGAGCTTTTCGCCGACTTCCAGTGTCACACCTTGAAATTGCTTTTTCAAAAGCTCAAGTTGTACGTTGAAATTGCTGTCGAACGCCGCACTTGCATCGGAAACCGCGCCCGTACACTCGTCCAGCGTAAGGATGTATTCATCCAGCGCCGCCGTACCGTCAAAGACGTTTGCGAGCGCAACACCCGCTTTTGAACCGAACAGCTCGACCGCCGCTTGTGCGCGTTCTGTCGGGTCAGTGATCGCCTCAATGTCCGAAAGCATCTCTTTGAACGCTTCGGGGCTTTCAACCTTCTTGGCAGCGTAGGAAAGCGCCGTCATTGCCTGCCCTGCGTCCAAACCGCTACTTGCAAATAGATTCATCATTCCATTGACTTCATCAATGGAAAGTCCAAGAGCACTTGCAGCCGGCGCGCAGGAAGCCAAGGCGTCAGTCACAGCGGCGACGTCTGTACCAAATTGTTCAGAGGATTCCTTGATAACATCCAAATATGCAACGGTATCCTCTGCGGTCATGCCCCAGGCGTCGCCGATTTTGTCGACGCCGGCGACGACATCAGTGTTAGACTGCCCTGTCGTCTTAGCGAAATCCATGATAGACTGTTGCAATGCCTCAACCTGATCGGTCGTAAGTTGCATTTGCGTCATCATAGCGGTTGACGTCGCAACGATGTCCTCCATGCTGTCGGTGTTCGTTGCGTACAGCGATTTAGCAAGATCGTTGATTTTCTCGACTTCTTCCGCCGTTGCGCCGGTACTCGCCTGAAACTGCGACATCTGCTCTTGTAGGTCTGCCGCCGCGTCGACGCCGGACTTGATCGCCGCAGCGACCGCAATACCTGCCGCCGCAAGTCCTGCGGTCAGCGCTGTACTGAGATAATCGCCGATGCCGGAAACCTTGCTTTTCATGCTATCGGCGGTTTTCTCCGCCTCAGCCATAGACTTTGTATATTGACTGTCATCCAGCGAAAGTGTATATTGATATTCCGCTAAATTGATTGTTGCCATAGTTCACCCCCAATCTTAGAGGTTAGCGCCAAACCTCTTTAATCCCTCTAAATCAAGGCGTGTATGCCGTGTTTTTCCGTTTTTAAGTTGCTGAACGCGCTGTTGCTTTTCGATTGCCTCACGATAGTCAGGATTTTTCATGGCCTCGGCAATGACCAAGCTGCGCAACAATGCCGCAAATGTCACATAGGGCATATCAAGAATGTCTTTGAGTGTTTGCGACGTCTGCCGCATGACGAAAGCGATGTCTTGCATCATTTCGTGATCGCTGTCGCTCGCCTCATTGCTGACGCCGCCGTCAACGGCACTTAAATCAGGCATTTCAAGCCCGCTTTGGTTCAGCATGTCGGGAATCATCCCATATACTGCCGTTACAAGCTCTCTTAGAGCGTGAAAACCGGATATAGCCTCGTCTACTTCGGCGGCGGTTATATCCTTATGCCGCCTGTCCTCACGGATAATTGTTAAGGCAATTTCCTTTACCGCCTCGATAGATTCAATGCTGCTTAGGTCTTCCCATTTCTGAGAAAGCATCAACAGCTTCAAATACAGGCGTGTCGAAATCCCACCCTCCAGACAGACAAAAAATCGCCCCTCCGCTTTCGACGGAAGGGCGATAGTCAGGTCATCAGGGACGATAAAGGCAAGATCGCGGATCATGTCAGTCGTTCGCCATCTTCAGCAGGTTTGTCAACAGCATTTCCAGCACCTTGAAATCGTTGAACTCACGTTCGACCGTTTCCATACTGACCTGCTGAGACTTATCCATGCTGATAATGGCAAGCGCCCACTCTTTGAGCATTGCAAAAGCGCGCTCAATGTCGGTGTTCTTCAGCGCTTTCAGCTCGTCATAAGTCTTATAAAGCTCAATGAAAAGCTCGCTGGAGAAGTTACCAGGGATAGTGTAGGTATGTCCGGTCAGACTGACGATCTCAATGTCGTCCTTTTTCAGGCCGGAAAGGTCAATCTTACGATTTGCCATTTTTATTGTCTCCTTGTATTGTCAAATTTTAGGGATTGTTCGGATCGGGATCGGGATCGTTCGTATCCTCGACGTTTTCCTCGTCGACATAGAAGTAATAGGACTTCTTATCGGCAGGATCAACCGCAGTCATCAGGTCAAAAGCATAGTTGAAGCTGACCGGATTCTCTGCGGAGAAATTCATTTCAAGCTCGCCCTGAAACTGTGCGATAGGCATGACAATAGAGATAGTCTTGCCTTCCTTCTGATCGTCAGCGATGAACTTCAGCAGCACCTTGGGCGCATTGTCGTCGACGCCGTAATAATAGCGGCTTCCGCTTGCGGCAGTCTCAAACTTCGATCCAGTCAGGAACTTGGAAACATTATCCAAATTCCAAGAAATGATACCAGTCGTAAAGGTAACTTCCTTGTCAGAGTAGATCTTGCCGATTTTGCCATAGTTTGCGGTCGTCAGGTCAACGCTCGCGGCAGTCGCTTTGAGCGTTGCGTCGCCCTGAATATAGCCAATCTCAATCAGCTTGTCGACGTCCTCGGCGGACATGTCGAACGGGTTTTCGATGGTATCGGCGTCGATTGCATACAGATAGCCGGAACCAACGATAACGCTGCTCTTTTCGCCGCCGCGCAGCTTATTAGTAACAACGTGCATGTTGTTTCTCTCCTTTCATGGTTTTTCAAACAATGACGTAAAAATAGAGAAAGGCGTTGTATTCCCCATTTTCCGCCTTAGCAATGCCTCCGCCGTTAATCAGCCTGATCTTGCGGATATAAGCGTCGGCGTCGCTTATTCTGGTTGCGCGGTCGTGATTGTCAAGAAGATCAACCAGCCGCGACTTGATGGCGAGTAATTTCAGTTTGTCCTTGCTGATAACGCGAATATCGAGCTGATAAGCGCGGACACCTCCGCCGATACTGCGCATTTCTTTGGGATTATACACGATATAATCCTTGCAGGCGCTTTTTTCAGGCCGTTCCAGCAAGAAAATGTTGTCGCCGACCATACCATAAAGCTCGGCGTCAGCGATAAGATACTCGCGGATGGTATTGAAATCCATATTTATCGGCCTCCATCCTTCAGCGCGTTGGTGAACATTTCTTGCACTTTTTGCGTGTTTTCTTCGACCGCGCGCGTCAAATGCGGCTGTTTCAGGTCAGCCCAAACCGCATATTCTACGTTTGAACCAACCGCGCCGCAGATAACGCCGTCCACGTCGCGCGCGTCGCTCTGGTATGAGCGCCTGAGCGTGCCGGTTTTAACGGGACAAATTAGTTGTGTCTCGGCTTGGATAATCTTCATGGCCTCGGCCATCGTTTCCAGCGCTTTAGCGTGTACGATGTCCGCCGCCTCTGTAAACTCACTCATTTTGCAGATAGTCCTTTCCGATTACATCAAGATAGTCGTCCCACTTGATGACCTTGACGATCTCGTATTGCTGACCGCTATACTCGGCAATATCCCCCACGCGAATATCGCACAGATCGCACCAAATACGGATAGAACAGTCGATTTCAAGGCCATATTCTTTATAGAGCTGTTCCCTGTTGACCGGCTGCACATCGCAGGCAGGTCGACACACCTCATGCAATTCGCCCTCTACCCATGATCCGTGATAAAGGTGTCCTCCTTCCTCACGGAAGATCGTACACTCTTTGTCATAAAACCACTTTGTCATATCAGAACACCCGCAATCTCGGCGGCGGCAGCATCGCACGGACTGCGGCGGTCAAACCGTACTCGTCCAGCTCTGCGCCCTTGCCGTAACCGTAGGAAACCGACCGGCTCCCCTGCGTCTGCTGTGTGACATAACCGTTGGTAGAGCGGTCAGAAAAGCAAATTAAGGTAGGCGCGAGCGCCCCGACCGCACTCACAAGGCGTCGGGGCAGCTCGTCGCACCAAAGATAGGTGCAAATGCTCAGATAGGCGCGCTCAATGTTGATGGCGACAAGATCGTCGTCCGTTTGGCCGGATTCCTTTTTGACTGTTTCCGCGCAAAGCTCAATGCACTCCGCAACGGTTACGGTGTCTTGGTACATGTCGCCCATACGCAACGCCTCCTATCAAGCAGTCTTCTTGACAAAAATCGCGTTCGCGTTGCTGACCTTGTGACCGTACACCATGCGGCCAGAAATGGCGGATGCGCCGATATGCTTGCTGTCCTGCAGCGGACGCACCTGAACCGGAACGCTCCACTCCTTGACGCGCGTCGCATAGTTCGGATGACCGAAAATAGCCTCGACCTTCTCGCCAAGGTTAGCGCTCTCGTAGATTGCGAAACCAGCGATAGCGCCGACCGCGCCGGTTGCCTTGACCTTATCGCCAAGATCGGAAGCGGCGATAAACTCAGGAGACTTCAGCAGCTTTGCATAGGTCTCAGGATTGACAAGAGCATAACGACCGTTCTGCGGCACGCCCGCCTCAGACATTGCCTGACGCACATCGACAAAACCGTCGTAGATGTTGGACTTGGTGTAGGCGGTCGTGGTGTCAAGAGTGGTGCCGCCGCTGACCAGCTCTGCAGCGCCGTCCTTATCCATTGCCTCAGCAAGACCATAGGTAGCAGCGTCAAGACGATCGGCAACGATGCCGTCAGGAATTGCGGCGGCCTCATAACCGTCGACGATCTCGTTGACCGCCTTGTCCTTATTGATGTTGCAGGTGATCCACTGAGAAGCGCCGGAAGTCAGATCGACGCCGTTCACGCGGTCATAGTCGTTCACGGTTGCGCTGCCGCTCTTGCGAATCTTGACCGCGCCCGCCTTGGGATCGCCCTCGAAATAGTTGTTGAAGATAACGCCGTCCTTCAGGACAAGCTCATTGCGCAGCTTGGCGTCTACCAGCTTGCTATAACGCACAGAGATTTCCATAATTTTATTCTCCTTTTCTTAGTATTTTAGTCGGTGATCTTGATGTCAGGATTACGTTCCAGGAATGCGGCGGTTACGCCGTCCATTTGGGCGCTCTTGTCGTCGCTTGGAACGTGATTTCCCTGCTTCAAGCGAGCATCGACACTTGCGGAAATCGCCTCTGTAAAGGCTTTCTCCAGCACGCCGATGTTCTCGGTGGTTTGCTTTTCATCCTCGCCAATGAAGTAGTTTACAAGGCTTACGGGCAGTTTCTTCTCCGTTGCGACGGCCTGCGCCTTGATAAGCAGTTCCTTCCGCGCCGCTTCCTTTTCGAGCGCCGCGATTTTGGCTTCCATTTCGCCAAGTTTGACGTCCTTGGGATCGGCGTCGGGGAAACGCTTCTTGATCTCGGCGTCGATCAAACCCTGCAGGTTGTTCGTCTTCCAAGTCTCAAGCCCCTTGGCGCTCTGCTTGTCGATATACGGCTGCATGGCTTTCTGCCCTGCCTCCGTATCAAGGAACGCCTTGACTCGCTCAGGCGTGAAAAGCCCGTCCACAAACTTCTTATAGTCGTCCGTCGTCTCAAACTGCTTCATAGCAGCGATAATTTCAGCAAAAGTCATTGTTTTTTCCTCCATAATGCCCGTGCGATTCGCTTACGCGCCCCGCACATTCATTTCAAAATGAAAACGCCAGTCGTACAGACTGACGTTTTGAACAAATTATTTTAAGGCTATTATAGCCCCTTTGAGCGTTTCCAATCGCTCACGGTCGTATAGTCTATGACCTCTTTGCCGATTCCAGACTTGCTATTGTCAAGCCTCTGCGTCGGCTCCCATCCCTCGATGACGGGAATACATGCGCAACGGCAATTTGGATGCGCCGGCAATGCCGGATGATCGCCAACGGGGAAATACTGCCCGTCATAGCTCGCGCACTCGTCACAGGTGTTATCCTCCAGAGTCGCCGTCCACATGACCATACCCACGACGCCGCTGTTTTTATATGCTTCGTCCTGCGCCTCAGAGACGGCGCGCGCGACCTCAGTATTGATAAGGCGCTTTGCCTCATAAGCTGAGCTTCCAAAGTCCTTTTTGATTTGCCGCGCGAGCTTTTCGGTGCTCTCTCCGTTTATCATCGCCCTTTGCACGTCGCGCCTGACGCGGTTTGCCAGCTCCCCGCAGTTATCCCAAATGCGGTTAGAGAAGGTTTTGCCGTCAATCTCCAAGTTGAGCGCTGTGTCGATGAACTCACGGCTGAGCATCGCAAAGGATTTGTTTATCTCGATACCCTTGTCAATGGTGTATGCCGTAGATACATAGACGTCATCAAGCACCTTTTCCACTGTCGCGGTCGTCGCGTCGGTCTGATACTCGGCCAGCTCGCGGCACTCTTCTTTCAGACGCACGGCAAGCTGCAACAATGCCTTTGCGCGTTGCGCTTTTGAAATCTTAATTTCACCGTTTACAGTGTATTCCAATGAAATTTTTGCGATTTCCGTCAAGATGTCATTCATGGCACGCTTATACTGCAATAGCACGTTGCGAGTCGTTTTTGCTCCGGTTTTCTCTGCTTTCTTGTAAATCTCAAGCGCTTCCTGCTCTAAGCTCATGCCGCGACACCTCACTCGTCGATCGCGTCAAGGTCGATCGTCTCTTCCTCTTCGCGTTCCTTTCGGATGCGCTCCATCTCAACAGACGGATTCTCAATGAACGGCAACAGCGAAAGCGCCGTTTCCGTACTGAGCTTGTCGCCAAGTTGAGAAATAGCCTGCACAATCGTCATAATGTCCGTAGGCACGTTAGGCGTGTAATTGATCTGAATGTCGCTGACGTTGTAGTCCAGCCCTTTCAGTGCCAAATACTCGAATAATCGTTCGATACGGTCATAGATTGCATCTTGGATGTAGTCATACATGGATTTTGCGCGCTGCTCCAAGAAGATTAGGCGCGAGCGGATCGCCAAAGAACTTGTATTGCTCTGGAGCTTTTCGTTTCCGTCAATATGGTTGCAGACGCTATACATGGCGTTTCGCAGGTCGTCAAGCGTATTCTGAATATAGCTGTCGTTCATTTCCTTCATCAGCCAATGAACATCAGCATTTTTGTTTGCCGGCAGGTTCAAAAGCCCGTGATCGTCCATCTTTTTAGCGATTTCGTCGGTCACTTCGACGCCGGTGACAACCAAATAAGCGTTGCGATAGTCGCCGATAATAGACGCCTGATCGGAAAGCGTATCGTTGTATGTGTCCTGCAAATGGCGGATTTTGGCGAAAATCGTCTCGCTTACGTCATCCATTTCGCAGACAGAGACAGGGCAGCCCTTAAACGGATGCGTCGCATGACCGATTTTGCTCCCGCCCTTGTAGATGTCAATATTGCCGTTGTCGTCGTAAATGTCGTAATACTCCGCACTTTCATACTTTTTGTGATAAAAATGAATAAAAAGCTGAGGTACGCCGTCCTCGTCGCAGTATGCAATAGCGTTTGTCGGGTTCAAAATCCGCTCGCAGTAACGCCCTTCCCTGTCGATATAGGAAAGCGAGTAGACCTTTCCGAAAATCTCCAAATCGCGCATGAGTAGCGCATTATGGTTTGTCTTCCAGTGGAAAAGGTTTTCGTCGATCGCAGTGATTGCGTCAGTGTTGCCGGATTTAGAGACGTAAGAAAGCGGATTCCCCAAAACATAGTTGACTTCTTCATCGACAAACTTTGAAATAAAGTTTTCAATGGCGATTTTGTTGCAACGCTTTGGATTGTTCCAAACCTTATAGACAATATCCTGATCGCCCCTATAATAGCGCTGCATGACCTCATAGAACGGCAGCGACGCCCGATAATCGGCAATCATCTTTTTTACAAGCGTTTCTTGTTTCATAATTCACCCCCTTACAGTCCCAAAACGGACAAGTCATATACCCGCATAAGCGGTGTTTCTTCTTTCAGGATGTCAAGCAGTCGGTCAGCTTCCGCCAAAACGTCCGGCGCGTCGTCGTGCAGCGTGTAACCCTCGCCCTCATAGGCAAGCACCTGACTATAAAAAGGCTCGTCATCGTCGCAAAACACAATGAAACCACTGTCGACCTTGCCGCCGATTGCCCTGATTTTGTTTTCCTTGTTCTTCGTCTGCCGCTCATTGATGATCTCGATGCGGCGGCGCTTCAAGGTGTCGTGTGCCTCGATGCGCTTGCGGATTTCGCGGACATCCGCGCCGTTAAAGGTGTTTTTCTCCACCCAAACGAAAGAAATGTCCTCGAACGTCTCCAAGAGCTGAATCACACGGTCGACATAGGCGTCAAAGCTGTATCGCTCGATCTCGCCTCTGCGCACCCAGCGAAAACCGTTGCTTGTCTTCCCTGCGACGCAAAGCGCCGTATAGTCATTCTCTTTGTTTGTCTCGACCGCCGGATCGCAAACCAAAATTGTCAAATCGAAATCGTTGTCCTCGATCTCTGCGGCGGGAACATGCTTGACCGCATGGAACGCCTTTTCTCCGACCTTGCTGACGTCGTTTTGCAGCTCTTGCTTGAAAGCGGATGGATTCGCATAGTAGTCAAGCGCCAAGTCAAGACAGTTGTACTTGTCAGGCCATAGCGTTTTGAATTGCATTTCCGCCTCATGCGCGTAATAGTATTCTGTCGCGTTGTCTTTTGCTAACATATCCTTAGCATTGAACAGGATCGCCTTGAACTTTGCCCAATGCCCCGAATTGAAAAATGCGTCCACGTCGGCGACATCCACGGCGCGCCGAACGATATGCTTATAGCTGCTGTCATTCAACAGCCTGCTCATAAAACAGTCACGGTGCATCAGTGTACCCAGCACGACAAACTTTGTCGCCTGCTTGACCTTCTTTCCGTTGCGAAAGACGGCAGTGTCGCCGGCATAGGTGCAATCTTCCACCCAAGTATTATATTTGCGGTCACGCGCCTCCTGCGTCAGGATGTCGCTTTTGCCCTGATAATCGTCGGCAATAATGAGGCTCGGCCTGTGATTTCCGAACTTCTTGCCGCGCATGGAGCTTGTGGAGCTGATTGCCTGCACCTTTGTATGGTTTGTTAGCTCCAATTCAAGGGAATTGCAGACAAAACGCTTGTTTCTTGGGTCAAGCAGTTTGCCGAAAGCGGCGTTGATATAAGGGTTTTCCTCCAGCGCCGTGCGGACATTCCGCACAAATTCGGTAGCGTCCTGCTCCGTTTTGCCGCAAATCAGCGTATAAACGGACAATTTATAACAATGCGCCCACACGGTAAGCGCAAAATCGCAGGTAGTTGTCTTGGAAGAGCCGCGCGGCATGACAAGCTCCAGTTTATCGTAGGCGTCGCGGATAAACATGTCTTCGAGAGCGTCCCACACCTCATAATGGATAGGGGCAAGCTCGCGCGCGGTGTTGTCCGGTTTTGGCCTGAATGTGTCTTGAAGGAAGTAGCGGCAGAAAAACGGCAGAGATTCCCGCCCAATAATGAACGCAAGCCCGTCGCGCCCCCAAAGGTTGCCGCCGTACTGCTCCAGAATCTTTTGCGCGTTGTCGACGCCGTATAGATCGGTGACGGTCTGGAACAGCAGCGCCATGTCTTCCGGCGTGACGATCTGGTTGATGTTCTTCGCCATCACAAAACCCCCTCCCGCCAAAAGAAGTATTGCAGCGCAGGCGTGAAAGCAAAAAGCGCCTGTTCTTTGCTCGTCTTGCCGTCGCTTGAAATGCTGAAACAGCCCTCAATCTCCACATCTTCACGATATGGCAGGCGAGAAAATCCGGCGCTTTCAAGGTCAGCAATCGCGCCCGCGCCGCAAGCAACGATGTATTTCATGGCTGCGCCTCCTTATTTTCCGTGCCGCAGGAAATAGCGGAAGAAAGCCTTAGTGTCCGGCGATTTTCCGATAACGATGTGAAAACCGTCGTCGTGCTCTTCAAAGGTGTACTTCTCCTTAAAGGCGTGCTTCAACGCTTCAAGGAATGTCGGCGGCGTGATCTCACTCATGATGAACACCGTCCTTAGTCGGTTCAGATAAGAACGGCGCGAGAATCTTCCGCGTGACCTCAGTATCTTCTACCATCCAGACTTTTGCGCCAGGGAAAGCCTTATCAGGCGATATAGCATAGATCGTGTGGAGCATCTCAGCATCCGCAAGGGCATAAAGCGCACGCTGATCGCATACAACAATGCCGCGATTCCGCTGCGCTTTCTTGGCCGGTCTCTTCTTTGCTTTGGGCTTTTCGGGCTGGACTTTCTCAGCCTTGGGCTTTTCGTCCGGCTGCGTAGGCTCCAGATCCGCCAGAGTCTTCAGCATGTCCTGCATGATACACAGCTTCATTTCGTCATAGGCTTGCTTTGTCATAACGTGTCCTTTCGGTTTGAAAATTTTGCAAAAAATTGTGAGGGGAACCGAAACCGCCGCGCGCGCCGTCAGAAATAGAAACCTACCCCCTAACGACGCAAGAAGACCGCGCCCAAATGAGGCACGGTCTTTCTATCGCGTCAAGCTCCGGCTCCCCGTAGCTGCGCCTTATATGTGTAAAAAGTGTTTCGAGAAATTCCAGCGAGCTTCATAACGTCTTTATCACTCAGCGTTCCGCCGAAATCCTTTGAATGTTCAAGTATGATCTGCTTTGCCGCCTTACTCTTCTTCGTCGTCAGCTTTGCCCCTGGTACTTGCCCGATTTGCTTACCATTGAGGCGCGCCGTTTCGATACCTTCCTTTGTGCGTTGGTGCAAGTCGCTGACTTCCTTTTCAGCCTGTTCAAAAGCAAGTCTTATCTGCTCCTTGGCCAGTGCCATGAGGTAGCGGTTTACACCCTCCAGTATCAGGTCGACGGTGGTGCCGGTCATAGGGACGGCGCTTTCAAGCGTGGCCTTGTATGTGCCGGTGTTGATATGTGGCTCTTTCAGGAAAACCAGCTCGACGCCCTTTTGATAAAGCGCCTCGTATGTCTCGAATCCCTCGGCGGCGTTGCGGCTCATACGGGAAACGCTGTCAAAGACAATCGTATCTCCCGCCTTGATCTTCTTTATCAGCTTGTTCCATTCTCTACGGTCGATCTCCGTACCCGTATAAACTTCCTGCACAATAACAGCGTTGGGGAAAGCCTGCTTGATGTTCCTGATCTGCCGGTCGATGTTCTGCGTCGGCCTGCTGATTCGGGCATATCCGTACATGCACATAGCTTTATCTCCTATCGGCGTAGTGTAAAATCTGACGTTCGTTAGATTCGATACCACTATACTAAACCATGTCGGCGCTAAAGTCAAGCAGTTTTGATACTTTTCCCTAATACGTTACTTTTGGTACTACCTTAGTCGTCGTACCTGAAAGCCATTTTAAGCCCTGCGACGTCATCATTGACGACAAGGCTCTTGATTCGGCAGTTGCTACCAATCCACGCGCCATTTACCGCCGTCCAGGTGAAACCGTCCATTGTGAACGTGAACGCGCTCGCGGCGTGCAGTTCAAGGAAATGCAGCTCGTCCGCTTTCCAGTTGGGACGGCGCGCCTTGATCTCACGGTAAATGTATGCCGTGACGTCATCGCCCGCGCTGAAATCGTGTTCCAGATAGCCGGCGTTTCTCAGCTCATTCATTGTTGGTGTCCTCCTTCTCAGGTTTGTAATATCCGTTCTTCGTTAAGAACTCCTTAAAGCTGCTGAGTACATCGGCGGCGTCGGTCGTGCCGTCATTCACGTCGATATTGACCTGCTCCGCCGCCTTACCCATAGAACGATCAAGGAGATATTGCAGCGCACCGCTGCGAACGCGCGCCTCTGTCTTTGGATTCGTTGCAAGCTCTAAAAGCTGACGCATAAGATCATCTGTATTGTTGCGCAGCCTAATATTCGCGTTCTCCATAATGGAGCGTAAACGGCGGTCAAGCTCTGCCTTTACCTCCGCTTCCTTGCTATAATTCCAAATGCTCTGTCGCGTCACTCCAATCCTGTCCGCAATCTGAGCGTTTGTCAACTGCGGTTGACTGATTTTCAGCTCGATATATTGCTGTCTGAAATAATCAAGCATGTGTACCTCCTTTCTATCGAAGAAATGCTTTGACAAGTTTTACAGATTTCCTCTGAATAATTTACTTCAATTCCCGCCGAAACGATACCAGCGGGAAAACATGCCATCCCCAAAAGCAAAGGGGAAATACACACGAAAAGACTGTGTTTTCGTGTAACTCTGCCTTAAAGCAAAAAAATAAAGGCTCAGGCACAAGCCCAAGCCTTATAATCAAAATGGCAGATCGTCCGCCGCCTCTACCTCACAAACAGCTTCAGCTACATAGGGACGATCATTTGCAGGACGTTCATACGTTTCAACGTCTCCGTCAAACTCTTCTTCGTCCTCGTCTGCTACTTCCGAAAAATCGTTGTAAGGTTGACGATCCCCTTTAGTTGTTTTTGTAGTTGCTGTTGTAGTTGTAGTTGGATACGGGTCGTTATCGCTCGTTATCGGTCGATGTCGACCGTTATCGACCGTTATCGGTCGATGTCGGTCGTTATCGGTCGATAATTCCTTCTCTTTATACGCATCGAACGAAAGCGGCTCTTGGTTGTGCCGCTTGCTTTCGCGCGAGTACACAGCATATCGCCGCTGTATGATCGCCTCATTATAGCGCGCCTCGTCTCGATCTAAGCACGTTTTTATACTTCCCCATGCCATTTTAAGAATACGATCATCGAACGATGGTTCGATTGAGCTTTTCGCATAATCGAACGATGCGCGGAACAGCCGGCCTAACTCTTCGTCGTTCAGTTGTTCAAGCAGCGGTTCAACCGTGTCAAAATACAGTAAGATTCCAGGTCTTCCCTTGGCCATACACGCGCCGCCTCACTTCCAGCCGTAGGCGTCGCGCACCATCTTCTTGCGCGTTTCAGGCAGTGACATAAGGAATTGACGGCGTTTGTCTTCGTCCCATGTCCGATATGCCATAAGGACGCCGACATTGCAGAAGGTGAAACCGTAAAGGTCGATCTGTTCGGGGCTTGTGTTCGGAAAAGCATCCATGACGCCGCCGACATAGCTCCAAAAGTGACGATCGTTCTTGCATTTTGCCTGACGCTTGTTCATCTCTTTCAGCGCCGCAGCGAGCTGAGGCGTCCGATGAAAAATAAAGACATCATGGCAATTTGCGAAAAATTCAACATTTTTCGGCTCAAATCCCTTGTCAAGCAGCGCAAGACCAGTGCGGACGTCAACACGTTCGTTCGGAAAACCGTTCGGATAGAGGCACATTATTCCACCTCCTTGCCGCCGACAAATGTACGGGCATTGTCTCCGCTGATCGCGCAGAAATTGCCGCACGCCTGCAAGATCGTCTCGCGTTCCTCGTCGGTCTGCGCGGCGTTGTATTTGGCGCGTTGCTGAGACGTCAGCGCCGCATACCGCAGCACATCGACGACACGCCGGTCGTTCCTGATCGCGTTCAAGACGCGCTCCACGGTGACGCCATGCACGCGCGCGATGGTCTCGACGTTCTGGTTGCCAATCAAATAAAGGTCTGCAAGCGCTTCGTTGCTGACGTTTTGTGTCGTTTTCTTCGTCTCCGGCTTGTTTGCCTTTGCGCGCGCGGACTCAGCGATATAGTCAGCACAAGCGGCCTCAAACTCAGGCGTAGAATCAAACAGCCAAACCGTTTTCGTCATGTCTCGCGCATTTGGAGCCTGTGAAACAGGCATAAAGCCCTGATTGATAAGAGCTTGCGCCATTCCGTAGGTGTAGATCATTCTTTGTCTCGTTTTCATGTGTTTTGTCCTTTCTTGTAATGTGTTTTGTTTTGAAATTACGGGACGATGGCAGCATATCCCAAGGCAGCCGGCAGGCAAACCAAGAAGACGTGATACCATCGCCCCGCAAGGCGGCGCACGGTCGCTTAAACGGCCAAAAGGCCGCAGACATGTCACACCATCCACCCTTACAGTTGACAATGGACGCCCGTTTTATGTAGGAGGTCGGGCAAAGGGTCAATGATGCAGGTAAGACTGCCACCGTGCGCCTACCGCGTGAAGGTCGCGGCTTGTATATCTACAGCTTGCGCTGTTGATACCTGTTGGCGACCGCTCAACGCAAAAAGCGGTCGCCGGTGAAAGAAAGATGTTATACTAAACGGCTTGTGCCGTCAGTACCGTGTCAATAGCCGTGCTGCACAAGATAGGCGTCCAGCACGGACACCCAGCGGCGCGGTAGGGGTCTACGCCCCGTAATAAACCTATTGATTGTATCAAGTGGCATATTCAGCGTTTTTGCAACATGTGTTTGACTCGATCCGCTCTGTTCCAGAAAAAGCTGCAGCCTTGTTCTCAGGGGCATAATTTCACCTCACTTTTGCCATGTCGAAATTTATCGACATAAAAAAATTTGGGTTAGTAGCGGCTGGATATGCCGATTCCAGCCGCACAACCATGTGGAACATCCGCCAGTACGGTAAAATCAAAGGATTTACTTGGTCTAAAGGCACATTCGTTTCTTGCAAACGTCGGTACTTCCCTTAAAGCTATTTATCTAAACAGAAAAGGAACAAAGCGTAATATAACGACCTATTCCGCATGAAAACCGGACATATTTCAGGTTTTGCAGAGTCGGGAAAGCCCGTTATATATCGGCATATTCGGCGCTTAGACTTTCAAAAACAAAAGTGGAAACGCTTTTCTTTCCCTTAAAGCTCTTTTTGTAATCTATTGGACATTATGCCGTTATATTTCGACTTGTTTTTATGGTAAATTGCTGATTTTTCGATGCAAACATAGTTTTAATATATCGTTGTATAACGGCTTGTTTATCTTATCGAAATTAGAAAACACAGCGTTACACCCGCCCTTGTATTTGCCTCGATCTTATATAGCACTCAATTTGATATTTGGCGGATTCTCTTGCTTCATCGGTGATACCCTGCGCGCCGTTCTCTAAAAATGCCATTACCAGATTTACAGCGGAGGCGCTGGATTCCTTTACAAAAACCTCTCGTTTTAGCTCTCTCCCGTCTGCAAGCCGGACTCTGACGATAAAGCCGACGTGCGGGCTTGTGCATGAGGGTATTAGATCAAGGCAAACGCTGACCATCGCCTTATCCAGTTCATCGGTGATTCTGTCCTCGATCTGCCATTCTTCCGCAGCATTCCACATATCGGCGCGCACCTGCTCTGACACCATAGCAATTACAGCCTTACGCACTATCGAATCATCCAGATATGGCAAAATGATACGGTCGGGCGAAATACTTACCCATGAAACAATGTTCTCTCCACTTATAAATCCGAAATCAGCCATTCCCTTTACCTCCACACCTTTTTATAATTGAGATAACGGCGGGCATTTTGCCCGCCGCAACCCCATAGCATATCTTACCTACCAGGTCTATCAGAGGAAAAATTACTCAGTCCACTGCATTCGCTATTGTTGACAACAGTGACGGCCTCGAATTGTGCATTTTGCAAAGCAAATCAGGAGAGCGCCGCAAGGATGGTTCTCGGCTGATAACCTTTGTTGACAAGCGCACGGACTGCCGCGCAGCACTCGCGGGACATACCAGCAAGGCCAGCTCCACCGCTTAGGATAGCGCGGTGCAGGAAACGACCGTGCTGCTTTTCGTAGAAGTCGCGTATATCTGCGCGGAGACCAGGCGCGCCGTCGGCCAGATAGTCCGTGATGATGTCAGGCGCAAGCGCATTGCCGGCAGGCGTATAGATTTGCCTTGTAATGCGATGTCCGTCAGGCAGATCGACGCCGATCATAATGCCAGTAAGGGGCTTTTGTGTCGACACGTCCAAGGTCAAAACCGCTGTAACCGTGCTCTTTTCGAGAATCATCGCGCAGTCTTCACAAAGGCGCTGATTGCCGTCGTCGGTATCGGGATAATCGTCAGCCGGCATTACCTCGGCGATTAGTGCCTCGGCATAATAGAGGACGTCGCCCGTTACTGCATACGGCAAATGTATTCTATCGTTGCGGATGGTGCTCATGCTGAGGATGTTCGCGCGGTCAATCACAAAATTCTGATCTGTCATGTTTTGTTCCTTTCCGCCCGTCAAGCCGATAGCGCAGCTTTTTTTTGTTACTCGACCTGTTCAAACGGCGTGTTGCAGTCGCCGCAAATGACGTTGACTTCGCGCGTTGCACGGATGATCGCGCCACAGCACGGGCAAACGTACTTTCTGGAGCTTTGCCCCTTCTTGACGCCTTTGGTTTTGGTCGTCGGCTTTCGGTACAGTTCAAACTTGGTGTCTGCGATGCCGTCCACAAAGGCTTGAGCCTCGGCGTTGAGCTTCGTCTTGCTGTATCCGTATTTCGCGGTCTTCTCAACCGTCAAGCCGTGCTTCTCAGCGGCGTCCGCAAAGTGTTTGTTGTGGTAAAAGCCTCCCCTGCTTGTGTCTTGGACGCCAATCTGAAGGTTGTAGAGGTGACACATTTCATGCAACAGCGTTTCAATGATGTCCGAAAACGATCTTGCGATGTGTTCCGCACAAATGTTGATTTCATAGTAACCGTCAGATTCTCCGGCGCTCTCGCTCTCTGCAGTTCCAGGCGCTTTGTCCGTCCATGCCCGCCAGCTCGTACACCATCCGTAAGCGCCCTTAGTCGTGTCAGGCGATACCGTGATAACCGGTGTTTGCAGTTCTCCGTCGAAAAACCTTTCATTGAGCGTTGAAAATAATTTTTCAAGTTTTCCGATAACAGGCGTCAAGCTCTGATCGACCATAAAACTACCTCCCCAATCCCGTTTTTGGTGCCTCTTGACGTTCCCTATTATAGTATATGCTTGCTATATACGCAATAGGCAGAACACACAAATATATAGCAATCATATTGTCAAATATGTATATAGCAATCATATATATTTTGGTGTAAAATATTATCGGTCGAGAAGACAAATCGAGAATATTTTAGCGCTATGAGGTAAAGCTGAGATGGGAGACAAATACACTGACGCTCAGAAAAAAGCGTCGATCAAGTATCTTGCTGAAAAGACTGACAGCATACAGATTCGCGTGCCTAAAGGACAAAAAGATGTATGGAAACACGCCGCCGCTGCGCGCGGTTTGTCCTTAAATCAGCTTATTATTCAGCTTATGGAACGTGAAATAGCGGAAAGACCGTAAGGGATTACCCTCACGGTCTTTTTCGTTACTGCTCAAATAGGCTTAAAATCAAGGCTTGCAGCTCGTCCATGCTTATAATATCGCCCAGCTCGTCCATACTGATACCCAGGGCGATGCCGTGCGCCTGCGCCGCTTCAAGGTATCCAGTCGCCCAGTTCCCCACGCTCTCCATCGGCGTGATACCAAGCAAGCGAGTCAAGACGGTAACAACCTGCCCCTTAGTCATCGGCTGATCTGGTGCAAACCGCCCGCCGCCGACGCCGTTGAAAAGGCCAGCTTGCGAAAGCGCGAAAACTGCCTCAGCGTAAGGCATGGATGCGGTAACATCCGTATAGACACAGCTTTCGCCCGCCGCTGTGATTTGCTCGCCGGCAAGCTGAAAGAGTATAACCGCGACGTCCGCCCTGGTTGCAGACTTACCCTTTAGCGCCGCAAAATAACCAGACAGAAAAGCGGTGTCCTGCCGCAGCGTGACGCCGTTGAGCGTTGCGGTCTTGGCTACCGGCGCGACCTCGACGGTTTTCTCGACGATGCGCTCAACCTCCACCGTTTCCGTGCGAACGACCGGCACAGCAACGGGGACTTCTACGGTCTTTATGACTTCGACGGGCTTTTCGACCTCAACAATCTTTTCAACGGGAATTTCGACGATCCGCTCGACTTCGACCTCTACAGGTACTTCGACAATTCTTTCAACTTCAACGGGAACCTCTACGATTTTCTCGACGATCTTCTCAACCGGCACCTCGACGATTCGCTCGACTTCGACCTCAACGGGGACTTCGACCGTCTTTTCGACGATTCGCTCGACTTCAACCTCGACCGGCACCTCTACGGCGCGCTCAACCTCTACGGGAACCTCAACAATCTTTTCAACCTCGACTATTTTTTCAACTTCAACCGGTACTTCTACCGTTTTTTCAACAATTTTCTCAACCTCTACAGGGACTTCAACGATACGTTCAACTTCTACAGGCTTTTCAACTTCAACGATTTTCTCGACTTCAACGATTTTTTCAACCTCTACAATCTTTTCGACCTCAACGGGAACTTCAACAATCTTCTCTACTTCTATCGTTTGTATTATGACTTCCGGCTCAATATTAAACCGATCCGCTGCTTCTTCATCCGTCAAATAGATATACCCAACGAAATTATCAAGTTCCAGATAACAAGGCAGTTCAATTTTCTTCCCTGTTTCGTATTCGTAGAATGCGGCGTTTTTTTCGTTACCTTCATAAGAAATGGCAACAGTTCCACTAAAAAGCATACTGCATTGTCTGTTTTGATTAGTAGCAAAGTAGCAGTTTTCAAGGGTTGTATTTGAATTGTTTGTAATGATAATCAAGTTTTCGCATCCGAAAAAGCCACAATCGCGCAAAACCACATCAGACGATTGATTTGCATAAACGCTATTATATCGCAAATTATAGAAGTTGCAGTTAATTATTTGCGCTTTTGCATCTTTTTTGACCTTAATTACACTGCTATTTACCATATATCCGCCGATAAAATTGCAATTACTAATTTTCCCTGCATTTCCCGCAGAAACAACGCTTACAATATCAGCCGAACGATTTTGCACAAGAATATCAAAACCATTCAGCTCTCCGCCGTCTGCTATTGTGAGGATAGGGCCACCTTTGACACTTTCGTCGACCATAAGCAAAATGTTATGAGTCGTTTTCACTGTTCTATCAATCGTTATTTTATTTGTAATCACGATTGTTTTGCTTACAATATTGACTTCTTCACACAATTCCTCAATGTTTCCTGCGCAATGCCGCCCGTTCTCGTCGGTGTAGGCATTGGCACCAACGCATAATATCAAACTCAAGATCATCGAAAAAAATAGTGTTTTCCTCATAGTTTCAAGTCCTCCAACCGTTTATTTTGGCTTGCCATCTGCTCCACAAGCGCCGCAACGATAGCGTATTGCTCCGACGTCAGCCCTTCGGCGTCGATTGACCGGCCAGTCCGTCCAAGAAGATAATCCGTGCTTGTCCCGAAAATGTCAGCAAGCAACACAAGCGTTTCATAAGCGGGTCTGCGCGTCCCCGCCTCATACGCGCACATTGCGGATCGACTTACACCGACTTGCACAGCAATGTAATCTTGTCTCATTTGACGCTGACGACGTAACGCTCTAATCCTGATATGTAATTCATTTACCATGTGCATACCTCCTTGATGCACCATGTTACAATATACATTGTTCCATTTTACGCATGGTAAATTGGCGGAGTTCCAGTTGACAGTTTGAAACGCGAAAAAAATAGCCCTTATCAAACAAAGACAAGTAGACGGAAATATCCATCTACTTGTCTTCATCAAATAAGGGCAATAATAAAAATTATAATGCGTTTTTGCAATAATTGAGATGTGCAATTTTGGTAGCGATATAGGCACTGAGGAACAGTAATGACGCACCATTTTCGCCTCAAAATCAGCGATTCCGCCCAGTACATACGTCCAATGCGTAGGCAGCAACGCGAGGTAGACCTCTACCCTGCCGTCCGCGTAAACGGTCATGTGGTCGAGCAGCCGCCCATAGAAAGCTTCGTCCGCTCGTTCGCCGGTGACGATAGCGCGGATCGCAGCGCGGACGTCGCGCTTCGCCGTCTTGCCCTTGGTATCGAGCTTACGCCGCTGTTCGATGGCGGCAAGCTGATCCTGACAGGCAGCGATCTCGCGGTCGCAGCGTTCGTTGACGAACTGAAAGTCCTCCTTGCTGATGGATTGAGCCAGAAAAGCCTCCAGCGCCGCCATTTTCTTGTCCTTTGCTGCCTCCAGATCGCGCTCAATGCGGCGCTTTTCGCTGCTGCCGTCGTCCTTTGCGCTTTTCAGCACATCTTCTACGATCTGTGTGAGGTTTGCCGTGATCGCGTCCGCGTCAAGCTGCACCGCCTGAACGGAGCGCTTTAGGATATCCTGCGCCACGTCTTCGCGGAGCTGCCGCCCGACGTCGCAGCCAACCGGCTCGCCGCTCGCATTGATGCGCGCCTTGCCCTCGGAGGTCGCCTTGCCGCAGCGCCAGACCTTCCAGTACCCGTCGCCGCCCTTATAGTGCCGCTTGCGTGCTTGAAAGCTCGAGCCGCAGCAGCCGCACTTGATCTTGCCCGATAAGGGATAGCGGTTGCCGTGGCCGCTGCTCTGCGCCTCGGTGTGGCGGCGGTTCAGCTCCCGCTGCACCC
>SVKP01000116.1 GCA_015068395.1 Oscillospiraceae bacterium
GGGCGAGATCGACCCACTGACGATCATGGCGGACCAGTACGATCTGGTGTGCAACGGCGTGGAGCTCTCCTCCGGCGCGGTGCGCAACCACGACCCCGAGATCATGGTCAAGGCGTTCGAGCTGGTGCGCCTCGGCGAGGATGACGTCAAGGCGAAGTTCCCCGCGATGTACAACGCATTCTGCTACGGCGCACCGCCTCACGCAGGCATTGCGCCGGGCGTGGACCGCATGGTCATGCTGCTCGCGGGCGAGGATTCCATTCGCGAGATCATCCCCTTCCCGATGAACAAGAACGCGCAGGACGTGATGATGGGCGCGCCGAGCGAGGTCACGCAGAAGCAGCTTGACGAGCTCCATATCAAAGTCACTGCCCACGAGGATGAATAATTTCAATTAGTATGAAACGCTTTTTTGCTCTGTTCCTGATAACCTTCCTTCTGACGCTCGCCGGCTGCGGCGAGCGTCAGGTCGATGTGCAGACGGAGGAGCCTGAGCTGCCGCTGGCGGCGGAGGAGCCGAAGGAGCCAAAATACCTTCCCGAGACCTCTCCCGCGCGCGAGCAGCAGGAGGCGGAGGAACAGGCGGAGCAGGAGGACGAGGCGGCGCGGGAGGAGCGGCGCGAGGAAACGCTTCGCGCGCTGCTGGAGGGCATGACGCTGGAGGAAAAGGTCGGCCAGCTCTTTTTCGTGCGTTGCCCGGAGAGCGCGGCGGCGGACAAGATCGAGCAGTACCATCTCGGCGGCGTGCTGCTGTTTTCGCGCGACTATCAGGACTCCATGGGCGGTTGGCTGACGGCGCAGCAGTTCACGAGCAAGCTGGAAAGCTATCAGGTCACGGCGGCGTATGACACGGGTATCCCGCTGTTCATCGGCTCGGACGAGGAGGGCGGCACCGTGACGCGCGCGAGCCGGAACCCCAACCTCTTCCCCTCCCGCTCCAAGTCCCCGCAGGAGCTGTACGCCGCGGGCGGGCTTGGCGCGATTTTGAACGACGCAGCGCAGAAGAACGATTTGCTGTTCAAATACGGTATCAACGTCAACTTCGCGCCGGTGTGCGACGTGTCCACCAGTCCCAACGACTTTATCTACGCGCGCAGCTATGGAAAAAACGCCTCCGAGACGGCGGAATATGTCGAGTCGGTCGTCTCCGTGATGAACGACGAGCATGTCGCCGCCGTGCTCAAGCACTTCCCTGGCTATGGGGACAACAAGGACACGCACACGGGCATTTCGGTGGACGAGCGCCCGCTGGAATGGTTCCAGCGCTCCGACCTGCTGCCGTTTTTGAGCGGTATCCGGGCGGGCGCGCCCTTCGTGCTCGTCAGCCACAACATCGTGCGCTGTATGGACGACACGCTGCCCGCCTCCCTCTCCCCTGCCGTGCATCAGCTGCTACGGGAGATGGGCTTCACCGGCGTTGCGCTGACCGACGACCTTGCGATGGAGGCGGTGAGCGCCTACGCGAAGGATGGCAACATTGCGGTGCTGGCGTTGCAGGCGGGCAACGATATGGTCGTGACCACGGATTTTGAAAAGCAGATCCCCCGCGTGATTGCTGCGGTGCGGGACGGCACGCTGGACGAATCGCTCATCGACGCCGCGTGCCTGCGCGTTCTGCGTACAAAAATGCAGATGGGTCTGCTGAAAGGTTGAGGATTTCCCCATGGAAACAAAAAAGCTCTATTATGATGATCCCTTTCTCCGTGAATTTACGGCGCAGGTGCTCACCTGCGAGCAGGTAAAGGGCGGCTGGGCGGTCGTTCTGGACGCGACGGCATTCTATCCCGAGGGCGGCGGACAACCGGCGGATCACGGGACGCTCGGCGGCGTCCGCGTGCTGGACGTGCATGAGAAGGACGGCGCAATCATTCACCTGTGCGACGCTCCGCTGGAACCGGGCGCAGCCGTTTGCGGCGCGCTGGACTGGGAGCGCCGCTTTGACCACATGCAGCAGCACTCGGGCGAGCACATCTGCTCCGGGCTGATCTGCGCGCGCTACGGCTGTGACAACGTGGGCTTCCATCTGGGCGCGGACGTCGTGACGATCGACTTCAACGCCGACATTGCGTGGGAGGAGCTGATGGAGCTCGAACGCCGCGCCAACGCCTATCTCCATGAGGACCACGCCATCGAGATCGGCTTCTACCGCGGCGCGGCGCTGGACGCGATCGACTACCGCAGCAAGAAGCCCATCGAGGGCGACGTGCGCATTGTGCGCTTTCCCGGCGCGGATTGCTGCGCCTGCTGCGGAACGCATGTGAGAAGCAGCGGGCAGGTCGGCGTCGTCAAGTTCCTCTCCTGCCAGAAATTCCGCGAGGGCGTACGTATTGAGCTGCTGTGCGGTGCGCGCGCGTATCGCGCGCTTGCGGTGGCGTGGGAGCAGAATCTTCATGTCGCGCAGTCGCTCTCGGCGAAGCCGACGGAGAGCGCGGCGGCAGTGAAGCGGCTGGAGGACGAGCTGGGAGAGGTCAAGCTGCGCGCCGCGCGGCTGGAGGGCCAGGTGTTCGCGCAGGTCGCGGCTAGGCTTGCGGGTGAGGGCGATGTGCTGCTCTTCGAGGACGAGATGTCCCCCGACAGCGTGCGCCGCCTCTGCGACGCGGTGCTGGACACCTGCGGCGGACGCTGCGCGGTGTTTGCGGGCGCGGACGGCGCGTGGAAGTACGCCGTGGGCCAGCGCGACGGCGACCTGCGCGAGTTGGTAAAGGCGCTCAATGAAGCGCTAAACGGCCGCGGCGGCGGCAAGCCCTTCTTCGCGCAGGGCAGCGCAAGCTGCACAAGGAAGGAGATCGAAGCGTTTTTCGCGGGAGTGTGACGCATACTCCTTCTACTTTTCGCACTCCCTCTACTTTTCGACGTCTCGAAAAGTCAGCTTCGCCGACAGCTCCCTCTTTGAGGGAGGTGGCACGCACGCAGCGCGAGACGAAAGGAGATCTCCCGCAAAGAGTGCACCGATATAACCAAAAACGGACGAAGCCTCGCGGCTCCGTCCGTTTTGGGTTATTCGATTGAGGTGCAGACTCCTCTACTTTTCGACGTCTCAAAAGTCGGCTTCGCCGACAGCTCCCTCGAAGAGAGAGCCTAAGAAGGGCTCGTCCTTTAGCCTCCCGCTCCAGAGGGAGGTGGCACGCGCGCAGCGCGTGACGAAGGGAGTCTTTACGCCTTCTTCGGCTGCATCGAGCGGATGATAAGCAGCGTGAAGACCATCAGGGCGATGCTCAGGGGCAGGCAAACGTACCACATGCGCACAAAGCCCGCGACGATATAGGTGAACAGCGACACGCCCGCGGCGGTCAGCGCGTAGGGCAGCTGCGTGGAGACGTGCTGCACGTGGTTGCACTGCGCGCCCGCACTCGCCATGATCGTAGTATCGGAGATCGGGGAGCAGTGGTCGCCGAGCACCGCGCCAGCCATGCAGGCAGAGATGGAGATAATCATCAGCTCATTGCCCATGTTTGCGCCGAAGACGTCGACAACGATCGGGATCAGGATGCCGAAGGTGCCCCAGCTCGTGCCGGTCGCGAATGCGAGGAATCCGCCGACGACGAACACCAGCGCGGGCAGCAGGCACATCAGCAGGTCGTTGCCGTTGTGCGCGGCGCTGTCGACGAGAGCCGCCACGTTCTCCTTCGCGCCCAGGGAGTCGGTCATCGCCTTGAGCGTCCACGCGAAGGTCAGCACCAGAATGGCCGGGACCATCGCCTTGAATCCCTCGGGAACGGCGTTCATGACCTCGTTGAAGTCCAGCACGCGCGTCGCGAGATAGAATATGATCGTGATGATAAGTGCCACGGCGGAGCCGTACATCAGACCCACGGAGGCGTCGGAATTCGCAAAGGCGTCGACGAAGGTCTCGCCCTCGAAGAAGCCGCCGGTGTAGATCATGCCGACGACGCAGCAGACGATCAGCACGATGATCGGGACGATCAGGTGCATGACCTTGCCTTTGCTGCTCACGGGCGGGTTGGGCATGTCGTCCGCGCCGGTGATGCTCGGATGCGAGTGCTTTTCCTCCAGCTTCTTCGCAAGCTCGGCGGCGCGCATCGGGCCGTAGTCGAACTCTCCGAGTGCGAGCGTGACCATCATTGCCAGCGTCGCGAACGCGTAGAAGTTATAGGGGATCGCGCGCACGAACAGGTCGAGGCCGTTCGCGCCGTCCACAAAGCCCGTGACAGCCGCCGCCCACGACGAGATCGGGGCGATGATGCACACGGGCGCGGCGGTCGCGTCGATCAGGTAGGCGAGCTTGGCGCGGGTGATGCCGTGCCGCTCCGCCAGCGGGCTCATCACGGAGCCGACGGTCAGGCAGTTGAAATAGTCGTCGATGAAGATCAGCACGCCCAGCGCGATGGTCGCGAGCTGCGCGCCGGTCTTGGTCTTGACGTGCTCCACCGACCAGCGGCCGAACGCCGCAGAGCCGCCCGCGCGGTTCATCAGCATGACGATCGCGCCGAGGATGACGAGAAACACCAGAATGCCGACGTTCCACCCGTCGGTCAGCGAGCCGACCATGCCGTTGACAAAGACGTGCTCCAGCGTGCCGGAAAAGCTGAACCCGGAGTACATCATGCCGCCGACGAGTATGCCGATGAACAGAGACGAGTAGACCTCCTTCGTGATCAGCGCCAGTGCAATGGCGATGATCGGGGGCAGCAGGGAAATAATTGTCTGTCCTAGCATAGTTTCTTCCTCCCAATTCTTTAGTTAAGAAAAGTGCTATGTGCAAAGTATACTCGAGTTACCCTTCATGGTCAAGAAAAAAAATAGCTCATGCGCCGCAGAATGCCAACCGAAGCAGCCGGCGGAGCATCTGCGCCCAGGTGACGTGCGCCACACCCTCCCCTGCGAGGATGGGCAGCACGGCGACAGTCTCCCCCGCCGCGTCGAAAATGCGCAGCTCGCCCAGCCTCTCCCCCTCACTGACGGGCGCGGGGACGGACTCGGGCAGCACGAGCTCCTTTGTGAGCCCGCCCAGCCGCGCCTTTTCCAGCAGCAACGTGTTGTCCCGCGTCAGCACGGGCTGCACGGCGTCGCGCTCCCCCAGCTCCACGGGAAGCGGCGCAAGCGCGGCGTCCGGCGCGACGGTCACGAGCGCATAGGTCGCAAAGCCGTAATCCAGCAGCATTTTGGCGTCGTTGAAGCGCGCGTCGCTGGTCTTGCCCTGCATGATTACGGCGATCAGCTCCATGCCGTTCCGTTCGGCGGTCGCGCTCAGGCAGTAGCCCGCCGCGTCGGTGGAGCCGGTCTTGAGCCCGGTCGCGCCGTCGTAATAGCGGATGAGCTTGTTGGTGTTCACAAGCATGGACTCCCCGTCGCGCAGCGAATCCATCCAGATGGTTGTGAACTGCCGGAGGTCGGGGTGGTTCAAAATCAGCTCGCGGGACATGAGCGCGATGTCGTAGGCGGAGGAGACGTGCCCCGCAGCAGGCAGGCCCGTGGCGTTGACAAAGTGCGTGTCGTGCATGCCCAGCTCCTGCGCGCGGCGGTTCATGCGCTCCACAAAGGCGTCCTCGCTCCCGGCGAGGTGTTCGCCGAGCGCGACGGCGGCGTCGTTCCCGGAGACGACGCACACTGCCTTGAGCAAGTCGCGCACAGTCATGCGCTCGCCCTCCTTCAGCCAGATCTGGCTGCCGCCCATCGAGCTTGCGTGCGCGCTGCCGGTCACGACGTCGTCGTAGGAGAGCAGCCCCGCGTCGATCGCCTCCATCGTCAGCAGCAGCGTCATCACCTTGGTCACGCTTGCGGGCTCGCGCGGCGTGTGCTCGTCCTTGGCGTAGAGCACGGTCCCGGTGCTCTTCTCCATCAGCACGGCGGACGGCGCGTCGACCTCCACCGCCGCGCGCGCGTCCACGCAGCCCAAAACCAGCGCCAGCAGGCAGAATACGGCAAAAAAACGTTTCATGCAAAGCCCCTCCCAAACAGTTGTTGAAATAAATTATGCCGTTTGGTCGGAAAAGATACATTTTTCGCCTTGCAAACCGCGGAGATATCTGTTATAATACGTCTCGCGCAAGTGAATCAGGAGCATGCAGGGTTGGTATATCGGTATTACAGCGGCTTCCCAAGCCGTTAAGGCGGGTTCGACTCCCGTACCCTGCTCCATCAAAAAAGCGTCTTTTGTCCACCGGGACAAAAGACGCTTTTTTGAACGATGTGTTCCGCTGCGCGGAACGTGATGTTTCCTTCGGAAGTGACGCGCCATGCAGCGTGATGTGCGCTTCGCGCATGAAAAGCGGAACACATCACATCACTGCGACCGCAGGGAGCACCATCACTATGCCTCAAGGCATAACATCACTTGCGGACTAGCACAGGACAACGCTTGAAAAAGCTCTATATACTCTGTATAATATCAAAAGATGAAGAATTCCAAGGAAAGGAGATATAGCCTTGACATATATTCTTTATTGTGATGAATCCGCAGATCATGGAGAAAAGTTTTCGGATTTTTTTGGTGGTTGTATTATAGATAGCGCTAATCAGAACGATATAGTGACTGCGCTTGAAAACAAAAAGAAGCAATTGAATCTAAACGCAGAATTAAAATGGACTAAAGTCACAGAGAATTATTTGGACAAGTATTTTGAAATGATTGATCTATTCTTTGACTTTGTTGAGTCGGGAAAAGTCAAAGTAAGAATCATGTTTAGAAAAACAGACGATGCATTTAAACGTTCTGAGGATGCAATAGACAACAAGTATTTCAAACTGTACTATCAATTTATTAAGCATTCATTTGGACTAAAAACAATTCCTGTTGATTGTACACCTGCTAAAATAATCCTATATTTGGATGTGCTACCCGATAAACATGGACAGCGCGAAAGATTCAAAGAGTATATTAGTTCAATACCGAGCTTTTCAGATTTTGAAGGCGTCAATATAGTTATTAGACCTCGTGATATTATTGAAGTCGATTCGCATGACCATGTCCTATTGCAATGTACTGATATTGTGCTGGGAGCTATGAATTTTAAACTGAATGAGTATAACAAGGCGAAACCAGAAGGTAGTTACAGGCGAGGTAAACGGACAATAGCAAAAGAAAAACTATATAAGCATATCTTGGAAAGGATTTGCAGAATTCATCCGACATTCAATATAGGAGTATCAACAGGATCACGAAATTATGATAATCCTCACTGGGAGAGTCCCTATGAGCACTGGCTGTTCCAGAGCACAAAATGAGAATAGTGCCTGATATCTTCTACATAAGGACCCCGCGTAGGAACGCAAGGCTTCAAAGATATGAGGCACTATCTACCTTTAGTATATACTATACTGGTATCAGTATACTTAATTCTGTAAATCTGTCAATATCTCCTTTGCTTTTTCGGGATTATAGACAATTTGGTGGAACACATTAGTGCATTTTACCCGTACAAATAGTATAGTATTTTTGCGTTAGTAGAGGACAGTCCATCATCGCAGGCAGTTCTTCATTATGCTTTTCTGTTTCTGCTTGACCTGCAATTGTGCTATTATACCGCATATTGGGCTCAATTGTACAGTATTTTTGCGTGGTGTTGCCTTAGTTCATATTTGAATTAAATGGAGAAAAAACATATGGACATTGAAATATGGGAGGAAGTTACCACAAGCGATGCGTTTCGCGATTTATTTAAGCACCAGCATTATGAAGAGTATGTTTTTCAAATAATCTCCAAATCAAAGAAGTTTTTTGGTAATTGCCATTTTGATAAAGTTACAACACAGTCCGATAATGAGCCGGATTTCATTGATATTAAGACAAAAGACAAATATGAAGTCAAATTGCTTTTTGATGAAAAAATGGGAGTACTCATAGGTGATAGAAAAAACAAAAGTGACGAGTGGATAAAACGGTTTTTGCAGTTGAGGGATGAATGCGGTAAGCAAATAATTAAAAGGGATTTTGATGTTTCTTCTTTGAAAATGTATCAAATTACAAAAGAGCGGCTTAACAGCATAGAGAAGGATGAAACTGCAATCTTTTTCATTCCATTTCCGCTCGTTGAGAATGGCGTGTACGATGGAGCTGTTTCACGCTTTGCAACTGATATTATACAAATTATTATTGATCAACTAAACCGGGACGGATTAATTAACGGAAGAAATATCTATTTCATATATCCCACGATGGAGACAAATGTATATTGTATACGCAATTGTAACCATCAGCGGGAATATGTTACTGCACTTGAACTAAACAGTATTGTTAGTTTTAAATGCAATTTGATTTAGTAACAGTATTGACCTATAAGGGTTTTGCTTTTGTATCAGTATGTTGGAATAAAAAAGTTTGAAAGAGGCTGCGGGGTTTTCGTGTTCATTAAACGACTTGCAAAGGTGATAGGAATTGCCAAATTGAGGTTTTGCCCTTGAACATATGAAGCGCAAGTTACACCGATTGCATATCCGTTTCTATCAAGTAAAACACCACCGCTACTTCCTTCTGAGATTGGTGCACTTATTTGGAACAAATCAACACCGTCAAGCGTATAACGCGAGCTTACCACGCCGTCAGACAGCGTATTTGCTACGCCAAGCGGATAACCAACCGTATAAATCTCATCACCTTGTTTTACGGCAAAAGAATCTCCCCATGGTATTGGATCAACGCCAATATTTCTGTCGCACTCAAGTATAGCCAAGTCGTTCTTTTCATCATATGCAAGAACGGTGGATAAATCATAAGGAATAGGGGTAATTGTAATCTTTCCCGGTTGTTTGACTGGCGGCACAGAAGTATATGCTTTAATGATATATGCCCCATCAATAACATGATAATTTGTTACGACCGTTGTACTATTAAAGCAAACAAATCCACTTGCCGTCGCAATGATATTGTCGGCATCATCGTATATTTCAAGATATAGCACAGACTTTGCTGCCTTTTCAACACTCCAAGGATCTTCCTGTTCCGCTGTATTTTCCGTTATTTCGTCTGTTAACTTAACATCGGCTGAAGCAGGTGCAGATTTATCCGAATGCGAGAAAAAGAGAATACCGCCCACGACAATTGCAACAAGTAGAACCGCAGCGACAACGAGGGGTAGCGGATTCGTCATACCTTTTTTCCCGCTGTCTATAGTAAAACGTGAAGTAGTGGTCTCCTTTGTGGTAACAGTGCTTTCCACAGAATCAGAATCTAAGGAAGTAGCCGCCGTTGCTTTCGCCATTTCCTCACTTCCGCCTTTGAACGGTTTTCCGCATTTGGGGCAAAATGACATATCATCGTGAAGAGTCACTCCGCAATAAGGACAATATTTCATTGTTTCGCCCTCCTGTGATCTTTCTATTAGCTTTCAATATATCATTTTTCTTGCATTTTTCAAGTGCTTTGGAACCGAGAATTGAATCTGTACGCACAAAAAGCCCTCGGCGTTGTTTCAAGACGTCGAGGGCTTTCCTTTATTCGCTTGTCGCCTCATGGCTGACGAGCACCAGCTCGCCGTTTTGCCACTCGTAGATGTCGTGCCAGGAGAGCGCGGCGCTTTCACGGTAATCGGCGGAAAGCAGCCTGGTCTTGGCGTCGATCGTCGGGCCCTGGAGGCGGAAGGAATACTCATAACGCTGCGCGTCCACATTCCAGACCCAGTAGAAATAGGGGATCGTGTTGTTGGGCAGCCAGCCGAAGACCTCGATGTCGTCGCAGCCGTCAAAGCTGACGTCCACCGCGCGCAGCAGAAGCTCCGGCTCCGGGCACTCCGTGTACTCGCCGGGGCCGCCGTTCGGGTCGTCCGACGCCTCGGAGATCGCAATGGTTTGCAGCAGCGTGTCGCCCTCCCAGACCTCGATGGAGCTGACGCCCCAGAGGTAGCTGTTGAGCCGATGCCCGACGCCGCGCAGCGTCAGCGTCCGGCTGCCGACGGAGGCGTCCGCCTCGCAGAGAACGGCGTTGCCGGTCTCATAGAGCCGCGTCAGCTGCGCAAGCCGCGTCTCGTCGGCGCTGTAGACGCCCTGCGCGGCCTCGCCGGTGTAGTGCGAGAGCACGCTGGCAAGCTCGGGCAGCGCGTCGCGCAGCGCCTCGGTGACGGCGGCGTTATCGAGCTTGCGCGAGAGCACGGCGACGCCCAGCGAAAGCTCGGGCACGTCCGAAAGCTCCGTGGCGAGGATCGTGCCCGCGCCGCGGGAGAGGCAGTCCTCCGCCGAGAGGAACGCGAGCTGCACCGCGCCGCTGTTGAGCGCGTTGACCGTCGCCTCGCTGCTGGTGCCGAAGGTGACGTCGATGGTTTCGACCTCGACATTCCTCCGGCTCAGCGCCTTGCGCAGCGCGTCAGGCAGGCTGCCCTGCAACGACAGGAGCTCCAGCGCGTCGCGTCCGTCCACCGCGAACTCCACGTTCAGTTCCTTTAACTGGACCGGCTCGTCCGCGACGGGCTCAGGCTCGGTGACGGGCGCCGGTTCGGGCTCGGGCTTGCTGCCGGGGTTTTCGGGCAGATAGCGGCGGCAGGCGGCAAGGGAGAGGCACAGGAGCAGGGAAAGCAGAAGCGCAATCAAGCGTTTCATCCGTTCCCTCCCCCTTCGTTTGGATTGTCGGCAGGCGCGGGATTGGTGCTGCCCGCCCCGTCCGTGGGCTGCGTGGCTCCGCCGTTTCCGGCTTCGCCGCCCTCGGCAGCCTCCGCGCCCTCCTCGGCGGGCTCGTCCGATGGCAGCTCGCCGGGCGCGACCAGAATGATGCGGTTGCGCTTGTTGTACTTGCTGCGCGCCTCAAAGGTCTCGGAGATCAGGTTGCCCGCCCCGTCATAGATCTGACGGTAGGTGTTGACCACATAGCCGGTGTAGGGCGTCTGCTCGACCTTGCGCTCGCCGGGAGCGATCTCCTCGCTCTCCTTGTACTCCTCCTCGTAAGGCGTGCTGGAGAGGACCTCCGTGCGCATCTTGACGGTGGTGTCGTCGGTCTTGGTGCCGTAGATGTTCACGGTCAGGCGGTTGTCGTCGCTGTAGACGGTTTCAATCAGAATGGGATAGAGCGTGTTGTTGCGGAAGATGAACTCGGGGCCGCCGCCGGAGACCGTGGCGTCGAGGCCGAGGCCGATGTAGTCCGAGGCGAAGCCGTGCGCCGTGCGCTTGACGATCTCAAGGTTTGCCAGCAGCGCCGCGGCGTAGGTCGTGGAGCTGCACTGGCAGGCGCCGCCGCCGTCCATCTCCACGGTCTTGCCCTGCAAATAGCCGGGCGCGCTCTGGTAGCCGTTTGCCTTCGTGAAGGGCCCGGTCAGGTCATAGTAGTTGAATTCCTCGCCGCTGTTGAGCACCGTGCCGTTGACGCGCTGCGCGGTCAGGCGGACGTTCGCCTTGCGCCCCGCCGCGCCGCCGACGCGCGTGGTGTAGGTGCCCAGTACGTCGCGAAAGAGTACCTTTTCCAGCTCCGCCGCCGTGACCTCGGGGTTGGACGCCTTTGCCGGGACTGTGACCTGCTCGCCGGGCGCCGCCGCGTCGAGCAGCTGCTGCGCCTGCGTCACGTTGAAGTTCAGCGCCGGGCGCTCCGGGACGATCGTCTTGGTCTCGGCGTCGTAGCGCGCGTTCGACATCTCTCCGCCAAGCTGCCGGTTGAGCTCGTTCAGATCGCCCTGGTCGGCGTAGACGACCGTGTAGGGCAGCAGCACGCTGCGCGCGCCGTCGGCGTCCGCCTTCGCGTCGCCCAGACGCGCCTGCAAAGCGGCGCGATCCACGTCGCGCCCGTTGCGCGCCTTGGTCAGCGTGAGCGAGCTGTCGCCCGCGGCGTAGGAAAAGTCGCTCGCGTCGAGATCGGAGGCGTCCGCCAGCCGCTCCGCGGCGGTCTTCTGCCAACCAGGCTCGGGCTGCGGCGTGACCGCCGTGCTCTTGCCGAGGGACGAGCAGAGCAGTTCCCAGCCGTCCGTCAGCGGATTGCCGCTGTGGCTGCTCTCGTACGCCTCCTCCACCAGCGACTGGGCGTTAAAGGTCACGCCCAGCTCGTCGTAGGTGAGGAACGCCGCGTCCTCGCCGGTTTCCAGCGTGGCGTGAACGCCGCTTTGCAGGCGCAGCCGGTCCAGCGTCGGCTTGAGCGCGACCTCCGCCTCCTTGCACGTCAGTCCGCCGACGTCGTGTCCGCCGATTGTCGTGTTGGGATTGATCTCCCCGCTCGCGGCGGCGGCAATGCAGAACCCGGCGTAGGCGGCGACGACCGCGCCGACCGCCACCGTCGGGATCAGCCAGAGCTTTGGCGTATGTTCCCTTTTAAGTTCCCGCTTCCCTGTCATGACGGAAACCTCCCCAAGCTTATGTATTGCACTACATCTGGTGCCTAAAATCTTGCACCTTACAGCATAACACATTTTTGGGGGCTTGTCATTACAAAGAGGTGACAAATTTTTCTTTTTTTTCCGGGCTTTCGCTATGCATTTGTTGTCTCCGGGACGGCATTTGCCCCGCGGCGCGGAATGCGGATCGTCATGCGGATCTCATCGTCGGTGTCCTCACGCTCCACGGCGGCGTCCACGCCCGCGCGCTGCATGATGCCCAGCTGGCGGCGGATGCTGTTGAGGAAGATGCGCACGTCCTTGATGACGTACGTGTTCTGCCGCGTCGGCGACGTGACCGCCTGCTCGCGTAGCAGCGTTTCGACGTAAGCCTCCGTCTGCGCCACGTTGAAGCGGCGCTCCGCGACCTCCCGCGCCGCCGCGAGGCGCAGCTCGTCGTCCTCGAGCCGCAGCAACGCGCGGGCGTGCCGCTCGGTGAGCTCGTGCTCGCGCAGCAGCGCCACGCACTCCGGGGACAGGCGCAGCAGCCGCAGTTTGTTCGCCACGGCGGACTGGGATTTGCCCAGCTTCTCCGCCGCCTGCTCCTGCGAAAGCCCGTAGGCGGAGATCAGCTTCGCGATGGCGACCGCCTCCTCGTACCAGTGCAGGTCGCGCCGCTGTAGGTTTTCAATCAGCGCCAGCAGCGGGGAATCCTCCTCGTCCGCGCGCGCCAGCAGGCACGGCACCTCCCGCAGCCCCGCCAGCTTCGCCGCGCGCAGGCGGCGCTCCCCGGCGATCAGCTCATAGCCCTGCGCGCCGTGGCGCACGGTCAGCGGCTGGAGAATTCCATAGCGCAGGATGCTCCGGCTCAGCTCGAGAAGCGACTCGTCGTCGAACCAGCGGCGCGGCTGCGCGGGGTTGGGCCGTATCTTGTCCACGGGCAGATAGAAGACCCGGCGGGAGAGAAAGGTGTTTTTGCGTGTCAGTTCCATGATGGTTCCTCCTTGAAGTTCTCAAGATGTAGAGAAAAGCTGCAACCTTTACACTACATATTGTAGAGACTTGGACACGCGAAAACACGGGAAAGCGGTCGGGGAATGCGAAGAAAAAATGAAAGGGCGCTCTCGCCGGGGCGGGAGCGTCCTGTTCGGGAACCGCTGATTAAATCAACGTGGGAGCGTGAAGATGATCGGCTTGCCGTCGCAGCGCAGCGCGCCCTGGAGCACGGTGACGCGCGAGCCGTCGATCAGGTTGACGTAGCTGCCGTCGGGCACGTCGAGCTCGACGGAGACGGCTCGGCCGCCGAGGCTGAAAATGCCGACCTTCTTCGTATTGCCGTTCAGGCGCGTCATCACGGCGACGTCGGTCTTGTCCATCGCGCGGGCGAAAAAGGCGTCGTCCGGCGCAAGGTTCTCGTGCTTGATGCGGCTGAGCGTTTGCAGCAGCGGCGTGAGATCGCGCCCCGTCGCGCGGTCGATCGGCTCGCGCTCAAAGAGGCTCGGCAGTCGCTCGTTTTCCCATTCCTGCCCGGCGTAGAGCATCGTCGTGCCCTTGAGGAAGAAGAGCATCGCGGTGTAATTCGCGAGCCGCCCCTCGTCCGGGATAAAGGAGGCGATGCGCGGCACGTCGTGATTTTCGAGGAAGCGGAGCTTGTTGTAGTTCTCCGGGTAGACCGCCTCCTGAAATTCGAGCAGGTCCGTCCACTGGGACAGCGGCGCCTCGCCCTTGAGCTGCTTTTCGAACACCGTGCGGACGTCGTACTCATACTCCATGTCGAACGCCTCAAACGCCTCGGTGTCGCGGGCGGCGTACATGCCGATGCTGCGGCAGTAGGCGGCGAAATCGCGGTGGATGCTCTCGGCGAGCCAGACGCAGCCGGGGCGCACCGCCTCCACCGCGGCGCGCGCCTTCTTCCAGAATGCGACCGGGACAAAGGACGCCACGTCGCAGCGGAAGCCGTCCACGAGCTTTGCCCACCGGCACAGCGATTCGATCTGGTAGTCCCAGAGCGCGGGCACGTTGTAGTCAAGGTCGATGACGTCCGTCCAGTCGCCGACGTGGTTGCCGGGCGTGCCGTCGGGGCGCTTGTAGAAGAACTCCGGGTGCGTCTCCCAGAGCACGGAGTCCGGCGAGGTGTGGTTGTACACGACGTCGATCATCACGCGCATGCCGCGCCGGTGTATCTCGTCGCAGAGCTGCTGAAAATCCTCCATTGTGCCGTAGGCGGGGTTGACCGTGCGGTAGTCGCGGTTGGCGTAGGGGCAGCCGAGGCTCCCCTTCTTGCCCTTGACGCCGATGGGGTGGATGGGCATGAACCAGATGATGTCCGTGCCGAGGGCGCGGATGCGGTCCAGATCGGGCACGATCGCGCGGAACGTGCCCTCCTCCGTATGCGCGCGGACGTAGATCGAATAGACGACCGCGTTTTGCAGGGCGGGATCGGTGTTGAGCGCCATAGCTGCCTCCTGTCAGTCAAATCGGTAAATGAGATTCTTGCAGTCCGGCACGTCCGGGTCGACGTAGCCGGTGTCGGTGAAGCCTGCCTTTTCGTAGACGCGCAGCGCTGGCGCGTCCGTCTCCTTGACGCAGACCTCCACGCCGTCGTATTTTCGCTCGGCGGCGAGCTGCGCGAGGATGAGCCGCAGCGCCGCGGCGCCATAGCCCCGGTTCTGGAACCGCGCGTCGATCATGAACTGCTGGAGCTCGTAGCACGCGGGCTCCTCGTCCAGATCGCGCACGAGCGCGAGCCCGACCGGCTCTCCCCCGGCGGCGACGCCGTATACCCTCGCGCGGCAGGCGCGGTAGGCGTAGCCTCTGGCGAGGATGCCGGAGGCGGTGTCGAGAAAGCCCCGTTGGTCCTCGCGGACGCAGAGGCTTCTGACGGCGAGGAAGTTGTCCTCGTTGATTTCGAACAAAGTGACCAAATGTGTTTCCTCCAAAGCGTTATTTCGGAGGATCAGACGTCGTGGACCCTCCCGTCACGATGCAGATGCATACAGCTCAGCCCCTTTCCAGTCAAATTGTCCGCGTTATTGCGGCAGAAGCATCATAGCACGGAAGCGCGATTCTTGCAAGGGATGAGCCGGAAAAGCGCTTGCGAATCCCCCCTCCGCCGTGTATAATTGAAACGGTTTTTTCGGAATTCGTATATGGAAAGTGAGGAAGTGCATCATGCGGACAAAACGGGCGGTTTTGAGCTTTTTTCTTGTTTTTGCGCTGCTTGCCCCGCTGACGTCGGCGCTTGCCGGGTTTGAAGCGGTGCGCGACTATCCGCCGGGGTACTTTGCGGACGTCCCGGAAGAAAGTTGGAGCGCGCCCTATATCCGCGAGGCGTACGAGCTGGGCTTGATGAGCGGCACCGGCGAGGGCGAATTCAGCCCCAAGGGACAGGTGTCCGTGGCGCAGGTGGTCACTGTCGCCGTTCGCCTGAACGACCTCTACCACGGCGGCAGCGGCGTCGTCGAGGGCGGCGGCGCGCACTGGTACGACGCCGCTGCGGCGCGCGCGGTCTCGCTGGGCGTCGTCTCCGCCGGACAGTTTGACGAGTACGAGCGCCCCGCCACCCGCGCGGAGGTCGCGGGAACGCTGGCGCGCGCGCTGCCCGCCGCCGAGTTCGCCGCCGTCCGCTCGGTCGCTTCCCTGCCCGACGTGGACGCCGCGACGCCCTATGCAAAGGAGATTTTTACGCTATACGCCGCGGGCGTTCTGACCGGCAACGACGGTTACGGCACCTATACGCCCGACGCGGAGCTGACACGGGAGGCGTTTGCCGCGATCCTCTGCCGCATCTGCAAGCCGGAGACGCGCAGCGCGCAGGCGCTGCTGCCGAAGCCGGCGGACCTGACCGCGCGTACCTCCGACCGGCTGGTCGTGCTCAACGGCGTCCCGGTTTACGGCGCGGTGGTCATCGACGGGGACTACTATCTCCCGGCGTCGATCTTCCGCGGCAGCGAATCCATTCTCAGCGGCGCGGTCGCTGTTTATGAGTACAAAGGGAAAGCCGATCTGAATTTTGCCAGAGCGCTCTTTGTGAAGCAGACCGCCGCGCCGGACTACTGCCTCGCTCCCCCGAACGGGACCGTGCTCGGCGTCGCCGACGCCGCGCCGGACTTCGAATGGGACGGCAGGGCGGTGCGGCACATGACGCTGGGCGGACGCTATCACATGTTCCGGCTTTCGGATGTCGCCGATGGTGGGATGACCGTGCGGGACGACAAGCTGATCGTTTCGCTCAAGGGCGTGACGCCCGCCTCGCCGACGCCGGAGGAGGACCTTGTCGGGCGCGCCTTGGCGGGACTGCTGCGCGAGACGCCGCGGGACACGGTGAAGGCGATCCACGATTATCTTATCAAAACGCTGACCTACGATCCTGACACAGAGGAGTCCTATGCCAGAGAAGAGGCTTCGTTCAAAAAATATCAGCTGTACAACAACGTCACGCTGGACAGCGGGTACGCCGTCTGCGAGGAGTATTCCTGCCTGTTCATGGAGATGTGCGTGCGCGCGGGCATTCCCTGCGAATTCGTCTCCGGCGCGCCGTCCCACGCCTGGAACCGCGTCTGGGTCGACGGGGAGTGGCTTTACATGGACGTCACATGGGACGATACGGACAGCGCGAAAAATCCCGTGCGGTACACCTACTTTCTCGTGGGGGCGGAGGTGATGGCGAACGGCCACTACTGGGTGGACGACGACTATCCCTTCACCAATGTCTACGATCCCGCGTGGGAGGAGCTGGACCCCCAGAACATCACCAGCGCCGACATGTTCCGCAAGTGCCTGTGCGCGCAGGTGAAGATGGGTGTGAACCCGGTCCGCCTGCGTGTGACGAAGTCCGGCGCCTACGGCGGGACCGGCTGCCTCTACGCCATTCCTGAGCTGGACTGGTGGGTCGTCCGCGGCGGCTATGACAATGCGACCGGCGAGTACGTCTACTATTTTAACGAGCTGAGCGGCTACTGAGCCGCTTCGACGCTCCGCGGCGTTCAGACAGGAGGCCGCGGGGCGTTTTTTTACTTGATGTTTCGCGGCAAAGGTGGTATGCTTTACCTTAACAATACGGACGGGAGGGAACGGATTGAAACAACACAAAAAAGGTCTTGTGGTCTGGCTCGTTGTGGTCCTGATCCTGCTGGGGCTGTCCATCGCCGTCGGCCCCTCCGGCGAACACGGCGACGTTCGGACCGCCATGCGCGACGCGGTGCTGCACGACGTCAACCGCGTGAGCCTGTTCGGGCTCAAGGACGTGAATCCGGCGCTCATTTCGGCGATGGTGGTGACGGTGCTCCTGCTGCTCGCGGCGCTGCTGATCCGCGTGCTCGTTATCCCGCGCTTTCAGCTGGTGCCCGGCAAATTCCAGCTTGTGCTGGAAACCGTCGTGGGCCTGCTGGACAACATGGCGAAGGTCACGGAGCCGGGCAGGTGCTCGTTCATCGGGGCGTACGTCTTTGCGGCGGGCGTCTACATCTTCTGCGGCACGCTCTTTGAGCTCTTCGGCGTTCAGGCGATGACGACGAACGGGCACCCCATCGCGCTGCCTGCCCCGCTGAGCGACGTGAACGCCGCGATCTGCATGGGCTGCATGAGCTATCTGGTGATCCTCTTCGGCGGCATTTCGCACGCGGGAATGCACGGCGTCAAGGCAACGCTCAAGGAGTTCTCGCTGCCGATCTCGATGAGCTTTCGCCTGTTCGGCGCGCTGCTTTCGGGCCTGCTGGTCACGGAGCTGGTGTACCACTACGCCGCGATGAGCTATGTCGTGCCGGTGCTCGTGGGCGTGATGTTCACGCTGCTCCACGCGCTCGTGCAGGCGTATGTTCTGACGATGCTCGTCGGCATGTATTATCACGAGGTCTCCGAAAAGCCCAAGCCCAAGGAAAAAAAGAAGAAAGCGGCGAAGCAGGCGGACGCCTGAGCCGCCAAACGGAAGATAACACAAAACATATATATTGGGAGGAAACGCATTATGAATCGCAAGAAATCCTTTGTCCTGTCTCTGCTGGTCCTGCTCGCGCTCACCGTGGTCCTGCCCGCCGCCGCCTTTGCCGCGGACGGCGCTGCCGTCTCCCCCGAGACCGCCCAGATCGAGGCGGAGGCGGAGACCGTGTCCGGCAAGTCCTTCGGCTCCGGCCTCGCCATCGGCATTGCGGCCGCGGGCGGCGCGATCGGCATGGGCATCGCCGTGGGCAAGGCCGCCGAAAGCATCTCCCGCCAGCCCGAGTCCAGCGGCGAGATCCGCTCGGCGATGATGCTGGGCCTTGTGTTCATCGAAACCGCGATCATTTACGCGCTGCTGGTGGTCATTCTGATTATCTTCGTATTGTAATGCGGGAACAGGAGTACGACTATGCCTCTGAATATTGATTGGCAGCAGATTTTGCTGCATCTGCTGAACTTCGCCATTCTGGCGGGCGGCTTGTACTTCCTGCTGTACAAGCCGGTGAAGGACTTTATGAACAAGCGCGAGCAGGAGTACCGCACGCTCCACGAGCAGGCGCAGGCGGAGCGCGCCGAGGCGGAGGAGCTGCGCCGCACGGCGAAGGAGAAGCTCGACGCCGCCGAGGAGGAGATCGCCGCCATGCGCACCGCCGCGAGCGACGAGCTTGAGGCGGAGAAGCAGCGCCAGCTGGGCGAGGCGCGCGCCGAGGCGCGCCGCATCCTGGAGACCGCCGGAAAGACGGCGGACCTGCGCACCAAGAAGGCGCTCGCCGACGCGAACGAGGATATCCGCACCCTCGCGGTGGAGGCGGTGAGAAAGATGCTCCTGGCCGACGGCAACGCGCTGGATCACTTCCTCGACGCGGCGGAAGGCGGGTCGCAGGATGGCTAACAAGCAAAAGGCGCCGCGCGCGTTCCTCTGCGCCGCGAGCGAGCCGACGCCGGAGCAGACCAAACGGCTTGAGGCGTTTTTGCAGCGCACCTACGGCGAGGAGATCCCGCTGCGCTGGAAGGAGACGCCCTCCATCCGCGAGGGCTTCCGCCTTGAGATCGGCTCCGACGTCTACGACTGGACGCTCGAGGGTATGATGCGCCAGTTCGAGGCGCGCGTGGACAACGCGTACTCGGACTCGAAGGACGTCATTCCGCTCATGCGCCGGGTCGTGGAGGATTTCATCCCCTCCGTCGTGCGCGAGGAGAAGGGCGAGGCGATCTTTGTCGGCGACGAGATCGCCCGCGTCCGCGGCCTCCCCGGCGTGCAGTACGGCGAGGTCGTGGAATTCGAGGGCGGCATTCACGGCATGGTGCAGGATCTGCGGCGCGACAGCGTTGGCGTGATCCTGTTCGGCGCAAACGGCGGCGTTTCCGAGGGCTGCGCCGTCAAGCGCACCGGGCGCACCGCCGGTATGCCGGTCGGCATCCGGTTTCTGGGCCGCGTGGTCAACGCGCTGGGCGAGCCGATCGACGGCAAGGGCCCCATCGCGCACGACGCCTACCGCCCCATCGAGGTCGCCGCGCCAGGCATTCTCGACCGCCAGTCGGTCAACCATCCGCTGGAAACCGGCATTTTGTGCATCGACTCGATGTTCCCGATCGGCCGCGGCCAGCGCGAGCTGATTATCGGCGACCGCCAGACCGGCAAGACCTCCATCGCCATTGACACGATCATCAACCAGAGATACCGCAGCGTGCTGTGCATCTATGTCGCCATCGGGCAAAAGGCGAGCTCCGTCGCCCAGATCGCGGCGAATCTGGAGGCGCACGGCGCGATGCAGCACACGATCATCGTCAGCGCCTCCGCCTCCGACCCGGCGGCGGAGCAGTATATCGCGCCCTACGCCGCCACGGCGCTGGGCGAGCACTTCATGCACACGGGGCGCGACGTGCTGATCGTCTACGACGACCTGAGCAAGCATGCCATCGCCTACCGCGCGCTCTCGCTGCTGCTGGAGCGTTCCCCGGGACGCGAGGCCTACCCCGGCGATGTGTTCTATCTGCACTCCCGCCTGCTCGAGCGCTCGGCGCACCTGTCCGAAAAGCTCGGCGGCGGCAGCATGACCGCGCTGCCCATCATCGAAACGCAGGCGGGCGACGTGTCCGCCTATATCCCCACGAACGTCATCTCCATCACCGACGGGCAGATCTATTTGGAGAGCAACCTCTTCTTCGCGGGCCAGCGCCCGGCGGTGAACGTGGGACTCTCGGTCTCCCGTGTCGGAGGCGACGCGCAAACCAAGGCGATGAAGCGCGCCGCCGGTTCGCTGCGCATCGACCTCGCGCAGTTCCGTGAGATGGAGGCGTTCACGCAGTTTTCCAGCGACCTCGACGAGGTGACAAAGCGCCAGCTCATCTACGGTCAGGGCCTGATGCGCCTGCTGCGGCAGGGCCAGTATCAGCCCTATATGCAGCACAGCATGGTGATTCTGCTGATCGCCGCGCTCAACCACACGATGGAGGACATCCCGCTCGACGAGATACCGGTGTACCGCCAAAAGCTGCTGGAAGCCATCGAGCGGAGGTACGACGACGTGTGCCGCCGTCTGGACCGCCACGGCAAAATGCACGAGCGCGACGAGGCGCTGCTTTTGAACGCCGCGAAGGAGTTCTCCGAGCAATGGCGCAGCGGCGTACGCGGAAAGGGGACCTCCGATGGCGAATGCTAAGGAGCTCAAGGACCGCATCAAGGCGGTGAAGGAGACCAAAAAGATCACCAACGCGATGTATCTGATCTCCTCCACCAAGCTGCGCCGCGCGAAGCTGGACCTCGCCGAAACGCGCCCCTACTTCGACGCGCTCCGCGACGAGATCCGGCGCATCCTGCGCGCCGAGCCGGAGTACGACAGCCGGTATTTCGGCAGCCCCTCCGGCGCGTACGGCGTGCTGGTCATCACGGCGGACAAGGGGCTTGCCGGCGCGTACAACATCAATGTCATCCGCAAGGCGGAGGAGATCATGGACGCGCACCCGGACGCAAGGCTGCTGGTCGTCGGCGAGTACGGCTGCCGCTATTTCGCCCAGCACCGTCCCGACTCGGTCTACCTCCGCGCCGCCCAAAGCCCCACGCCCGCGTCCGCCCGCGCGCTGTGCGCCGATATCCTCGAGCGCTTTGACAGCGGAGAGCTGGGCGCGGTTCACGTGGTCTATACCGACATGAAGAACACCCTGACCTCCCAGGCGGTGGACTTTTTGCTGCTGCCGCTCGAGCGCCGTGCGCCGGACGACGGGGTGACGCGTCTCGAGCTGATCCCCTCGGCGGAGGCGGTGCTCGGCGGCGCGCTGCGCAGCTATATCAGCGGCTTTCTGTACGCCGCCCTGCTCGACAGCTTCTGTGCTGAGCAGAACGCCCGCGTCTCCGCGATGGACGCGGCGAACGTGAACGCGCAGGAGCTGCTCGGCGACCTCACGCTCCAGCTCAACCGCTCGCGTCAGGCCGCCATCACGCAGGAGATCACCGAGATCTCCGCCGGCGCGCAGGCGCAGAAAAACAAACGCAAAAAAGGAGGCGCTTCCTCGTGACGAAAGGAACGATCGTACAGGTCGCAGGCCCGGTGGTGGACGTCCGCTTTGAGAACGGACAGCTGCCGAAGATCCGGGAGATCATCCTTGCCCCCTTTGAGGACGGCGAGCGCACCATGGAGGTCTGCCAGCACATCGGCAACGACATCGTGCGCTGCGTCATGCTCGCCGGGAGCGAGGGCTTGTACCGCGGCATGAGCGTCACCGCGCCCGGGCGCAGCATCACCGTGCCCGTCGGCAGCGCGACGCTGGGCAGGATGTTCAACGTGCTCGGCGAGCCCATCGACGGCGGCGACGAGATCCCCGAGGAGACGGAGCGCATGAGCATCTACCGCCCCGCGCCCGCCTTTTCCGAGCTGACGCCCTCGGTGGAGATCCTCGAGACCGGCATCAAGGTCATCGACCTGCTTGAGCCCTACGCCCGCGGTGGAAAGATCGGCCTGTTCGGCGGCGCGGGCGTCGGCAAGACGGTGCTCATTCAGGAGCTGATCCACAACGTCGCCATGGAGCACGACGGCTATTCGATCTTCACCGGCGTCGGCGAGCGCAGCCGCGAGGGCAACGACCTTTGGAACGAGATGCACGAGAGCGGCGTTCTGAGCAAGGCGGCGCTGGTGTTCGGACAGATGAACGAGTCGCCCGGCGTGCGTATGCGCGTGCCGCTGAGCGGCCTGACCATGGCGGAGTATTTCCGCGACCGCGAGAACCGCGACGTGTTGCTGTTCATCGACAACATCTTCCGCTTTGTGCAGGCGGGCAGCGAGGTCTCGACCCTGCTCGGGCGCATGCCTTCCGCCGTCGGCTACCAGCCGACGCTCGCGGGAGAGATGGGCGAGCTTCAGGAGCGCATCACCTCCACGGACAAGGGCTCGATCACCTCGGTGCAGGCGGTCTACGTCCCCGCGGACGATTTGACCGACCCTGCCACGGCGACGACCTTCACCCATCTGGACGCGACGACCGTGCTCTCCCGCAAGATCGTCGAGGAGGGCATCTATCCGGCGGTGGACCCGCTGGAATCCACCTCGCGCATTCTCCAGGCGGACGCCGTGGGCGAGGAGCACTACCGCATCGCGCGCAGCGTGCAGGAGGTGCTTCAGAAGTACCGCGAGTTGCAGGACATCATCGCCATCCTCGGCATGGACGAGCTGAGCGACGAGGACCGCCTCACGGTCTACCGCGCGCGCAAGATCAAGCGCTTTTTGTCCCAGCCCTTCCACGTTGGCGAGAAGTTCACCGGCGTGCCCGGCGTATACGTCAAGCTGGCGGACACGCTGCGCGGCTTCGCCGCGATCATCGGCGGCGAGGTCGACGACCTGCCCGAGGCGGCGTTCTATAACGTGGGCACGCTTGAGGACGCGATGGAGAAGGCAAAGAAGCTCTCCGCGGTGTGACGGCGGGGACGGTACGCAAAGGAGCACAGGCATGGCAAATCCATTTCATCTTCGCATCTGCGCGATGGACCGCGCGTTTTACGATGGGGGCTGCCTCTCCCTGACGCTGCCGCTTCCCGACGGGCAGCTGGGCATTCTGGCGGGCCACGCGCCGATGGCGGCGGCGGTCGTGCCGGGAAAGCTGACCGCAAGGCTTGCCGACGGCACGGTGCTCACCGCTGTCACCGGGCACGGCGTCGCGCGCTTCGAGAAAAACGACGCGCTGGTGCTGCTTGAGAGCATCGAGCGCCCCGAGGAGATCGAGGAAAAACGCGCGGCGGAGAGGCTGGAACAGGCAAAGGAGGCGCTTCGCCTGAGCAAGACGGAGCAGCAGCGCCGGATCGCGTCGGACATGGTCGCGCACGAGCTGAACCGCGTCAGGCGTGCAAAGGAACCCAAATAAATCGAAGAACGGAAGGCGGAGCCTGCGTCCCGCTTTCCGTTCAATTATAGTAAGCGAATTAATTCGCTTACTATAACAGCCATATTTCTCGGCTGCCGCAGCTCGCGGCGAGAGAAATTGGCGATCAAATCGTTATAGTAAACACAAAAAAATTGCGTTTACTATATTTTTCTTGTTTTATCGTTCGCGGCGTTGTAGAATAGCCGAAGCGATTGTTACGGAGGAACGCCCATGAAACGATTTTCCGCGGTGCTGCTTGCGCTGTGCCTGCTTCTGCTTGCCGCCTGCGCGAGGCAGCAAAGCGCGCCGTCTCCGGCGCCGGTACAGGGGCAGACGCCGCCCGTCGAGGTCCCGGACGTTACCCGGCCCGCGGAGACGCCGCCCGCGCAGCAGCCGGAAAGCGCTCCGTTTGTGGGGCTGAGCGAGCTTGCCTGCGGCGAGCTGGTGCTTCCCATGCCCTTTGAATATGCCGAGCTCGTGATTGTGGATATCGAGCCGGAGCCGCCGAACGAGCACTGGACTCCGCTCTTTTCCATCGGCGAAGCCGCCTCGCTCGCGGCGTTCGAGCAGGATTATCCCGGCGAGGACTGGGGCATGGGCTGGCTGTGCTCCGTCTCCCGTCTGGACCGCATCGGCTTTGAGGAGTGGGCGTGCAACGACACGCCGGGCACGCGATTGTTTGCCGCGGACGACGAGGGCTTTTACTACCTGCTCTCCGTGCCGACCGACGTGCGGCTTTACCGCCCCGGACAGGCGCAGGACGAGGAATCGCTGGCGCAGTGGGCGAAGCTGACCGCGTGGGTGGATACGCTGCCCGAGACGCTCATTGAGCGCAACCGTCTGACGCCCTACGACGCGAGCGAGCTGTTTCTCTACGACTATACCTATGACGGCGAGCATGTCGAGCTGGGCTGCCGCTTTCCCGGGCAGACGATGGACCTCGTCCTGCTCTCGCTCTCGCAGCCGGTACGCCGGGGCGCGGGCGGCGTGTGGTGCGTGGAGCGCGTCCACTTTGTCTACAGCGAGTATGACTGGACCGTCACGCAGCTCGTCTTCCCCGCCGCGCTCGGCATCGACGAGACCGCCGAGGCGTACTATACGCGCTTGCAGGAGGAGTGCGACGCCGGAGGCCATGCGGAGCTGCTAACGCCGGAAGGCGCCGCGCTGGACTATGCGAAGCGCGTGGCGTGGCTCTTTGGCGAGGACGTGTCCGAGACGGATTTTACGCGCGTGGAGTCCCTTGGCTGACAAAACACGAAAACGAAGGCTTTTTGCGGCCTTCGTTTTTTGTATCGTTTTCCGTATTGCGCTTTCGTGAACAAGCGTTCATAATAGAAAGCACCATACATTATGAGGAGGCGATTTCCATGCAGCTGCTCATTGACCGCATCCGTGCCGAGGGCAAGGTCCTGCCCGGAGACATCATCAAGGTGGACGGCTTTTTGAACCACCGCGTCGACACTGGGCTTCTCTCCTCCCTCGCGGACGAGTTTGCGAAGTATTTCCCCATTGACAAGCTTACCATGGTCCTCACCGCAGAGGCAAGCGGCATCGCGCTGGCAACGATCTGCGCCCAGAAATACGGTGTTCCCCTGCTGTTCGCCAAGAAGGCGAAGAGCGACAACATCGAGGGCGGTCTGTACCAGAGCGATGTTTTTTCGTATACCTACAAGAAGAAGGTCACTTACATCATTTCGCAGGAGTGGCTGCATGCGGACGACCATGTTCTCATTATTGACGATTTTATGGCAAAGGGCAACGCCATGCAGGGTCTTGTCGACCTCGTCAACGCCGCCGGCGCGACGCTTGAGGGCATCGGCATCGCCATCGAGAAGGGCTTCCAAGACGGCGGCGACCGCTTCCGCGGGCTCGGCGTACCCTACAAGGCGCTCGCGGTCATCGACCGCGTCGAGGGCACGGAGCTCTTCTTCCGTGACGAGGATTGAGCGATGAAGAAGGTTCTTGTTCTGGATTTCGGCGGGCAGTACAACCTGCTGGTTGCCCGCCGCGTGCGCGAGTGCGGCGTTTACTGCGAGATCAAGCCCTTCCGCATCGGTATGGACGAGATTCGCGCCTTTGCCCCCGACGCGATCGTCTTCACCGGCGGGCCTGCCACGGTGTTTGAGCCGAACGCGCCGCAGCTGGACCCGGCGGTCTTTACGCTCGGCGTCCCCATCCTCGGCATCTGCTACGGCCAGCAGCTGATGATCCACCAGCTTGGCGGCGCCTGCCGCCGGTCGGAGGTCCGCGAGTACGGCAAGGTCGCCCTCACGCACGACGGCACGAGCGAGCTGTTCCACGGCGTCGAGCCGACCAGCGTATACTGGATGAGCCACGGCGTCGAGGTCGAACGGCTCTCCCCCGGCTTCCGCGCCGTTGCGGCGACGGACAGCTGCGCCTATGCCGCCATTGAGGACGCGCAGCGCAGGCTCTACGGCGTGCAGTTCCATCCCGAGGTGCTCCACACCGTCCACGGCACGCAGATCATCCAAAACTTCCTCTACCGTATCTGCGGCTTTGCTCCCGAGTGGTCGATGGCGTCCTACGCGAGCGAGGCGATCGAGGAGTGCCGCGTGAAGATCGGCTCCGGGCGCGTGCTGCTCGCGCTCTCCGGCGGCGTGGACAGCGCGGTCGCTGCGGCGCTGCTCTACCGCGCGGTGGGAAAGCAGCTGACCTGCATTTTTGTCGATCACGGGCTTCTGCGCAAGAACGAGGGCGACGAGGTGGAGTCCGCCATGCGCACCGCGCTGGGCATGGAGATCATCCGCGTCGACGCGAGCGAGCGCTTTCTCACGAGGCTCGCGGGCGTGACGGAGCCGGAGCGCAAGCGCAAGATCATCGGTGAGGAGTTTATCCGTGTCTTTGAGGCGGAGGCGAAGAAGCTCGGCACGGTGGACTTCCTCGCGCAGGGGACGATCTACCCCGACGTGGTCGAGTCCGGCCTCGGCGGCGAGAGCGCGGTCATCAAGAGCCACCACAACGTCGGCGGACTGCCCGAGCACGTTGACTTCAAGGAGATCATCGAGCCGCTGCGCCGCCTGTTCAAGGATGAGGTGCGCGCGCTGGGCGTCGAGCTGGGCCTCCCGGAAAAACTGGTCTGGCGCCAGCCCTTCCCCGGCCCGGGGCTTGCCATCCGCGTCATCGGCGACATCACCCGCGAGAAGCTGGACATCCTGCGCGACGCGGACGCGATCTTCCGCGAGGAGGTGGCGAAGGCGGGTCTCGAGCGCAGCGTGAACCAGTATTTCGCGGCGCTGACAAACCTCCGCTCCGTCGGCGTGATGGGCGACGAGCGCACCTACGACTATGCCGTGGCGCTGCGCGCGGTGGAGACGCAGGACTTCATGACCGCCGACTGGTCCCGCCTCCCCTACGAGCTGCTGGACACGGTCTCCCGCCGCATCGTGGGCGAGGTCAAGCACGTCAACCGCGTCCTCTACGATATCACCAGCAAACCGCCCGCAACGGTGGAGCTTGAATAATCGCTGACGACTTGCGGGTCAGCCTCCAAACGCTTTACACAGCAGACATTCTTCGGAGTGTCTGCTGATTTTGTTATCACGCCTGATAACGATTTGATAACAAAATATAACAGACACTGTCTGGCAAATCCAAAAACGGGGATAGTCTGCAAAACAACCGCCGTCTGGTTTCATATCGGACGGCGGTTGTTCTGTTTTGCTGCTATCATTTTGGTTTTAACAGTGGTATGATGTTGTCCGAAAGCAGGTATGCAGGAATGGAACACACATGAAAATCAGAAAAGCAACAGGCGAAGAAATGCTGACCCTGTGGGGGTATTCGGATATCGGCGGAGCGTCACCGACCGCGCGGTTCTTTTTCGGGAACCTGTCCTCGGGGAATGCGGAATTCTGGACAATGGAGGATAACGGCCTCCTGATTGGCGAACTGTACGTCTTTCTGGACATGGAGGACAGGGATTTTGCCGATGGAAAGGATACCGCGTATTTGTGCGCGTTTCGGATAAAGAAAGAGCACCGCGGACAGGGGCTGGGAAGCAGGCTGGCGGAGGCCGTTCTTGCGAACCTGAAGGCAAGGGGCTTCCGCGGCGCAACCATAGGCGTCGACGAATCCGAAGAACAGAACATCAGGCTGTATCAGCGACTGGGCTTCAACAGAAAGGTCAAGGATTGCTTCGTCGATCCCTGCGCCATGGATGAGAATATGAAGCCGGTCGCCGTTCCCTGTTTTTGGCTGCTGTATAAACCGCTTTCCCGGACCGCGGTCGAATGTGCAGACGAAGGACGCCGCGAAGGGGCAGCAGAAAAACCTGAATGACGGTCATCAAAACAGAGCGGGATTGTCTATCGTTTCGATCAGCCCGCTCTGTTTTGCCACGTTTTTTGCATACGCCTGCTGCGTGCAGGGCCAGATCGCCCGAAACCGAGAACTCTGTTTGCCATATCTTTTTCTTGCGCTTTGACCCATGAGGCGATATGATATCCCTATCATGGAACGAGGAGAGACGGCCTATGCTGCGCGTGGACAACCTGAAAACCGAGCCCGGCGCCGCCGAAGAGGCGCTGTGCGCGCTTACCGCGGCGGCGCTGCGCGTCCGGGAGGCGGACGTCGTCTCGCTGCGCGTGCTGCGGCGCTCCGTCGACGCGCGCGAGGGCGTGCGCTTCGTCTGGTCGGTCGCGGCGGAGGTCAAAAACGAGTCCGCCGTCCTTCGGCGCTGTCGTGGGAAAAACGTCTCCCGCTGGGAGAGCGCCGGGTATGCCCTGCCCCCCGCGCCGGAGCGTCCGCCGGAGACGCCGCCCGTGATCGTGGGCGCGGGCCCGGCGGGACTGTTCTGCGCGCTGGCGCTGGCAAGGTGCGGCATGAAGCCGGTCCTGCTTGAGCGCGGGCGCCGCGTCGAGGACCGCAGGCGCGACGTGGAGGCGTTCTGGCGCACGGGCGCGCTCGACCCTGCCTCGAACGTCCAGTTCGGCGAGGGCGGCGCGGGCGCGTTCTCGGACGGCAAGCTCAACACCGGCACGAGGGACCCGCGCCACGGTTGGATTTTGGAGCGCTTTGTCGAGTACGGCGCGAGCCCGGATATCCTGATTGACGCCAAGCCCCACGTCGGCACCGACCGTCTCTACGTCGTGCTGCAAAATCTGCGCCGCGAGCTGCTGGACCTCGGGGCGGACGTGCGCTTTGAGCACACGCTTACCGGGCTGGACACGGCGGACGGCGCACTGTGCGCGGCGAAGGTCTCGTCCCCGGAGGGGACGTACACACTGCCCGCGCGCCAGCTCGTGCTTGCGCCGGGACACAGCGCGCGGGATACGTTCGCGCTGCTGCGCGCACTGGGTGTGCCGATGGAGCCCAAGCCCTTCGCCGTCGGCGTGCGCATCGAGCATAAGCAGAGCGCCGTCGATGCGGCGCAGTACCGCGCGGCGGCGGGGAACCCCGCGCTGCCGCCGTCGAGCTACAAGCTTGCGTACCACACGCGCGAGGGGCGCGGCGTGTTCTCCTTCTGCGTCTGCCCGGGTGGCCAGGTGGTCGCCGCCGCGTCCGAGCCGGGGCGCGTCGTGACCAACGGCATGAGCGAAATGGCGCGCGACGGCGAGAACATCAACGGCGGACTGCTGGTATCCGTCACGCCGGAGGACTTCGGCGGCACGGCGGACGACCCGCTCGCGGGCGTCGCGTTCCAGCGCGCGCTGGAGGAATCGGCGTTCCGCGCCGGCGGCGAGAGCTACGCTGCCCCGGCGCAGCTGGTGGGGGATTTCCTCGCCGGGCGCGCCTCAACGGGGGCGCTGGACGTCGCGCCGAGCTACCGCCCCGGCGTGCGCTGGGGCGACTTGCGCGCCTGCCTGCCCGCCTTCGTCTGCGACGCGCTGGCGGAGGCGCTGCCTGAGCTGGACCGAAAGCTTCGCGGTTTCGCCGCGGCGGAGGCGGTGCTCACGGCGGTGGAGTCGCGCTCGTCCTCGCCGGTACGCATCCTGCGGGACGAGCGGTACCGCTCGGCGCTGCGCGGGCTCTATCCCTGCGGCGAGGGCGCGGGCTACGCCGGAGGCATCATGAGCGCCGCCGCGGACGGCCTGCGCGCCGCGGAGGCGGTGCTGCGTGACATACGGGAGAATGACACATTTTAATAAATTGTAGGAGGCTATCACCATGTCCAAGACCATCGGGGTCATCATCGACTTCCTCACCGACGACTACCGCCGCCAGATCGACGCCGCCGCGGAGAAGCACGGCTACACGACGCGTTACTATCCCGACAGCGCCTCGGCGGTCGGGAACGCGGACGACTGCGAAATTCTGTACGGCCACTGCTCGCGCAAGGTCATCTCATCCGCGAAGAGCCTGAAATGGTTCTGCTGCTGTTGGGCGGGCGTGGATCAGTTCTGCGACGGCGCGCTGTACCATAACCCCGGCTGCCTGCTCTCCAACTCCTCCGGCGCTTACGGCGTGACGATCGCCGAGCATCTGGTGATGACCTCGCTGATGCTGCTGCGCCGTCAGCCGGAGTACACCGAGGTGATCCGCAACGGCGAATGGCGCGTACTCAAGGGCGGCATCCATTCGCTCTACGGCTGCCGTGTTACGGTGCTCGGCGCGGGCGACATCGGCACGGAGTTCGCACGGCGCGTCAAGCCGTTCCACCCGGCGAAGATCACAGGCGTGCGCCGCAGCGCCAGGCCCGGCGACGGCGCCTTTGACGAAATGCACACGACGGCGGAGCTGGACGAGATCCTGCGGGAGACCGATTTGCTCGTCATGGCGCTACCGAACACGCCCGACACGGCGAACATCCTCGACGCGCGGCGCATGGCGCTGCTGCCGGAGGGCGCGTACGTCATCAACGTCGGGCGCGGCACCGCGGTCGACCAGGACGCGCTGATCGCGGCGTTGGGCAGCGGCCATCTTGCGGGCGCGGCGTTGGACGTTGTGGTGCCGGAGCCGCTTCCGGCGGACCATCCGCTGCGCGGCGCGAAAAACCTGCTGCTCACGCCGCACGTCGCGGGCAACATGACGCTGCCCTACACGCAGCAAAAGAGCGTGAGCATGTTTTTGGAGGATCTGGACCGCTTTGTCCGGGGCGAGCCGCTTGCCCACGCGGTGGACCGCAGCAGAGGCTACTGATCCGATAACCATTGTTTTGCACTGGACATTGCCGCCGCTTTGCGTTATAATGCCGTACAAATAGAGATTATTCGACATTCAAATGCGAGGGTATCCATGCAAAAGAATCCGTCTTTCATCTTAAAAATTCTGCTCGTCATGTTCTGCGACGCGCTCGGCATCATCTTCGCGGGCGGCATGGCGCTGCTGGTGCGCTTCGAGTTTTCCTTCTCCGCCATTCCGAGTGAATATCTGGAAGCCTGGTACCACTTCCTGCCGATGCAGATCGGCGTGACGATCGTGCTGTTTTTCCTGCTGCACATGTATCACTTCGTGTGGCGGACCGTCAGCGCGCACGACGTACTGTACATGGTGCTCTGCGTGGGGTTTGCCTTCACGCAGACGACGCTCGCTTCGATCTATCTCGGCAACGAACAGCCGCGCAGCGTGCTGTTCATGCAGTGCGTTTTTGAGCTGGTGTTCCTTGTCGGCAGCCGCTGCGCGCTGCGCTTCTGGGAGGCGCTGCGGCTGGTGGTGCGCCAGTCGCGCGGGAACTACGACCAGCGCATCCTGCTTGTCGGCGCGGGCGAGGCGGGCCGCGTCATCGCGCGCGAGCTGCTCACGAGCCGCAGAATCGAGGCGAAGCTCTGCGCCGTCATCGACGACAACGAGAGCAAGTGGGGCAAGTACCTCGAAAGCGTGCCCATCATCGGCGGACGCGACGTGATCCCCTCCGCTGTGCGGAACGAGCGCATTACGCAGATCATCGTTGCCATTCCCTCCGCCTCGCCGCAGCAGCGAAGCGAGATTCTGAACATCTGCAATATGACGGGCGTGCGCACGCGGACGCTGCCCGGCTTCTATCAGCTGGTCAACGGCGACGCCTCGCTGTCCAACGTGCGCGACGTGCAGGTGGAGGACCTGCTCGGGCGCTCGCCCATCCACCTCAACACCGAGGTGATCGACCGCTTCCTGCGCGGCAAGGTCGTGATGGTGACGGGCGGCGGCGGTTCCATCGGCAGCGAGCTGTGCCGCCAGATCGCCGCGCGCGGCCCCAAAACGCTGATCGTTCTGGACATCTATGAGAATAACGCCTACGACATCCAGCAGGAGCTGCGTCGCATCTATGGCAGCAAGCTTGATTTGCGCGTGGTGATTGCCAGCATCCGCGACAAGCAGCGCATTTACGACCTGTTTGAGGAGCTGCGCCCGGAGGTTGTGTTCCACGCGGCGGCGCACAAGCACGTCCCGCTGATGGAAACCTGCCCCTCGGAGGCGATCAAGAACAACATCTTCGGCACCTACCACGTCGTGCGCGCGGCGGAGAAATTCGGCGTGAAGAAGTTCGTGATGATCTCCACGGACAAGGCGGTCAACCCGACGAACGTGATGGGCGCTACCAAGCGCTTCTGCGAAATGGTGCTCCAGAGCCGCGCGGACAGCCCCACCGAATACTGCGCGGTGCGCTTCGGCAACGTGCTGGGCTCCAACGGCTCGGTGGTGCCCCTGTTCAAGAGCCAGATCGAGGCGGGAGGTCCCGTCACAATCACGGACAAGCGCATCATCCGCTATTTTATGACCATTCCCGAGGCGGCGCAGCTCGTCATGGAGGCGGGCGCGATGGCGAAGCAGAGCCAGATCTTTGTGCTGGACATGGGAGAGCCGGTGAAGATCCTCGACCTCGCGGAAAAGCTCATCCGCCTCTCCGGCTACGAGCCCTATCAGGATATCGAGATCGAGGAGGTCGGCCTGCGCCCCGGCGAAAAGCTCTACGAGGAGCTTCTGATGAGCAGCGAAACGCTGCTCAAGACCGACAACGAGAAGATTTTCGTCGAGCAGCAGCAGCGTATCGACCCGTCGCAGATTATGGAAAATCTGACGAAGCTGGATCGCGCCGTGACCGAGGAGCTGCCGGACGAAAAGCTGGTCAGCCTTCTGCGCGGCATGATCCCCACCTATCATGCGCCGGAGGACGTCAACCGCGAGGCGGAGCGGAAGCTTGCCGCCCACGCCGCGGAGGAGAGCTCCGCAAGCGCCGCGCCGATCCTCGCCTGAACTTCACATGAAAAAAACAGTATCCTCAAGCAAGGGCTTGAAGATACTGTTTTTTGCTAAATGGGACGGGATGGCGCCGAGAGCAGCCATGCTGCCAGCGCGCACTGCGCAAGCAGGATCGCGGGCAGGCCATAGCGGAAGTACCAGTGCTTCGTCTTGTGGTGAAAGGCGAACATTCCGCCCAGCGCGCCGAGGCTACCGCCGAGCAGCGCCAGAAGAAACAGCGTGCGCTCCGGGACGCGCCAGTCCCCGCGCCGCGCACGGCGCTTGTCGGCGCCGAACGCGAGGAACGCGGCGAGGTTGATCCCGATCAGATACGCCGCAAGCGCCCTGGTCACTTCTCCAGCTTCGCCAGCTCCGCCGCCGTCGCCGCGGCGAGGCGGGCGTTGTTGTAGACGAGCTGGATGTTGGAATCCAGACTGTCGCCGCCGGTGAGCTCCTTGACCTTCGCCAGCAGGAAGGGCGTGACTGCCTTGCCGTGGACGCCCTTCTCCTTCGCCTCGGCGAGCGCGGTGTCGATCGCCTTGTCGATGACCGCCTTGTCCATGCTGTACTGCTCGGGGATGGGGTTCGTGACGAGCATGCCGCCGCGCATGCCCAGCTCGCGCTTGACGTGGAACGCCTCTGCCAGCTCCGCGGGCGTGTCGAGCCGATAGTCGACGCCGAAGCCGCTGCGGCGGGTGTAGAACGCGGGCAGCTCGTCCGTGCCGTAGCCGATGACGGTCACGCCCTTCGTCTCCAGATATTCGAGCGTCAAC
>SVKP01000117.1 GCA_015068395.1 Oscillospiraceae bacterium
TGCGGTAGCCCGGCAGCGGCTCGGCGGCAGGATTCTCCGCGCCGGTCACGGTGTCGCCGATCTGGGTGTCGTGCACGTCCTTAATGCTCGCGGTGAACCAGCCCACCTGGCCCGCGCGCAGCTCCTTCGTGCTCTCAAGCCCCAGCGGGCGCATCAGGCCGCACTCCACGACCTTGAACGTCGCGCCGGTCGCCATCATCCTGACCTCCATGCCCGGACGGATCATGCCGTCCATCAGGCGCATGTAGACGATGACGCCGCGGTAGGCGTCATAGTAGCTGTCAAAGATCAGCGCGCGCAGCGGCGCGTCCGCGTCGCCCTTGGGCGCAGGCAGGCAGTGGACGATGTCCTCAAGCACCGCGTCGATGTTAACGCCCTGCTTCGCGCTGATCTCCGGCGCGTCCTCGGCGGGGATGGCGAGGATGTTCTCGATCTCCTCCTTGACGCGCTTGGGGTCGGCGGCGGGCAGGTCGATCTTGTTGAGCACGGGGCGGATCTCCAAATCGTGCTCCATGGCGAGATAGGTGTTCGCCAGCGTCTGCGCCTCAATGCCCTGCGAGGCGTCCACCACCAGCAGCGCGCCCTCGCAGGCGGCGAGCGAACGGGAGACCTCGTAGTTGAAGTCCACGTGGCCCGGCGTGTCGATCAGGTTGAGCGTGTAGGTCTGGCCGTCCTGCGCGGTGTAGTCAAAGGTGACGGCGCGCGCCTTGATCGTGATGCCGCGCTCGCGCTCGAGGTCCATGTTGTCGAGGATCTGGTCCTCCATCTCTCGCGCGCTGACCGCGTTGCACTTTTCCAACAGGCGGTCCGCCAGTGTGGATTTGCCGTGGTCGATGTGCGCGATGATGCTGAAATTGCGGATGTTTTCCTGTTTCATAGTCCCTTCCTCATCGGCCGAGCAGCTTGTTGGTCTCTTCCTCGGTGGCGTGGAGCACCTGCGTCAGGCTCTGTGTCAGCCCCGGATAGCCCTGCGAAAGCGCGGCGCTGTCCATTGCGGGCAGGATCGCGTCCTCCGCCTCCAGCGCGTCGAGCGCCTGCGCGAAGCTCACGCGGGCAAGACGCATCTCCGCGTCCACCGCGTCCATTGAAAACGCCGTGCCGCCCAACGCAAAGAACTTGTCCTTCCCGCCCGCCGCGCGGTGCAGCATCCGATAGAGCTGATAGAGCGCGCCGCCGAGATAGCCCGCCGCGGCGTTCACCGCCTCGCGGGAGCCGGTGCCGCCCAGAAGCTCAAAGAGCAGGCTCGTGGTGTTGACCAGCAGCTTCTTTTGCAGCGTCGCGGCGATGCTGCCCTTCAGGCTGCCCTTTTCGCTGCTCGCGTCATAGAGCTCCTGCGCATCGATCACCGCGCCGTCGCGGTCCAGTGTGCGCCCGAGCAGGTAGTCCGCGCTCACGCGGTAGTAGTCGCACGCCTTGCGCACAAAGGCAAGTCCCGGCTCGCGCACGCCGTTCTCGTAGTGGCTCAGCAGCGCCTGCGAGATGCCCAGCTCCTTGGCGGCCTGCCGCTGGGCGATCCCCTTCTCCTGCCGCAGCAGGGCAAGGGTGCGGGAAAAATCTTCGTTCATCTTGCTTCCTCTATTATTATCAATGTCAAAATAATCCTCAATACGGTGCGTAATAGTATATCTTGTGAAATACGATTTGTAAAGATATTTCCTGCATAATTTTTTAAAAAAAGAGCGGCGGCATTGGCATTTATACCAATACCGTCGCAAGCCATGCCAGCGAGATGACCACCGCGCCTGACAGCGCCCACAGCAGCCCGTCGCGCCACGGGAGCACATGGCGCGGCGCATGATTGCGGGAGCAGCTGCGCGCCACGCGGCACGCCTCGTCCACAAGCATCTGTGCCGAGACGCCGCGCTCGCACAGAACGTCGTTGCGCACGATGAAGATCGCCTGCTCGAACAGCTCGGTGTCCGGCGAGTCGACGACGATCACGCGCCGGGAAGTCCCCTTGACCAAACGCATCACCCCTTATCTGAAAGGGAGTATATCCGAAATCGCGCCGGGCTATACCTCGCGCGTCGCATTCCCGGAAGCGGACTCCGGAAGACAGAGCGCCAGCACGCCCGCGTCGTCCTCCGCGCCCTTGTGGACGGAGCTGTCCGCAAGGATGGAGGAGGCGAGCATCTGCGGGCTCTCGCCCTCCCACTCCGCAAGCAGCGATTGCAACCACGCGTCGTCCGCCGGGTCGGCGACGCCGTCCGTCACCATGACGAGGCAGCTGCCCGGTTCAAGGCGGATGCGCGTGGTCTCGGGCGGCGCGTCGTCCCCCGCGAGACCCGCCGGAAGGCAGGAGCAGCCCACGCGGTAGACGCGCGCGTCGCGCTTGACGTAAGTCGGCGCTGCGCCGTACTTGTAGAGCGCGCCCTCGCCGCTTTGGAGGCAGAGCGTCATCAGGTCCAGCGTCACAAAGCTGTCAGAGAGCTCGCCGCGCAGGCGCAGCGCGCCGTGGATGGTTTTGAGTGCGTTGTCCGGGTCGATCCCGGCGCGCAGCAGGCGCTCCAGCTGCCTTGCGGCGAAGGCGGACTCCCGCCTCGCCTCCTCGCCGCTGCCCATACCGTCGCACAGCAGCAGGCAGAGCGTGCCGGTTTCGGTCTCGAACGCGGCGGCGCTGTCGCCGCTGACGCTCTCCCCCGCGCGCGGGCGCAGCGACGAGCCGACGCGGTAGAGCGGCGCGGAAACGGCGCCCGCGGGGGCGGCATCGGGCGCGTCCGCCGCGGTCCGCAGCAGCGCGGAGAGCTGCGCGTAATGCCCCGCGGAGCGCACGCGCGCGTCCTCCAGCCTCCGGCGGAACTGCCGCCGCAGCAAAAACGCGTGCGTCTCCGCGTTGACGGCGGTGAGGAAGCTCGAAAAGCGCGCGCAGCGCTCGACAAAGAAGCTCTGGAAGTCCTCGCTCCGCGCCGCGCCCTTTTGCAGCAGCGCCGACGCCGCGTCGTTGAGCGCGTTGTAGGTGCGGCCGTACTCCCGCTCCCAACACAGGTCCCGCTGCGGGCAGTCGCGGCAGACCGCCTCGGCGGCGCGGTCAAAGATGACGGCGGGGTTTTCCTCCTCCGGCGGAGGCACGCTCACCGCGCTCTCGTACAGCTCGCGCAGCGTGTCGGCGGACTCCCGCAGGCGGCGGCGCAGGCCCTGCCCGTCCGACGCCGCCGGAACCGGCTCCGGCTCGTGCGCCGCCCGCAGCAGCCGGGAGGGCAGCAGCAGGAACAGCAGCGTGCCGAGCAGCGCTTCATAAAGAAGCGGCGCGCCCGTCTCCACGCCGAGCGGCAGGGCGAACAGCGCCGCCGCGAGCGCAAAGACGCCCGCGGCGCGGACGCGGCTTTCCCGGTGGAGATACCGCGTCGCCAGCGCGGCGAAGCCGTAGCAGGCGGTGTGCAGGAACTGGCTCCCCTGCGCGGCGAGGTCGGCGGCAAGCCCGATGCACAGCGCCGAGGTCAGCGCGGAGGCGACGTCCCGGTCGAAGGCGAGAAACAGCACCGCCAGCGTTGCCGCCGCACGACCCGGCGCGACGCCATTGGTGAACTCCGGCGCGCCCAGCGCGGTCAGGATGCCGACGAGCAGCATCAGCGCAGCGCCGGGGTGCGCGCGCCGGGCGTCGGAGGATTCCAGCGCCTGACGGCAGCAGGAGGCGAAGAGCGCGGCGATCGCCGTCGCCGTCAGACAGCACGCGAGCTCCGCGAGGCTCCCGGCGCGCACGACATAGATCGCCTCCACCGTGAGCATCAGCCCCGCCGTCATCGCCGGAAGGAACCAGCGCTTTTGGTATGCCTTCAGCTCGCAAAAGGCGTTGTTCGCCGTGAAGAGCAGCACACTGCACGCCATCGTGCGCAGCGCGTGCGGGAAGTCAGAGAGCCGCAGCGCGCCCAGCCCCGCGCCGACCAGAGCCGCCAGTCCCGTCCAGCCCGGGCCCGCCGCTCCCACCGCGCCCACCGCGAACGGCGCGTAACCGCCCAAAAGCTGCGCCCCCGCCAGCAGGCACGCCAGCAGTCCGCGGGACACGCACACCAGCAGCCTGCCCGCCGTCTCGCGGCGCAGCGAAAAGAATGATCTCATAGCCTGTCCACCCCCGTTTTTCCCCATTGTAGCGGGGAAGGAGAGAGAAAACGGTCGGGAAATACGCGCCGCTTCGGTTGAAATCCGTGTCGAAATCTGTCGAAAGCGCCTTGCAAAAAGGCAGGGGCTGCGATAAGATGAGAAGGTCAAAACACTCGCCATCGGATAGAGAAAGGGAGGAACGCTATGTCGATCGTTGTGGTGGGCGCGGTATTTGTGGACATCAAGGGCTTTCCCGACGGAATTTACGATCCCGCGGGCCGCAACGCGGGCCGCGTGGTGACGGTGCACGGCGGCGTGGGCCGCAACGTGGCGGAGGACATTGCCAACGTGGAGCTGCGCCCGACCTTTGTCAGCATGGTGGACGACACGCCCTCCGGCGCGGACGTAATCAAAAAGCTGCAAAACCACAAGGTCAACACCGACTATGTGCTCACCCGGCCGGACGGCATGGGACTCTGGCTCGCGGTGTTCGACAACACGGGCGACCTCGCCGGCTCGATCTCCAAGCGCCCGGACCTGGACGCGCTGAAGGAGCTGCTCGACGAGAAGGGTGACGAGATCTTCTGCAAGGCGGACAGCATCGTGCTTGAGGTGGACATGGACAAGGACATCGTCAAGCGCATCCTGCGCTATGCCGAGAAGTACCACGTCAAGGTCTTCGGCGTGGTGTCCAACATGGCGATTGCCTCCCAGCGGCGCGACTTTTTCCAGTCCATCGACTGCTTTGTGTGCAACGTGCTGGAGGCGGGCATCCTCTTCGTCAGCGATTTTTCCTCCCTGACCCCGGAGCAGCTCTCCGTCGAGCTGCAAGAGCGCATCACCAAGGCGAACATCCCCTCGATGGTGGTCACGCTGGGCGAGCGCGGCGCGGTGTACGCCCAGCGCGGCGGCGAGCGGGGCTACTACCCCTCGGAATCCGTGCTCGTGCGGGACACCAGCGGCGCGGGGGACGCCTTCTGCGCGGGCGTCGCCATCGGCCTGACCTACGGCAAGGATCTGCGGGACGCCGTGCGCATCGGCACGCACCTCGCCGCCTCGGTCATCATGGTCTCGGAGAACACCTGTCCGCGCTTCCTCCCCAGCGAGCTGGGGCTGGATATCCAGATACAGGAATAAACAGGCACGAAAAAATGAGCGGCTGCAACCGCTCATTTTTTCATGCCCATTTCTATTTTCATTCGATCCACTCAGGTTGGAGCATCAGCTTGGTCATCGTCCACGCGTTTTCGAGGTCGAAAACCGCGCCGTCGGTGTTGACCTTGTCGCTGGCGAGCGTCTCCGCCCAGCGCGGGTCGAGCTGCTGCATGCGGTAGCGCTTTGCCACCGGCGCGCCGGTGAGCGCGTCCTTTTGGGAGAACGGGATGTGCCGGCCGTTCTCCTTATCCATGCGCACCGCGGCGAGCGCGCACATGATCTGCACGCGGTTGGCGCGCTCGGTGGGGGTCTCCCGGTGCAGAAGCCCGTTTTTGACGATGTACTTGCCGTAGCGCCCAAACGCCTCGCCGGGGCGCACGATCAGCTCCGAGAGCACCGCCCCGCCCAAAAACCAGTTGGGATAGCTCTCGCCCAGCTCCAGCGCCAGCGCGCGCACCTCCTCGCAGGGGTTCCAGAGCACGGTCTCCATCAGACACTTTTCCAGCAGCTCCGCCGCGGTCATATCCCAGTGGCGCACGTTCTGCTTCGGGTGTATCCTGTGGAACTCCGGCATGTGTCCGGCGCACCAGAGCCACTCCTGCCGCAGTGCGTCGGAATACTTGCCGTAAACGGCGTAGACCGCGTGGACCAGCGTCAGCAGCTCCGCCTGCGAGACCTCCTCCGCGCCGCGTTCCAGCGCCTCGCTGTAGGCGCTGTGCAGCGCCTGCGCCGCCATATCCGCGGCGAGCGGCGAATTCACGCCCTCCAGGCAGGAGGGGCAGTCGGGCCGCTTTTCCAGCTCGTCCATCCAGAAGGCGCGGCTCTCGTCGTCCTCCATGTTCGCCAGTGCGCGCAGGGCGGCGTCCCGGCCCCTGCCCTCCTCGGTTTGGCACAGCTCGCGCAGCAGCGCCGCGTTGTCCTGCGACACGCCCAGCGCGCAGATCACCGCCTCGCGCACCTCGCGGCGGCAGTCGGGAAGGACGGAGAGCAGCCACTCGTTCGCCTCCGCCCCCGCGAGCCGCGCGATCCAGTAGACGCGGCGCTCCATCTCGCGCTTGCCCTCCGGCGCCTCCGGCAGGAAGCCGTGCTCCAAAAACGGCACGGCGCGCTTGCCCAGCTTGTTGAGCACAGCGGCAAACAGCTCCTCCGTCTCCTCGCGGGTGTCGCCCAGCGCGGCGGCAAGATAGGGCAGCACACGGTAGTCCTCAAAGTACTCCGGGTGCTCCGCCCAGAACTCCTCCAAAATGGTGATGCGCGCGAGCCCCGTGCTCTCCAGCGCCGCCATCAGCGGGCGCAGCTGGCTGTAGGACGCCTTGACGCAGCGCCCCACGCCGGGGAAAAGCGGGCGCAGCTCGCCGGGGACGTCGCTCTCCCCGTGCCTGCGCGCCACGCCTGCGATGGTTTCCAGCGCGCGGAGCAGCAGGCGCGGCTTATCCTCCGGCCGCGCCGTCATCAGCTCGCACACCTCGGTGTAAACGCGCTCGCCGTCTCCGCCGTCGGACGCCATGGAGGCGAAGCCCTCCACCGCGCCGAGCAGGCGGAAATCGTCGCCCAGCCGGTCGGTCCCCGCGCCGGCGGCGTCCTCAAGACAGTCTCTGAGGTAATACAGCAGTTTCAGATCCATCGTCCCGCCTCCCGTCAAAATTGCAGGCGAACGATCTCATTCGCTCTGACAAGGCTGTAGGGCTGGAAGCAGAAGCGCCCGTCCGCCGCGTCGCAAAACAGCAGGCCGAACAGCGCGTCCCCCTCCTCCGGGGGCGTGGGCAGCATGGTCATGCGGAACACCGTTGCACGCTCCGGACCGTCCCAGAAGCGGTCGCGCAGCTCGATGCGTCCGCCGCAACCGTCCTCCAAAACCGTCGTGCCATCCTCCGTGCGGCCCACCTGCCCGACGCGCACCAGCGTGGGCACGCTGCCCGGCAGAAGCGGGTCGTCCAGCAGCGCGGAGGCATAGCGCACCGCGTCGGAAAGCCGCGTCCATGCCAGCGTGCGCGCCGCGGCAAGATCGTCCGCCGTGGGCTCCGACGCTGTCTCCTCCGCCCACCAGACGCGGTGGCAGGGGGCGAGCGGCGTTTCGAAGAGCAGGGGGATATCCAGCAGGTCAAAGCGGCTGTCGCCCGACTCGCCGCCCTGCATGGGCTTCGCCGCGCGCGCGCTGCGGGTGTACACCACGTCCCCGCGCGTCAGCTCCAGCCAGAACCCGCGCTCCACGTGGGCGCGGCGTGCGGCGTCGAAGGAAACGTCAAAGGAGAGCTGGAGCAGCCGCGCGTTCTTGCGGCACAGTCCCACCTCGCGCAGCTCGTCCTCGTCCCACGTGCCGCCAAGCAGCTCGTAGAGAAGCGGCTCCTCCATGGCGTAGCGCCGGGCGGCGAGCTGGTCGTTCAAAAAGCCGCGCGAGCGCTCGATCAGCGCGCGCAGCGCGGTGAGGCGGCGCAGGATTTCGCCGCGGCAGCGGTGCGCGTCCACCTCGCCCTGCCGCCAGAGGCGTTCGGTCAGGGCGACGCGCTCCACCAGATCGCGCGCGCCGTAGAGCTCGTAGCCGCCCAGTTCCGCCGCCAGACGGTCCAGAGACTGCGCGGGCAGCTCGGAGATCGCGTCGACGCCGCCGCGCAGCAGGGAGTCGAGCATCTTCTCCGCCTTGCCCAGCCCTTCCAGCTGGCGCTCCAGCCTCCGGCTGTGCATGACCGCGTTCTGCTTGCGCAGGCGCTCCAGGCGTTTCTCCATGCGGATGCGCTCCGCCGCCTGCCGCGTGCGCAGCTTCCAGACGTAGGGCGGCGCCTCGTCGATTTTGAACTCCTTGCCGGAGAGCAGCTCGTACATCAGCCCCAGCGCGTGCTTGCAGGGCGCGTGATGGCTGGGGCAGGAGCACGAGAACGCCGGCTCAGTCTCCGAAAGCGACCAGTCGGCGGAAACATAGTACGGGTTGCGCGCGCTGCCGGCGCACTCCGCCCAACAGGTCTTGCCGTCCTCCGTCCGGCTGAGCGCGGAGAAGCCGCCGACCTCTGAGAGGGCGCGGGCGCTCTCCGCCACGGCGGGGCTGGGCGCGTGGGACAGGATCCACTGTTCCGTGATATGCATGAAACGCTCCTTTTCCGTTGGCACCGATGCGAAACTATATATACGAATATGATTATTGTAGCATATAGCGGCACAAAATCAAGCGTGCAAGGCGACGCATTTCCATTTTTTCCAGGAAAGGGAACTCGATTTCCACTTTGTTTCATTCGGTTGCGAAATAATACATTTTTGCTAAATTATAACTTGACAAGATACGTCCATGATGCTACACTGAAGTCACAGCGCTGAAAAGGGACGTCACCACAAAAGCGAAGGAGCTGATACACATGTCAAGGGGTTGCTATGCTCAAAAAGAAACCTATAAGGTTATCGGAAGAAGGGGGAACGCATGTCCATAAACGGCAGAGACACCATCATCATTGACGATACCGGCGTCGGCTCGACGACCGGGGCAAGCAGAGTGAACACGGCGAACTGGCGTTCCGGAAGCACAAAGAAGGAAAAAGAAGCGTCAAAAAGCGCCGCCGCGAAGCAGGAGCGATCAAGCCTTGCGGAGCAGGCAAGAAAGCCGACACAGCGCACGCAGGAAAAGCAGCTGTTCGATACGGTGCGCGACGCGCTTGCCTACAAGCCCGCGGCGGAATCGCTTCTGCCCACAGGCACACAGGAGCGCATTACACAGGCAAGCAGTCCGAGGGAGCTGCGCAAA
>SVKP01000118.1 GCA_015068395.1 Oscillospiraceae bacterium
CGGTCGAGGCGGCGCGCGCGGGCGAGGCGGGCAAGGGCTTCGCCGTCGTCGCGGACGAGGTGCGCAACCTCGCCACCAAGTCGCAGGAGGCGGCGAAGAGCACCTCCGCGCTGATTACCGCCGCCATCGACGCGGTCGGCAAGGGCACAGAGATCGCGGACGCCACGGCGGAATCCATGAAGGACGTCAAGGAAATGTCCGCGGAGACGGCGAGGATCATCGTCGAGATCGCCGACGCCAGTCAGGAGCAGAGCGAGTCCATCAAGCAGATCACCGCAGGCGTCGAGCAGATTTCCCAGGTCATCCAGACCAACGCCGCCACAGCGGAGGAGACCTCCGCGCTGTGCTCCTCGCTCAACGGCCAGTCCAGACAGCTGCAGGATCAGGTCGCGCGCTTCAAGACACAGCAGTAACCACAAAAGCACGCCAAACGGGGCGTGTCACAGGAAATTCGGAGCGGGAGGGCGATTTGCCCTCCCGCTCCATATTGCTGTTTTCGCGTTGCAGCGTCATCCGATTCGTTCAGGTCAGGAATCGTCCGAGCTTTCTGATTTTCCCCAGTCTGTGAATCACAAAGTATTTGCGTTCTTTGCCGCTTCTTGCCGCTTCCTTCCCTTTGCGCCCTTCCGTGCAGTGCCAGGCCGCCCGGAAGCGCCGCTCGATGTGCCTCAGCGTGCGAAAAATCGCAATCAGCACATACCCCGTGCCAATCAGAGTGACCGTTTCCATAACTCCCATGCGACGCGTCCCCCTTCCGCGCTATGAAACCTCAACGATCAAAACCTCTTCTTTTCCGTAAGCTGCTTTCTTTATGATCCTTCCATCGGTCATGTCAAAAGCGCCGCCATATGATTTGGGATCATCCGAAAGAGAATTGACCAACAGCGCCCGGCTTGCGGCAGCAGCGGCCTGCTTGGCATAGTCCGCTTCATTCTCCGCCCATTCCTCCAGCTCAAAGCTCACATAGACGGGCCAAATCAGCGTGCCGTCCGTTTTGAACCGTTCCGGGTAATCCCACAGATCGCCGCACAGGGCGATTTGGAAGCGCTTGCCACGGTATGGGAAATCCCGCGTCTCCCGCCCCTCTTGATAGTGCCCGTCGGCGACAGGTTCCTTCCAGCCGCGGGAAATACGCCTGTAGTTATGCGTAAGCGCTCCTCGTTCAATAACCGCGCAGGACGAGTAGATCGAATCCTCGTCCTTTTCAAAATACCCAAACAGCAGGTCTGCCCCATAGCGCACCGTCAGATCGCACAGTCTGCGCATACAGTCAGAGTCCTGCGAAACGGCGACGGATGCGTCCTTGTCATACTGCCAGCAGAGCGAGTCAAAGCCTTGCAGAAAGGATTCGCCAAAGCACAGAAGGTCAACCGCCCCCTGCGTGGACTGCATCGCTCTTTCGATCTGGGACAAATTGAACGCGATATCATGATTTTTGAATTGATAGGCAGCCAAACCAATGCGGATCATAGCTCCTCCTAAAAATGCACCTGTCTCATCGAAGCATAGTGGACAGTGCAAATTATATGCGAAAAACGCTCGAAACACAAGTACAAGTATTGGCTTTGCAAGCAGGTCGCTCTGCTAAGGTGCAAAATAAACTCATACTGTCGGTAGATAAAATTAAATTCATCTGGTATGAATAGTCTGTTTACTTTCCTGCCAGAACCGTGTATAATCCATTTCGGAAGCGCAAAGGAGGCGGGCACATGGAGCTGGCGCTGGCGGAAAACATCCGCAGGTCCCGCAAGGAGCGGCAGATGACGCAGGAGCAGCTTGCCGAGGTGCTTGGGGTGACGGCGGGCGCCGTTTACAAGTGGGAGGCGGGCCTTTCGGTGCCGGAGCTTGAGCTCATCGTCGAAATGGCGGATTTCTTTGATACCTCCGTGGATATCCTGCTGGGGTATGAAATGAAGGACAACCGTCTGTCGGCGACCGTGCAGCGGCTGAGGGAGCTGCTTCGCAGAAAGGACCCGGCAGGGCTTGCCGAGGCGGAAAAAGCGCTGAAAAAGTATCCCAACCTGTTCGACGTCGTGCATGCGTGCGCCGTGATGTACTGGATTTTCGGGATGGAGCGCGCCGACAAGGCGCTCTACCGCCGCGCGCTGACGCTGCTTGAGGAGAGCCGCGTGCTGCTGCCGCAGAATACCGACCCGGAGATCAGCGAGCTGACGATCTGCGGCGAAACGGCGGAGGTATATCTTGGCCTGGGCGAGACGGAAAAAGCGGTGGCGATCTTGAAGGAGCACAACGCGGGCGGGATCTATAACGAAAAGATTGGCGGAATCCTGGCGAATTCCGAAGCGCCGGAGGAGGCGCTGCCGTTTCTCTCGGTGGCGCTCGCCCGGGTCGTTGCAGTCAGCATCCGCACGGCGCAGGGTTTTTTCAATGTCTACCGCAAGCAGGGGGACTATGTCTCCGCCGGAGCGGTCATCCAATGGTGTACGGAGCTTCTTTCCGGTTTGAAGGACGGAGACAAGCCCAACTTCACCGATAAGGCCGTCTGCGCGGCTCTCGTATGCCTGGCGCTTTCGCAGCTGAAAACCGGACGCGAGGAGGAAGCGCGCAGCATGCTGCAAAGAGCGGTGGAGCTTGCCAAACGCTTTGACGCCGCGCCGAGCTATGCGGTGGGCGAGATCCGCTTTGCCAGCTGTGTGGACGGGGCAAGCGCCCACGACGACCTCGGCTCCACCGCGGCGGAGGGCGTCGAAAAAACGGTCCGCGCCATCGACGACGAGGCGCTGAGCATACTCTGGAGCAAGTTGAAAGGAGAACTGGATTCATGATTCAATTCAAAGAGGGCTTCTATGCCGACATCCGCATAGAGGACAGAAGCCGCACGGTGATCGGCTACAAGTCGGGCGTGCTGGAGGAAATGAAAAACCGCGTGGAAAAGCAGGCTTTTCTGCGCGTGTATGACGGCAGGCTGTGGTACTACGCCTCCGTCACCGACGTCGACCATCTGCAAAAGACGCTGGACGGGCTGTATGCCGCTGCAACGGTGAATCCCGACATTTTAAGCGACCCTGTCGTGCGCCGCTTCGAGCGGAACCGTGAAAGTCTCTCAAGCTTTGACGGATGCTCCGTCCGCGACGTACCCCTGGCTGAAAAGCGCGCGCTTCTTCTATCCTATCTGCCTCTGCTGACGGAGGACGACTGCGTAAAAATGGCAAAGGGCAGGTATCTTGACCGCAACAGCCGCTTTCGCTTCCTCTCCAGCCTCGGCGCAGACGTGAGCTATGACTACCAGACCTGCGGTCTGGCGTTCTCCCTCAGCATGGCGGAGGGAGAAAAGAAATTCAACGGCGGCTGGCAGAAGGCGTTCACCCGCTTCGACGAGCTGCAAGGCCTCGAGCCGGTGCTTCGCGACGCCGTAAAGGAGCAGTGCTCCTTCCTGCGCAATTCCGTTTCCGTCGAGGCGGGAAATTACCCCGTGGTCCTCTCTCCCGAGGCGGCGGGCGTGTTCGCGCACGAGTCCTTCGGCCACAAGTCGGAATCGGACTTCATGCTCTCCGACGAATCCATGAAGGACGAATGGCAGCTCGGCAAGACGGTCGCCTCGCCCATCCTCTCCATCGTCGACTACGGCGGCGTGCCCGGCGTGGGCTTCGTTCCCTTCGACGACGAGGGCACGCGCGCCCAGAAGACCTATCTCATCCAAAAAGGCGTCCTTTCGGGCCGCCTGCACAGCGCCCTGACCGCCGCCGCGCTGGACGAGGGCATGACGGGCAACGCCCGCGCGATCGACTGCATGTTCGAGCCGATCGTGCGCATGACCACGACCTATATCGAGGGCGGCGAGCTCAGCTTTGACGAGCTGATCGCCCCCATCGAAAAGGGTTATTTCATCAAGACTATCAGCCACGGCAGCGGAATGAGCACCTTTACCATTGCGCCGAAGCTTGCCTATGAGATCGTGAACGGCAAGCTGGGGCGCCCCGTGCAGATCAGTGTCATTTCGGGCAGCGTGTTCGAGACGCTGGGGTTGATCGACGGACTGACGAAGGATGTGGAGATGCTTTCCTTCGTCACGGGCGGATGCGGCAAGATGGAGCAGATGAATCTGCCCGTCGGCTTCGGCGGCCCGTATGTCCGGGTATCGAAAATGAATGTTCAGTGAGGTGAGAGGCATGGAAAAAGAATTCATCAGGGAAACACAGAATTCCGTTACGCTCAACGTGACCGCCGGGAAGATCGACAGCTTTCGTCAGATCGAAAGGACGACCGGCACCGTCCGCGTTTATGAGAACGACTGCATCGGCGTCGCGGGCTGCCTCGGCGAGCCGGACGAGGCGGAGTTGACCGCGCGGGCGAAGGAGGCGCTTTCCTTCGGGATACCGTATCCCTGCAAGCTGGAGGGCGCGCTGGAAAAGGAGGAGCTTCACGAGGAGGAGATCATTCCGGTTTCGGAATTCATCCCGGTCATGCAGGGCTTTCTGGACCGTCTCGGCGAGCGCTGCCCCAAATTTGCCCTCTCAAACAAGATCATGCTCAGCTATGGGAAAACGGAGTACCGCAATTCAATGGGGCGCCGGCTGGCAAGCTCCGGCAGGAGTCTTTCTGTTGAACTGATCGCGCAAAACCGCGGCTCCGGCAACCTGTTCGACACCTTCCTCGGCTGGTCGGGCGAGCGCTTCGACGAGGAAGCGCTGTTAAAGCAGTTTGGGAAGGAGTATGACGCGTTCTACACAGCCGCTGACATCGAGCCCGGCCGTTATCCCGTCGTATTCGAGCCGTTTACTCTGTTTAGCAGCTTCCAGCAGCATTTTGTGGGCGATCTGTACGCGGCCGGCGCGTCCCTTCTCAGCGGAAAGCTGGGCAGCCGGGTCTTTTCGGAAAAGCTGACGGTCAAGGACGACATGAACCCCAAAACGTCTTACGGATGCTGCTTCTTTGACACGGAGGGCTGCACAGTGCCCGACATGAGACCGTCTTTTGTCGAAAACGGCGTTTTCAAGGGCGTTCTCACCACCAAAAAAACCGCAGAGCTTTACGGCCTCCCGAACCTCGGCACGGCGTCCGCCGCGTATGACGGCGTCCCCGACATCGGTTTCCACGGTCTGTATCTGGAGCCGACCGCAGGCAGTCTCCGGGAGCTTGTCCCCGGAAGGGCCGTGTGCGTCGTTGTGGCGGCGGGCGGCGACGCCACGCCGGACGGCCACTACGCAACGCCGGTGCAGATGGCATACCTGATGGAAAACGGCGAGCTCGTCGGCAGGCTTCCCAACATCAACGTCAGCGGCGGCTTCTTCGAGCTGTTCGGCAGGGATTACCTCGGCGCCGTACGCGACGACCCGCTGAAGGGCAGTATGCTGAGCGCCTGCATGATGGACGTGAGCAAGGCGTAATACTACTCCCGCAGCAGCGCCCGCAAGCGGCGGTCGAGGTCGAGGCGCGTACTCCGGCACTCCTTCGGATGCTCCCTCCCCGCGCGGAACATGAGCTTGACCAGCAGGCCCGATCCGACAGGCAGCATGAGTCGCAGCATGGACTCCGGGAACGCGAAGTGCGTGCCGTATTGATAAAGCCATGCGTCGAACACGCAGTCATGCGGCGTTTCCGCCAGCCTCGCCTCCATGCGGCGGATGTACCGACAGGTGTCCCACAGCACGTCGTCCTCCGCGCCTATGCAGACGACCCGTCCGCGGATGTTCTCCACCTTGATCTTCTCTGCCTCCTGCAAGGGATGACGGCGCTCAGACTCGTCGAACATCTTGCGGGAGGCAGCCTTGTCGCCGCCTGTCCTGGCTTCCTCCGTGAGCTTTTGCCAATACTCCGGGTGCCGATAGGCAAAGGGCAGATACGGCAGAGGCTTTCCCTCCCATGAAACGGTGGATTCCCCGTCGCCCGGACGCTCGGCCGCGCCGTCCTTTCCGTCCCGATAGAAGCCCTCCATTACGAAATCGGACGGGGAAATCGCAATCGTCAGCGTCAGCTCCGGGTAATACGACGCAGCGATAAGCGCCAGCATCCCCGTCGTGGACGCGCCGATGACGCCGAGCTTCTCACAGCCCTGCGCCTTGAGGAACGCAATCGCCCTGCCGAAGCGTTCCAGCGGATAATTGTGATGCCCGTAATCGTTTTTTGCGGCCGACATGGCGAGGACGTGGCATCCGCCGTATCGGTGAAGCCATTTCGCTCCCGAGACCGCCATGCGGTCCTCCGCCGAGTCGCCCAGCATAAGAATCATTGCTTTCCTCGTCGGCGACGGATTGCGGTAAAACGCGCCGCAAAAACCGTCACGCTCGACCGAAAACACCTGCTTTTCCATGTTCTCTCACCTCAGCCCTTTCCCTCACTTGACGCAGCGTAAAGCAGGCAATCTGTTCCTTGCGCGTCATGGACTTTATTGCGAATTTTTCGGCTTATCGCCGTAGGCCCAGTAGTCGCGCATCGTTCCGCTTGAGGAGCGGCGGGATAACCGCCCGGTATTTCCCCGTAGACTTCAGCATATCGCTCTCTCCTTGCGTGTTGTTTGTGCCCTCCGACCAATATATTAGCACAAGCTAACAGGAGAAACAAGCCCTACCGATGGTTTTTTATACTACTCTTCGATAAAACGCTTTCACCGAGTTTCGAGCAGATTTTTCGTCAGGCGAGGAGGCGGACGCAGGCTGGCTGACGCCCTCCAAGGGCAACGTGACAATGGCTTCGACGGCTCCAATTTCCATCGGCATTGAAAGCTGGAACGACCTGCGTGACGACTTGACGCAGGCGATTGAAGGGAGTAAAGTAGGAAAAAATACGAGTCCATGCAGGAGCCGGTCGGTCATGCGCCGATGGTGAAGCTCAACCATATCCGAATGCCGGGGGGCGTCAGTCTTTTCGCCAAGCCGGAGCTGTGGAACCCCGCGGGCAGCGTGAAGGACCGTATCGGTCAGGCGATGCTCGGCGACGCGGAGCGCACCGGGCGGCAGCGTCCGGGCGGCACGACCATCGAGGCGACGGCAGGCAACACCGGTCTCGGCATCGCATTCGCGTGGAAGAAGCTGCGGCTGTTCCTCCTGCGCTGCGTTGCGCCGCTCGCGACCTTCTCCGTCGCGCTCACGTCACTCGGCATTCTGTAAGGTATCGAACAACACAAAAAAAGGAGGATGCGAATGCCATGGCACTGACCGGTGAACAGCTGGAACGATATTCCCGCCACATTGTTTTGAAGGAGATCGGCCTGCGCGGGCAGAAAAAGCTGTTGGACGCAAAGGTACTGATTATCGGCGCGGGTGGATTGGGCTCGCCCGCGGCCATGTATCTGGCGGCAGCCGGCGTCGGAACGATTGGGATCGCAGATGCGGACGAGGTGGATCTGTCCAATCTGCAGCGCCAGATCCTGCACGGCACCGCAGACGTCGGTAGACCGAAGACAGAGTCCGCACGGGAGACCATCAAGGCGCTGAACCCGGATGTGCAGGTGATTACCCATCATCTGTTCGTCTCCGCGGAAAATATCATGGGCCTGATCGAGCCCTACGATTTTGTCATCGACGGCACCGACAACTTTGCCGCCAAGTTCCTCATCAACGACGCCTGCGTGCTGGCGGGAAAGCCCTTTTCTCACGGGGCGATCGGCCACTTTTACGGTCAGCTGATGACCTATATTCCCGGAAAAGGCCCCTGCTATCGCTGCGTAATTCGCCAACCGCCGCCGCCCGGCAGCGTTCCCTCCTGCCGTGAGGCAGGTGTGATCGGCGCCGTGGCGGGTATAGTCGGCTGCATGCAGGCGCTGGAGGCCGTCAAGTACATCGTCGGCGTCGGCAAGCCGCTGACCGGGCGATTGCTGTTCGTCGACACATTGGAAATGGAGATGCAGCCCCTCACGCTCGCGGAGGACCCGGACTGCCCGGTCTGCGGTAAGCATCCGACGATCCTGGCTCCCTTTGACGAGGATGCCGAGGCATGCGATCTGCGGGGGTGAGCTTTCATGGACGAGATCAAGCATATCAGCATGGAGGACTTTGCCCGGCTGGATCGCGACAAGGTAACGCTTCTGGATCTGCGGGAGCCGGATCAGGTGCTCACCGGCGGCTTTGAGGGCGCGATCAATATTCCCTTCTCCCGCATCGGCAGAGAGCTTGAGAAGCTCCCGAGGGACAAGCCCGTCTACGTCTTCTGTCAGGAGGGCGCGTTCAGCGAGGAGATCACGGAGGCACTGCAGGACTGGGGGCTGGACGCCTGCAACGTGGACGGCGGCTGGAAGGCATGGCAGGAATGGCTTCGGCAGGCGGAGCCCACCGTGCTCGACGCCAGGGGCCTCAAGTGCCCCGGTCCCATCGTCAAAATGGCGGACACGCTGCGAGGCATGTCCGCGGGGCAGAAGCTGCGAATCGAGGCGACGGAGGACGCCTTTGCATCGGATATCGCCGTCTGGTGCGAACGGACGGGAAACAAGCTCCTGAAGTTGGAGGTCAAGCCGGAACACATCGAAGCGCTGGTGGAGAAAGGAAACGCGGTGAAGCCGCTTCCCGCCGCCGCGCGGAATGACAAGACCTTTGTGGTCTTTTCCGGGGACCTCGACAAGACCATCGCCGCGTTCATCATGGCAAACGGCGCAGCGGCCATGGGCCGGCGGGTGACGATGTTCTTCACCTTCTGGGGGCTGAACATCCTGCGCCGCCCGGAAAAGGTCCCGGTGGTCAAGGGCCTCGTCGAGCGCATGTTCGGCGCGATGATGCCGCGGGGCACGCACAGGCTCGGTCTCAGCCGCATGAACATGGGCGGACTCGGCGCGCGGATGATCCGCGGCGTCATGAGAGAGAAGGGCGTCAGCTCTCTGGAGGAACTGATCGACAGCGCCCGCGCCCACGGCGTGCGTCTGGTTGCCTGTCAGATGTCCATGGATATCATGGGCATCCGCAAAGAGGAACTGCTCGACGGGGTCGAGCTCGGCGGCGTATCCACCTTCCTCGGCTCCGGCGAGCAGTCGGACATAAGCCTGTTCATCTGATACTAATCTTCAACCAAAACAAGACATTCCTTGCGGCATAATTTCAGCCATGCCGCGTTATCGTCCTTGGCGGGCGTCAGCCCGCCTGCGTCCTCCGCCTTGCATGACAAAAATACTGCTCGCAAGGCTTTGCCACTTTTCGTCGAAGATCCGTATCAAACGCCGCCGCGCCTTTCCGGCTCGGCAAGCTCAGCAGCCGCGTAGAGCAGCGCGTTGCAGATTGCCGCGGCGACGTTGCTCCCGCCCTTGCGCCCGAGCGCAACAATGGCAGGCACGCCATGCGCCTCACAGACCGCAAGCGCGCGCTCCTTGCTCTCGACCACGTTGACAAACCCCACCGGCACGCCGATCACCAGCGCAGGCCGCATCCCGCTCTCGATATGCTCGGCAAGCCTCAGCAGCGCGGTCGGCGCGTTGCCGACGGCGTAGATCGCATCGGGCATGTTCTCCGAAGCATAATCCATCGAAGCGACCGCGCGGGTAACGCCGCGCGCCCTGGCATCCTCCGCAATAAAGGGTTCCGCCATAAAGCACCGCACCGTACCGCCGAGCTTTTGCAGCGCGATCTTGCTGACGCCCGCAAGCGCCATGTTGGTATCCGTGATAATCGTCGCGCCGCCGCGCAGCGCCGCGAGCGCGCGCTTCACGGCGTCCGGCGTAAAGCGCAGATTCTCCGCATAGTCAAAATCCGCCGTCGTGTGGATGACCCGCTTGACGACCGCCTTTGTCTCTTCCGGCAGCGCTATGCCACGCGCGAGCAGCTCGCCGTCGATGATGCGCATGCTCTCCCGTTCGATCTCCGCGGGCTTTGTAAATTCCATCAGGCAAACTCCTCCATCGCGCGATAAAGCGCGTCCATATCGAGCGCGGCGCGCACGCCTTGCGCCAGCAGATCGTACTGCCGCTCCTTGTACTCCCGCCACGGCTCTGCCGTGGCTTTTTCTTTTTCAACGCCCTTGCGCTCACAGAGCCATGCCGCCAGTTTTTCCACCGCCGAAGCGTTGTCGAACAATCCGTGGAGATAGGTGCCGATCACATTGCCCTGCCGACAGCCGTCCTGCGTACCGTCCTCAAGTCTGCAAAACGGCTCACCGCGCACCTCTGTCGTTCCCATGTGAATCTCATAGCCGTCGAGCGCCGCACCGTCGAGCGGCCCGCCCGTGGCTGTGGCGCACACGCGCGTGAGCGTCTTTTCCGGCTCAAACGCCGTCACGCAGGGCAAAAGGCCCATGCCGCGCAGGCTCGGGACGCTTCCCTCAATCCCGGAAATGTCGTCGATGCGCTCACCGAGCATCTGGTAGCCGCCGCAGACGCCGAGCACCGGCGTGTCGTTCGCGGCAAGATGCTGTACGGCGGTCTCAAGCCCGCTCTCGCGCAGCCACAAAAGGTCGTCCATCGTGCTCTTGGTACCGGGCAGGATAACCAGATCCGGCGCGCCGAGCTTTGCCGCGCGATCCACATAGCGCACGCCGAGCAGCGGATGGGTTTCGAGCGGTGCAAAATCCGTAAAGTTGGAGATGTGCCTCAGACGGATCACCGCGACGTCGAGCGGCTTATGTGCGTTGCCGATACCGAGTCGCGGCGCAAGCGAGTCCTCGTCGTCGATCTCCACGCGCAGATACGGCACGACGCCGAGCACGGGAACGCCGGTCAAATCCTCGATCTGCCGAAGACCCGGGCGCAAAATCTCCACGTCGCCGCGGAACTTGTTGATGACCAGTCCCCTGACGCGTGCGCGTTCCGCTTCGCTCAGCAGCATGACCGTACCGTAGAGCTGCGCGAACACGCCGCCGCGGTCGATGTCGCCCGCGAGCAGCACCGGCGAGTCGATCAACTCGGCAAGCCCCATGTTGACGACGTCGTTCTCGCGCAGGTTGATCTCGGCGGGACTGCCCGCGCCCTCGACGACAATCACGTCGTTCTCGGCAGCAAGGCTCTCATACGCCGCCATGATCTCAGGGATCAGCCGCTTTTTGTAGGCAAAGTAGTCCGCCGCCTTCATCTGCGCGCGCACCTGGCCGTTCACGATGACCTGGCTTCCCACGTCGCTCGACGGCTTTAAAAGAATCGGGTTCATGCGCACGTCCGGCTCCACGCCCGCCGCCTCCGCCTGTGCGACCTGCGCGCGCCCGATCTCAAGGCCTTCGCGCGTGACATAGCTGTTGAGCGCCATGTTCTGGCTCTTGAACGGCGCGACGCGCAGCCCGTCCTGCCGAAAGATGCGGCACAGCGCCGTACAAAGCAGGCTCTTGCCCGCGCCCGACATCGTACCCTGCACCATAATGCGTTTTGCGCTCATCTGAATCCTCCATGTGCTGACGCACGCAAAAAGTAATGAACGATCCTCCACACATGGAGGATTATCGCCGTGTTTCGCGGTTGCCGCGCGAGCGTCGAGCGAAACGGCATTTTTGTTTTAGCGTGACTTTTCACGCTAAAACCTCTTTCAAAGCTGTAATCAGGCAATCGTTGTCCTCTTTTGTCCGCACCGCGGCGCGGTACCACGTCTCGTCCAGTCCTGCAAAGTCGCCGCAGCCGCGCAGCAGTATCCCGCGCTCGCGGAGCGGCTGCAAAAGCGGTGTTTTGCTGCGAAAGAGCAAATAGTTTGCCTCTCCCGGAACAACGCGCAGACCGAGCGCGGAAAGCGCCGCCGCAAGGCGTGGGCGCTCCGTGCGGATCAGGGATTGCAATTGGTTGACATAATTATCGTCTTGCAAAGCGAAAAGGCCCGCCGCCTGTGCAAGTGTCGAAACGTTCCACGGCGGCCCTGCCCGGCGCATCGCGTTTAGAAATGCCGTGTCCGCGCTGAGCGCGTAGCCCAATCGCACGCCCGCCATACCATAAAGCTTCGTAAATGCCTTACAGATCAGCAGTTGAGGACGTTTTCTCAACTCGCCCCGCATCGTGTGCCGATCCGGCTTGTCGAGGAAGTCGGCAAAGCACTCGTCGAGCAGCAGGCGCGTCCCCGTCTCTGCGCAGCGCGCGGCGATGCGGCGCAGCAGTGCCGGTTCGATGGTACGCCCCGTCGGGTTGTTTGGATTACATAATATTGTTATATCAATATTATGGTCAATTCCTTGCAAGATCGCTTCTGCCAGCTCAAATGTCTCCGCGAGCGGATGGCGGACGATCTCGCAGTCGACCGCTTCGAGCGCCGCCTCATACTCGCCGAAGCACGGAGCAGTCACGAGCGCGCGCTTCGGCTTCGCGGCAAGCACCGCGCGCCAGATCAGATCCGACGCGCCGTTTCCGCACTGCACCCAGTCGGGCGCAACGCCCTCTTTTTCCGCAATCGCAACGCACAGCTCGCGGCAGTTCGGATCGGGATAGCGGTCAATCTCCGCCGCGGCGCGGCAAATTGCCTCGCGCACGCCCTCCGGCACGCCGAGCGGACTGACGTTCGCCGAAAAATCGAGCGGCGCGACCCCGTATTTCCGTTCATAGGCAGCCCAATCGCCGCCGTGTGTTCGTTCCATCAAAGCATCCTCACAATCGCAAAGCGAATCGCCGCGCAGCCAAGCAGGAGTAAGATACCCGCACAATACATCATGCGGTTCGCGCGTAAAATGTCCTCCGGCTCGCAGGGACGGCGCGCGTCGCCAAGCGTCGCCTTTTTATAGCGCTTGCCGAAGTACCACGCCTCCCCGCCGAGCTGTACGCCCAGCGCGCCCGCGCAGGCGCTCTCGGTCTGCCCGGAATTGGGGCTCGCGTGCCGTCTCGCGTCGCGCCGCCAGATCAGAAACGCTCGCTTGCCATCAAAGCCGAGCAGCGCCGACGCCGCGATCCAGAATACCGCCGCGACGCGGGACGGCAGATAGTTCGCCGCGTCGTCGAGCTTTGCCGCCGCGCGCCCGAAATACAGGTATTTGTCGCTTTTGTAGCCCACCATGCTGTCCATGGTGTTGATTGCCTTGTAGGTGAGCGCCAGCGGCGCGCCGAAGAGCATCATGCAAAGAAGCGGCGCGGCGACGCCGTCGGAAAAGTTCTCCGCCACGGTCTCCACCGCCGCCTTGGCCACGCCCTCGGCGTCGAGGCGCTCCACGTCGCGCCCGACGATGCGCGCGACCGCCGTCCTCGCGGCATTCAAATCACCCTCGCGCAGTGCAGAATAAACGCGATTGCTCTCCGAAGCAAGTCCGCGCGAGGCGAGCGCCTGCGCGCACCAGAAGGTCTCAAGCGCCAGTTCCGCGCCCCAGTGGACGCGCCGCGCGAGCAGGCAGGCGCCAAACGTCAGCACGAATGTCAGCAGCGGCAGCGAGAGCGCAAGCAGTGCGCCGCCCCAAAGCTCGCCCTTCGGCGTTCTGGGAAAGCGCGGACGAACGGCGCGCTCGAACCATGAGATGTACTTTCCCATCATGACCACCGGATGCGGCAGCCACGCGGGATCGCCGAAGAGCAGGTCAAGCGCAAAGCCCGCGAGCACCGCGTATAAAATCAGCATAGCGCGCCGTCCTTCGTGCAGCGCAGGGTCTCGCGATAGCGCAGTTTTTTTCTCTCCCGCCACAGCGCGGCGTCGAAGTCAAGCGCGTAGCCGCCGCCGCAGGGCGGCTCCCAATCGAAATAGCCCTTCTCCGGCAGCGCAAAGCCCTCCATGACCGCGTGCAGCGTCCCGCTGTGCGCGACGATGACCAACTGCTCCTCGCCCCGCTCCGCCGCCGCCTCCACCAGCGGCGCGAACGCGGCGCAGGTGCGCGCGCAAAACTCCGCGCGGCTCTCGCCGCCGGGGCAGCGGATCTCGCATCCGCCCTCGACCCACGCTCGATAATCGGCATCGTCCGACATGTCCATGTAGTTTCGTCCCTCGAACGCGCCGAAATCGAACTCCATCAATCCGGGCACGGCGATCTGGCACGCACCCGGGAATAGTATTTCCGCGCTCATGCGCGCACGGGAGAGCGGCGAAACATACACAATCTCCGCGTCGAAGGGTGCCTTCGCCAACTCGCGCGCGCCGACGTCGGACAGCGGGATGTCCCGCTGCCCCTGATAACGCTTCTCGTCGTTGTAGGCCGTGCGCCCGTGGCGAAACAGATAGATGGTCATTTCTTCTTCTCTCCCTTGATGGTCTTCGGGATACCGCAGAACACGCGCACAACCGTCTCCGCACGTTCGGCAAGCAGACAGGCGAGCCGCCCCGCGCGCTCACGCGCGGCACGCTCGCCGGGGTCGAGCGGCACGACGCCTCCTCCGATTTCGGCGGCAGTCACCGCGTCATACTTCGCCAACTCGTCCGCCAACGCTTCGATATCCTCACGCTGGTGCACCAACTCCTGTACATCGCAGGCACAGCGTGTCTCCAGCTCCGCATCGTCGCAGCCGAGCAGCTTCTTCGCAGCGGCGCGCTTGCCGCTGAACATCGGGCCAGTAATAAAGATCATAGCATTCTCTCCGCATACGGCGTCACGACGAGCGCCGCGAGCGCCCAAAACTCCGTTTTTACCAAAAACCAGCCCGCGAGATCGCCCGACAGTCCGCCGAACTGTCTGCGCGCCGTATCGGCATAGTGGATCGCGACGACAAGCAGCACACAGGTCTCCACGAGGAAAATCGCCCGCCCGCCGTGCAGATAAAGCCCCGCGATGCAGGCTCCCGTCACGGCCGCGAGGATCGCGCTCGTGCGCCGCTTGTCCGCCGTGTCCGCGAACGTCCGCGCAAGGCTGGAGCCTTCCGCGATCGGCAGCGCGGCCAGCGCGAGGCCGGAGAGCGCGCGGGAAAGCACGAAGCCAAACCCCGCGCACCAAAGCGTTTCGTCCGTCGGCTCAAGCACGCAGCAAAGCGCAAAGAACGCAACAAAATACACGCACAGCCGGATGACCGCAAACGCGCCGCAATGCGGGTCTCGCAATATTTCCTGTTTGCGCTCCGGCGCGGCGTGGCTCGCCAGCGCGTCGGAGGTATCTGCGTAGCCGTCGAGGTGGATGCCGCCGGTCACGAGTGCAGGCAGCACGCAGAGGATCGCGCCGCGCAGGATCGTCGGCAGCGCAAGCAGCTTACACAGCGCGCACGCGCCCCACCACGCAAGGCCAAGCACCGCGCCGACGAGTGGAAAGGCGACGAGCGCATAACGCATATTCTTTTCATTCCATTCGATGTGCGGCACCGGCAGCGCCGAATACATCCCAAACGCCACCGCCACGGTCTCCAAAACCCACATCAGCGCGGCTCCTCCCCTTTGTAATACTCCGCAATGCCGCAGACGACCTCACAGACGTTGTCCGCGAGCGCGGCGAGCCGCTGGTTGACCTCGCCGAGCACGCGCAGATAGCGCAGCGTGTCGCCTGCATAGTCCACACCGCCGGAGGCAACCTCGTTCGAGACGATGACAAGCGCAGCGCAGCGCTTTTGCAGCGCCTCCACGCCGCGCACGACCGCGTCCGCCGCGCCCTCCCCCGCACCCGCCGGGTCAAACAGCTCGTTCGCGCAGAGGTTGCCGACGTCCTCCAGCAGCACGGCGGAGGATGGCGGAACACCCGCTGTCTTTAAGTTAACATAACATTCAATCGTCTGGAAGCCGCGTCCGGCGCGCTGCGCCCGGTGTTTTTTAATGCGTGCTTCGGCTTCCAATCCAAATGGCTTCATTGTTGCGATATAAGCACGCGGTTTGTCCGCTGAAAGTTTACATAACGTTCGTTCCGCATAGGCGCTTTTTCCGCTCGCCGCGCCGCCGACCACCAAAAAAGTCATTGCGGTGTGTACGGCTCGATGCCGCCCTCCGTAAACGTATAGCCCTCGCGGTAGACCGCAAGCGCCATATCCAAAAGCGGCATCGCCGCGACCGCGCCCGTACCCTCGCCGAGACGCATCTCCGCAGTGATGGGCGGTTTTTTATCGAGCGCGCGCAGCACCATTGCGCCCGCCGGCTCCGCAGAGACATGGCTTGCGAGCATCGCTTTCCGCGCGTTGGGGCAGAGTCTTGCCGCGCACAACGCCGCGACCGCGCTCGGAAAGCCGTCGATCAGTACCGGCACGCGATACAGCGCGCCGCCGAGAAAGACGCCGCACATTCCCGCGAGGTCGAAACCGCCGAGCTTTGCCAGCACATCCAGCGCGTCGAGCCGATTCGGCTTGTTGACCTCGACGCCGCGTCGGATCGCCGCTGTTTTGCGCGCAAGCCCATCGTCGGACAGCCCAGCGCCGCGCCCGGTCACCTGCTCGGGTTCGACGCCAAGCAGCACCGATGCAATGGCGGAGGACGTCGTCGTGTTGCCGATGCCCATTTCGCCCGTGGCGAGCAGGCGCGTACCGCGTTCGACTTCGCCGCGCACCAACTCCACGCCCGTCAGAATTGCCGCCTCCGCCTGTTCGCGCGTCATCGCGCCTCCCTCGGTGAAGTCCGTCGTACCGTTGCCGACACGCCGGTCAAGAACGCCGTCGCAGCCGGGAAAGTCTTTGATTCCCATGTCCACAGGCACGACGCGGCAATGCGCGACCTCCGCCATGCGGCACACGGACGTCCTGCCCAGTGCAAGCTGTCGTGCGACGGCGGCGGTCACACCGCTCCCCGTCTGCGTCACGCCCTGCGCCACCACGCCGTTGTCGGCGCAGAGTACCAGCACCGTGCGCGGGGATAGTGCAATCTCCGCGCCGCCCGTCAGCGCCGCGATATCGCACACAGCCGTCTCCAACAGTCCGAGGCTGCCGAGCGGCTTCGCGCAAGCGTCCCAATGCGCTTGTGCCGCGGCGCGCGCGGCTTCGTCCGCCGGCGTAATTTGTTCAATTAGTTTACATAATTTCATGTATTTCTCCATATTGCGCCGCAGCCGCAATAAAACGCTCTGCGAGCATAGGGTGTCCCGCAAAGTAGAGGTGCGGGAACGCGGCGTAGAGCGTTTCGGTGCCGTATCCGCCGCGCCACGTTCTGCCGCCCACAGGCTTTTTCAGTTGAAATGCGTCGCCGCTTCGCGTCGAATCCCAGTGGTGGAACTCATGGATGGGGAACGCCTCTCCCGCACGGAACAGCAGGCTGTCCGTCTCCGCCGTCAAGGTCGCGTAGCCAAAGCGCACCAGCTTGCCCGCGTCCGCCGCGCATCCCGGCAGGACGCCTGCCATCGGGTACGCCGTCCCCGTTACGTCGCAAAGCTCCGCGCCGAGGTAGAGAAAGCCGCCGCACTCCGCCACCGTGGGAAGCCCGCCGCGCACCGCCGCCGCAATCGCGCGGCGCATGGCCTCGTTTTCCGCGAGCCGCGGCGCGTAAAGCTCCGGGTAGCCGCCGGGCAGGTACAGCCCGCCGATGTCCTCCGGCAGCACTGCGTCGTGCAGGGGGCTGAAAAACGCCGGTTCCGCGCCGAGGCGTTCAAAGGTCTCCAGCGTTTCGGCGTAGGTGAAGCAAAATGCCTCGTCCCGCGCGACCGCAATGCGGCAACGCTTTGCAGTCGGCGCGGCGGATTCCTCCGCGGCGGGAACAGCGCCGTCAAAAAGCGTAAGCAGGCGCGCCATGTCGACGTTTTCCTCAAGCGCATTTGCAACCGCCGCCAATCGCCCGTCCAGATCCTCGATCTCCCGCGCGGTCAGAAGTCCCAGATGGCGGCTTTCGATGCGCGCCGCGTCAAGATGCGGCAAACACCCAAGCACGGGTATCCCCGTTTCCGTTTCAAGCGCAGGCGCAAGCGTCCTGCACAGCATGGGCGAACACTCGTTGAGGACGACGCCCACGATGTGACTTCCTTTGCGGAAGTCTGCCAACCCGCGCAGCGTTGCCGCAAGCGTCAGGCTCGCACCGCGCGCGGGCAGCACCAGCAGCACGGGAAGATTCAACGTGTCCGCGACGTGCCACGCGCTTGCCCGGTCCGTCGTACCGCCGACGCCATCGTAGAAGCCCATTGCGCCTTCGACGACCGCCGCGCCGTGATTTCGACATGCGTGGAAAAAGAGCGCTTTGGCATGCGCTTCGTCGCTCAAGAAAAGATCAAGATTGCGGCTCTCGACGCCGAGAACCGCGTGGTGAAACATCGGGTCGATGTAATCTGGCCCGCACTTGAACGCACAGGGATTGAGTCCGCGCTCTTTCAGCGCGCGCAGCAGCGCGCAGGCAACCGCCGTTTTTCCGCTGCCCGAAGCGGGCGCGGCGACCATTAGGCGGATCATATCGTCTCCCCCCGATGCGCCGAGATGAGAAACACCGGGTTATTGGCAAGCAGCAAGTGAAGCCGCGTTCCCGGCTTCGCGCGGCTCACGGCGATCTGCGTCACCTCTGTGGAAAGTCCCCGCGCGGTAAATGCTTCCAGCGCCGCCGAGAGCGTTTCGAGCGCGATGGCGGAGACGCACAGGCGCACATTCGGGTTCTTTCGGAGCGCCGCGTCGATGATCTCCGCAAGCGCGCCTTCGCTGCCGCCGACAAACACCGCGTCCGGCGCGGACAAATCGGCAAGCGCCTCCGGCGCTCGGCCTCGCACAAGCCGCAGGTTCCACGCGCCGAAGCGTTCGCGGTTCTGCTCAATGAGCGTGCACGCCTCGTCCTTGTACTCCACCGCGAAAACGCGGCCGCGAACAGCACGCAGCGCCAGCTCCACCGACACGCTGCCCGTGCCCGCGCCGACGTCCCAAACCGTGTCGTCCGGCGTGACCGCGAGCTTGGCGAGAATTGCCGCGCGCACCTCCTGCTTGGTCATCGGCACGTCGCCGCGGATAAAGTCCTCGTCCGCGATACCGCCCGCGCGCTCACAAGGGCGCGGCGCGGCGTCGACAAGCAGCACGGAAAGCGGCGCAAACTCGCGCTCCGCGCACTCTTTCACCGTCGAAATGACAACGCGCTCGTCGGGATAGGAGAGGTTCTCCCCCACCACGGCGCGCAGGCCGTCGAGACCCGCGTCTGTCAGCACGCGGCAGAGCGTCGCGGGCGTATCCTTCCCTCCTGTCAGAAAAAACGCAGGTTTCCCCTGCATCACCGCCGCGATTGGGTCGCAGTCCACGCCGTGCGCGGAGCAGAGCATCCAGTCCTGCCACGGCTCGCCGAGACGCGCAGATAAAAGCTGCACGCTGGAGACGCCCGGCAGCACGCGGCAGTCGATGTTTTGCTCCCGCAGCAGCGCGAGCAGGCCCTTCGCGCCGGAGTAAAAGCCCGTGTCGCCGCTGTAGACGACGCAGGGACATTCTCCGCTGCCCTCTTTGATCTGTGCGAGGATATCCGCCGCGCGCACCGCCGCGATCCTCGTCTGTCCTTCTCTTGCCGGAAGGCTCTCGAGCAGGCGCTGCGCGCCGAATACCAGTTCCGAGCGCTCCAAAGCCTCCCGCGCCTCAAGGGTCAGCGTATCGGGCATGCCGCCGAGTCCGATCAACGTTACGATCATGAAGAATACGCCTCGCATTCCTTCAGAATCTCTTCAAAGCTCGCGCCGCTCTCCTCCGGGCGGCGCAGGACAAGAAGCGCCGCACCCGTTTCGCGCGCCGCCTCCGCCTTTTCTGGGAAACCGCCCGCCGCGCCGCCGTCCTTCGTCACCACATACGCGATGTGGTACTGCCGGATCAGCGCCGCGTTCAGCTCGCGCGAAAATGGCCCCTGCATAGCGATGATGTTGCGGTGCGGAACGCCCGCCGCCTCACAGGCAGCGATCCCATCGTGCGAGGGCAGCACGCGCGGATAGAGGCGATTCACGTCCAGCGACGCAAACGCCAAAAGCTCCTTCGCGCCGGTCGTCAAAAGAACGTTTCCTTCCGTCTTCGCAAGATACGCCGCCGCTTCGGCGGCGTCTGCCACCGTGACCGCATCCTCGGTCTCACTTTTTGCTCGCAGCAGTCGGCGATAGGGCACATTTGCCGCTTCGCACGCCGCGCGGATATTTTTCGACGCCTCGACGGCGTAGGGATGCGTCGCGTCGACGCACAGTGTAAACCCGCGCAGCAGCGCTGCCATCTCCGTCTCGGTCTTGCGCCCCGTCAGCACCGTGACGCCCTCGTGCGCGCCCTGCTCCTCCGTGCCGTAGTCGGTGGCGACGCAGACCGTCACGTTCGCGCCGCGCTCGGCAAGGCAGCATGAAAGCCTGCGGCCCTCGGTGGTGCCGCTGAAAATCAAAATGCTCATTTCCGATACCCTCTGGGCGTTACCAGATACCCGCCGATTTCCTTCGTCGTCGACGAGCCGACAAACACGGTCGTGAACATGTCGACCTGCGTGTTGCGCAGCTCCGCGAGCGTCAGGATGCGCGTCTCCTGCCCCTCGCGCGCAATATTGCGCACGACGCCGCAGAGCGTTTCGCCGCTTCGCGTTTCGAGCAGGATGTCGCACGCCTTTTGCAGATAGTCCGCGCGTTTGTGCGACGAGGGATTGTAGAGCGCGACGGCAAAATCCCCCTCGGCGGCGCAGCGCAGACGCTTTTCGATGACCTCCCACGGTGTGAGCAGGTCGGAGAGCGAAATCACGCAGAAATCGTGCCCGAGCGGCGCGCCGAGCGCCGCCGCGCCCGAAAGCGCCGCCGTGACGCCCGCGACGACCTCGACCGCGACGCCCTCGTATTCCGGCAGAAGCTCCAGCACGGGACTTGCCATGCCGTAGACGCCCGCGTCGCCGCTGCAAAGGAGCGCGACGGTCTTGCCGCTTTGCGCAAGCTCCAGCGCTTTTCGGCAGCGGTCGATCTCTTTCTTCATTGGCGTGGAGAAGGTCTCCTTGCCCGGATACATCGGCGCGACGAGGTCAAGATACGCCTCATAGCCGCACAGCACCTCCGCCGCGGAGAGTGCCGCGCGCGCCTCGGCGGTCATGTGCTTTTCGTCCCCCGGTCCAATGCCGACAACGTACAATCTACCCATTCTGCCATCTCCAGTCCAAGTGGATATCCTTTTGCGCGAGCGCGAAGGTTACGCCGTCACCCGCGTTTTTTTTCACCGTCAGTTCGCCGTCCGCCAGCTTGACTGCCGCGCGCTCGCAGACGTTATCCACGCCGGTTGTCTGCGCCACGAACACAGAGGGCGTAAAATCGCCATCCAAAGCCGCAAGCTCCTGCGCCGCGTAGTATGAGAGTGTCCAGCCGTGCGCGGCGCAAAACGCGGACAGTCCCTCTTCATCGCGCTTTAAGTCGATGGTCGCGGCGGCGCAGATCGCCGCGGGCAAAATGGCGTTTTCTTCGCAAAACCGCGTAAACCGGTTTTCCAACTTCTCCCGTGCCGTACCCCTTTTGCAGCCGATGCCCAGCGCCAGCGCCGACGGTACAAGCGTCAGCGCATCGTGCGCCCGCACGTCTACCCACACGTCGGCGCCGTCCGCTTCCGTAAGCGTCACGTCCTTGGGCGATTCCCCGTCGATGGGGAACGCAGAGCGGACGGCAATCGTCTTCCCCGCGAGAAGCTTTGCGGACACCGCCTTGATCTTTGATGTGTCCGCAACCGTCATGCCCTGCACACGCGCCCACTCGTCGACCGCGAACACGCCGTTTGCGTCGGTCGCGGTGGTGATGACGGCGGTCGCGCCGCAAACGCGGGCAATTCTTCTCGCCAGCTCGTTTGCGCCGCCAAGGTGTCCCGATGCGAGCGGCACCGCAAAGCGCCCGCACTCGTCGACCGCAATCACGGCGGGATCGCTCGCCTTGCTGACAAGGTGCGGCGCGATGGCTCGCACCGCAATGCCCGCCGCGCCGACATACACCAGCGCGCGGCAGAACGCGAACGCCTCCGCCGTCCAGTCTCCGAGCGAAACGCCGTCGCGGGTACAGCTCACCGTGCCGCCGAGCGCTTCGCCGAGCGTCTGCGCCAGCGCGCGGCCGCGCTCCGTGAACGCGAGGTAAGCGATCTCACCGTTTTTCATGCGTTGCCCTTTCGGAACTCCGTCGTAAACGACGGATCGTACAGCCTGCTCTTTTCGTACGGCGCGTCCAGAAAACCGCCGACGAGCACGAGCGCGGTTTTGCGAATGCCCTCCGCCGCGCCGGCCTCCGCGAGCGTGCCGACCGTGCAGCGCATGACTTTTTCATCCGGCCACGTCGCCTTGTAGACGAGCGCCGCCGGCGTATCCGCGTCATAACCGCCTGTAAGCAGTTCTTCCTGTACCTTCTCCAGCATCCCGCTGGAGAGGAACAGCGCCATCGACGCGCCATGGCGCGCCATATCATGCAGCGCCTCGCCCGCCGGGACGCCAGTGCGTCCCGCGAGACGCGTGACGATCAGGCTCTGGCTGACGCCGGGAAGAGTGAACTCTGCGCCCAGCGCCGCCGCCGCGCCGAAAAGGCTGCTCACGCCCGGCGTCACGTCGAATTCGATGTGCTTCTCCCGCAGCGCGTCGATCTGCTCGCGGATCGCGCCGTAGAGCGCGGGATCGCCGGTATGCAGACGCACGGTGGTTTTTCCCGCCGCCTCCGCGCGCTCCATGACCGCGAGGACTTCGGGGAGCGTCATTTCGGCGCTGTTGTGTATTTCGCAGCCCTCTTTGCAGGATTGCAGCAGTTCCGGGTTCACAAGACTCCCCGCGTAGATCACGACGTCCGCCGTCTTCAGCAGTTCCGCGCCGCGCAGCGTGATGAGATCGGGAGCCCCCGGCCCCGCGCCGACAAAATGTACCATCGTCCCCTCACTTCCATTTCTCAAGCAGCTCTTTTGCCTCCGCCGTCTCGCCGAGGCCGCCGTATTCGTTGGAAAAGATCACCGCGCCGCACAGAAGCTTTCCCGCTGCGCGGCGGTCGAGATGCTTTTGCATCGCCGCAAGCATGCTCTGTATCACCGGATTGCGCAGGCCCGCTTCGTCCAAAAGTAAAATGCAGGCGTCGGTCGTCGCCGCGTCCATCAGCGCGCGGCACAGCGCCGTATCCGCGCCGCAGATCGCCGCGTGCGCCGTAAACAGCTCCGTGCGGCAGTCCGCCTGCTTTGAGTGCGTGTTCATGATCCCGCCCGCAAGCTTGGCGAGTTTCCCGACGTGTCCCACGAGCAGGACTTCGGCAAAGCCCTCCGCCGCAGCGGCGTCCAGCGCCTCACCGACAAAGTTCGAGCACTTGACGACCGGCACGCCGAGCGCGTCCAGAGCATTTTCGTGCAGATAGTCCGCGCCGTAGTTGCCGGGCGTCAGAATGAGCCGCTTGCCGCCGCTCGCCGCCGCCTGGCGGATCTCGACGCCGATGGTGTCGATCAGCGCCTGCTCGCTCATCGGCTCAACGACGCCGGAGGTGCCGAGGATGGAGATGCCGCCTTCGATGCCGAGCATCGGGTTGAAGGTCTTCTTTGCGATCTCAGCGCCCTCCGGCACAGAGATGACGACCGAAAGCCCGCCGCCGTAGCCCGCTTCCGCGCAGACCTCCTCGACCGCCGCGGCGATCATGCGCCGGGGCACGGAGTTGATCGCCGCCGCGCCGATGGGCTGGTCGAGACCTGCCTTTGTGACCCTGCCGACGCCCTCGCCGCCGTCGATCATGACGCAGCGCGCCGTTTTGCGCACCGCGGCATACACAAGGCAGCCGTCGGTGACGTCGGGATCGTCTCCCGCATCCTTTTTAACGGCGCAGCGTGCCTCGTTCCCGTCGAATGTACAGTCCGCAAGCTCCACCTCGACCGTCCAGCCCTTGGGCGTGACAAGACGCACGCTGCGCGGCGCTTCGCCTGTAAGCAGCAACCGCGCCGCCCCCGCCGCGGCAAGCGCGGCGCAGGTGCCGGTCGTATAGCCGCAGCGCAGCAGCTGCGTGCCGCTTCGGACGTAGTGTTCAAACGCCATCTTGCTTCCTCTTCGTCAGTTCCGCGATTTCCGGCCAGCGCGCGAGCACTTTTTCATAATTTGCGCGCCGGTGCGGAAACGCACAGTCCACACAGCTTTTGACGCCCTTTTCCGTGTAGTGGAAATTGCCCCCGCACTTCCCGCCGAGCGCGTAGAGCGGGCAGTAGCAGAACAGGCAGTTGAAATCCGCCTCCTCCACGCCCTTATGGCAGGGAAAGCTTTTGCAGGCTTTGTTCTGAAAGAAGCTCTGATCCCCCGCGCCGCCAAAAAACGCGTCGTAGCTGCCCTTTTCCATGCCGTAGAGCGTTTCGATGTAATCGCTTGTGAGGATTTCCGCCGGTTTCCCGACGCGGTCGACCGCTCCGTCTCGCACGCAGAGCACCGCGTCGGAAATGCGTTCCGCGCAGTCCAGCTCATGCAGGCTCATCACGACCGCGATGTTTTTCTCTTTTGCCAGCGTTTTGAGCATCGTCAGGAATTCCAACTTGTAGCGCACGTCGAGAAACGACGTCGGCTCGTCGAGCAGCAGTGCCTCCGGCTCCTGACAGATGGCGCGCGCAAGCATGACGCGCTGGCGCTGGCCGTCGCTGATGCGCGCAAAATCCTCTTCAGCGAGCTCCGTCACATGGACAAGCGCCATCGTCTCCGCAACGATCCTTTTGTCCGCCTCCGAGAGGATGCCAAGCCGTCCTGTGTAGGGATACCGCCCTGTCGCCACCACGTCGGCGCAGGTCATCAGCTCCGCGCGCACGCGCTCAGTCGTGACGATGGCGAGCTTTCGGGCGAGAGTGTTTTCGTGCATCGGCGCCATGTCTTCTTCGCCGAGATACACCGTGCCTGCCACCGGCGCAAGCTGCCGCGCGAGCGTTCGAAGCAGCGTTGATTTTCCCGCGCCGTTCGGTCCGATCAGCGTCAATATCTCGCCGCCGCGCACCGAAAACGCGACGTCGCGCAGTACGGTCTTCTCGCCGTAACCGACCGCGAGGTCTTTGGTATGTAAGATGATCTCTTCCATGCTCTTTCACTCCGGCTTTCGTTATCGTTTCGGCGCAGACGCCGAAACGATCCAGCCATATTTCGCGGTTGTCCCTTCAGGACGAGCGAAATGGCGGTTTTTTCGCTTACTCACGCTTTGCGTGAGTAAGCAGCATCCAGATCACGATCGGCGCGCCGAACACCGCCGTCACGGAGCTGATGTTCATATCCGTGGGCGCGAACATCGTGCGCGCGAGCAGATCGCAGAAAAGGCAAAACGCCGCGCCGCCGAGAAAGCACGCCGGGATCATCACAATGGGCTGTGCGGGCTGGAACAGGCTCTTCATCAGATGCGGCGCCGCCACGCCGAC
>SVKP01000119.1 GCA_015068395.1 Oscillospiraceae bacterium
AACCGTCAACCGCAACGGCACGGAGGTGGAGCTGTCCATCACCTTCGACGCGATGCCCGAGCAGACCACGACCGCGCAGCAGCCCCAGAACCAGCAGCCGCAGGACGGCAACAACTACTATTACTACGGCGACGGCAACAACGGCTACTTCGATCCGTGGGACTTCTTCAACCAGTTCTTCGGCAACGGCAGCGGCTACGGTTACGGCTACGGCGATAACGGCGGCAGCAACGGCTGAGACGCGCAAAAGCCGAAAAAAACCTCATATTTCTCTCTTTGACAGTCTGAGACCGGCGCGGCTTTTCGGAGCCGCGCCGGTTTTTTCAGATATTTCAAGAAAATAAGAAAACAATTCTTGCAACCTCCGCCAAATGCGTGGTACACTATAGGGCAAGTTTTGCCGCCCTTCCATTCGGGGCGGCAGGAAGAGAGGATTTCAACCATGGACAACAAAAAGACATTCTACATCACCACGCCGATCTACTACCCTTCGGACAAGCTGCACATCGGCCACGCTTACTGCACCGTCGCCACTGACGCGATGGCGCGCTACAAGCGGCTGACCGGCTGCGAGGTCATGTTCCTCACAGGGACCGACGAGCACGGGCAGAAGATCGAGGACAAGGCGCGCGCCGCGGGCGTCACGCCCAAGGAATTCGTCGACCGCATCGTCGAGGGCGAGCGCGGCATTCTCGATCTGTGGAAGCTGATGAATATCTCCAACGACCGCTTCATCCGCACCACGGACGGCTACCATGAAAAGGCGATCCAGCGCATTTTCCGCCGGATGTATGACAACGGCGATATCTATAAGAGCAAGTACGTCGGCAAATACTGCAAGCCCTGCGAGTCCTTCTGGACCGAGAGCCAGCTCAAGGACGGCAAGTGCCCCGACTGCGGCGGCGAGGTGTACGACGCGGAGGAGGAGGCGTATTTCTTCCGCGCGTCCAAGTACGCCCAGCGCGTGCGCGACCTGCTCACCGGCACGGACTTCCTTCAGCCCGTCTCCCGCGTGAACGAGATGGTCAACAACTTCATCGACTGCGAGGGCGGATTGCAGGACCTCTGCGTCTCCCGCACGAGCTTCCAGTGGGGCATCCCCGTGGACTTCGACCCCAAGCACGTGGTCTACGTCTGGGTGGACGCGCTGTTCAACTACATGACCGCGTTGGGCTTCGAGAACGACCAGTATCACGAGCTCGACAAGTTCTGGCCCGCCGACGTGCACTTCGTCGGCAAGGAGATTGTGCGCTTCCACGCGATCTACTGGCCCGCGTTCCTGATGAGCCTTGGCCTGCCCCTGCCCAAGCACGTCTACGGCCACGGCTGGCTCGTGATGGACGGCGGCAAGATGTCCAAATCCAAGGGCAACGTGGTCGACCCCTATATCCTCGCCGAGCGCTTCGGCGTGGACGCGCTGCGCTTCTTCCTGCTGCGCACGTTCCCCTTCGGCTCCGACGGCAACTTCTCCAACGAGCTGCTGATTAACACCATCAACGTCGACCTCGCCAACGACCTCGGCAACCTCGTCTCCCGCTCGACCGCCATGGTCGAGAAGTACTTTGGCGGCACGCTGCCGAAGACCGGCGCCGCCGAGCCCATTGACGACGAGCTGCTTGCGATGGCGGGCGCGCTGCGCGGCAAATACGAGGCGCAGATGGAGAAGTTCCAGTTCCAGAACGCGCTCGAGGAGATATTCAAGGTCATCCAGCGCGCCAACAAGTATATCGACGAGACCGCGCCCTGGGTGCTCGCGAAGGACGAGGCGAACAAGCCCCGTCTGGCGGCGGTGCTCTACAACCTTTTGGAGACCGTGCGCATCTGCGCGGTGCTGCTCACGCCGTTCATGCCCGAGTCCGCCGAGAAGATCTTCGACCAGATCGGCGCGACCGCCTGCGAGCGCACCTGGGAGAGCGTGGCGTCCTTCGGCGCGCTGCACGACGGCGTGACCGTCACGAAGGGCGCGGCGGTCTTCCCCCGCATCGACGCGCGCTCGGAGCTCGAGGAGCTGGAAAAGCTTCAGGCCGCGCAGAAAAACGTCGGCAAGCCCGCCGTCGAGCTGGAGCCCTTTGCCGCGGAGAGCGTTGATTTCGACACCTTCTGCAAGAGCGACTTCCGCGCCGTGAAGGTCAAGAGCTGCGAGGCAGTCAAAAAGAGCGACAAGCTGCTGCGCTTCACGCTGGACGACGGCAGCGGCACGGACCGCCAGATCCTCTCCGGCATCCACAAGTTCTACGAGCCGGAGCAGCTTGTCGGCAAGACGCTGCTCGCCATCGTCAACCTGCCCCCGCGCAAGATGATGGGCCTTGAGAGCTGCGGCATGCTGATCTCCGCCGTCCATCAGGAAAACGGCGAGGAAAAGCTGCACCTCATCATGCTCGACGACGCGATCCCCGCCGGCGCAAAGATGTGCTGACGCCATGATCTTTGACACGCACGCCCATTATGACGACGAGCAGTTCGACGCGGACCGCGGCGAGCTGCTCGCCTCCATGCCCGAAAACGGCGTGGGGCTGATCCTCGACCCCGGCTGCGACTACGAGAGCTCGCGTCGCGCGGTGGAGCTGGCGGAGCGCTTTCCGCACGTCTACGCCGCCGTGGGCTGGCACCCGGAGAACTGCGCGCCCTTCGTGCCGGAGGATCTCGACGCCCTGCGCGCGCTGGCGAAGCATCCCAAGGTCGTCGCCATCGGGGAGATCGGGCTGGACTACTACTGGGCGGAGAACCCGCCGCGGGAATTCCAGCAGGAGGTGTTCCGGCTCCAGCTCGCGCTGGCGGAGGAGCTGGACCTGCCGGTCATTGTCCACGACCGCGACGCCCACGCCGACAGCCTTGCCATCGTGCGCGAGTTTCCGAACGTGCGCGGCGTGTTCCACTGCTTTTCCGGCAGCGTCGAGACGGCGCGGGAGCTGTGGAAGCTCGGCTGGTACGTCGGCTTCGACGGGCCGCTGACCTACAAAAACGCCAAAAAGGCGGCGGAGGTCGCCGCGGAGGCGCCCGCCGACCGCATCCTGCTCGAAACCGACTCCCCCTATCTCGCCCCTGTCCCGCTCCGGGGCAAGCGAAACGACTCCCGCAATCTCACCCACGTCGCCGAAAAGCTCGCGGAGCTCCGCGGCACGACGGCGGCGGAGATCGCCGCGCTGACGGAGGCAAACGGCAGACGCCTGTTCCGCATCCCGTGAAATGGCGCGAAAAGTTATGCTTTTGCGTCGATTGCCACGGAAAGCTTGACAATCAAACCGTAACACAATATAATATACCGATGTTATTTCAGCGATCACGCGCGTAACGCGTATGAGGAAAGGATCGATCGACATGAAAAAAGAGTACAAAATGAGCCCGGCGCGCCATCAGGAGCTGAAGGATGAGCTGAATTACCTCAAGACCGTCCGCGAGAAGGAAGTGGCGGAGCTCATCAAGGAGGCGCGCGGCTTCGGCGACCTGAGCGAGAACAGCGAGTACGACGAGGCGAAAAACGAACAGGGCAAGCTCTACTCCCGCATCGCGGAGATCGAGGAGATCCTGCTCAACGCCGTCATCATCGACGAGGACGCCGCCCACGGCAACACCGTGTCCATCGGCTGCCGTGTCACCGTCGCGGAGCTCAAGGACGGAAAGGTCGGCAAGACGCTGCCCGAGTACAAGGTCGTCGGCTCGCAGGAGGCGGACCCGATGAACCGCGCCATCAGTGAGGATTCCCCCTTCGGCAAGGCGCTGATGGGCGCCGCCGAGGGCGATGACGTCACCGTCGAGGCGCCTGTGGGCGAGATCCATTACCGCATTGTGAAGATCGAAAGATAAAGAGGTAACGATATGGCTGAAGAAAACAACGTCAACACCGCGCCGGAGCAGGACCTCAGCGAAATCCTCAAGGTCCGCCGCGAAAAGCTCAAAGCCTTGCAGGAGGCGGGGCGCGACCCCTTTACCGTGACGCGCTTCGACGTCACGCACCACACGCAGGACATCCGCGACAATTTTGACGCGCTTGAGGGCCAGAGCGTCTCCATCGCCGGCCGCCTCATGTCCAAGCGCGGCATGGGCAAGGTCAGCTTCTGCGATATGCAGGACAAGACCGGCCGCCTCCAGCTCTACGCCCGCAAGGACGAGATGGACGAGGACGCTTACAACGAGTTCAAGAAGTACGACATCGGCGACATCGTCGGCGTGAAGGGCGAGGTGTTCCGCACCCAGCG
>SVKP01000120.1 GCA_015068395.1 Oscillospiraceae bacterium
AAAAATGAGGACATTTCCGTAAACGTCTGCAAGAGAAAGCAGCTTACCAATATGCGCGCAAGTGGCTCCGACGAGGCTCTGCGCCTCGCGCCCCCCAGAAATCTGAGCCTTGAGCAGTGCCTTGAGTTCCTCGCCGACGACGAGCTGCTGGAGGTCACGCCCCACGCCCTGCGCATCCGCAAGACCATCCTCAACCACGAGCAGCGCATGAAGGCGCAGCACAGACACGCGTAAAAGCAAACAGAAAACAACAAAATGCCGCCCGGGAAAATGGGCGGCATTTTCGTACCGAAAGCAAAAGAGGAATCTATCACCGATTTCAGGAGGGAAAAACCATGCTGCCGACAAGAGACGAGGCGGAAAAACTGCTCGCGGAAGCGGAGCTGTGCAATCCGGGGCTGTGGGGCGATCACAGCCGTACGGTGGCGCACTGTGCGCAGAAGATCGCTGAGAGCTGCGAGGGAATGGACCCGGAAAAGGCGTATATCGTGGGGTTGCTGCATGATATCGGAAGAAAATTCGGCGTCGGGCATCTGCGCCATGTGGCGGACGGGTATACCTATATGATGTCCCTTGGATACGACGAGGCGGCAAGGGTCTGCCTTACGCATTCGTTCAATACCAATAAGCTTGAGGATTATGTGGGAAGGTTCGACACGTCCGAGGAGGAGCTTGCGCTGATCTGTTCGGAGCTTGCAAGGACCGTGATGGACGATTACGACAGACTCATACAGCTGTGCGACTCTTTGGCGGGCGGCGAAGGGATACTGGATATGGAAGAGCGTATGAACGACGTCAAAAGGCGTTATGGACGCTATCCGCAGGAAAAATGGGACGCCAATCTGGCGCTGAAGGCATATTTCGAGGAAAAAGCCCACGGAAACATCTATGAGCTGGTCGAAAAGAACACGTATCGCCCCCAGCGCATACTGTAAAACGGCTTTCGAGTAAACTGCGGAGGGAAAGATGATCTGGCTGATGCGGCACGGAGAGGACGACAATACCCGTCTGGGAGGCTGGAGCGACGCGAGCCTGTCGCCCCTCGGAAGGGAGCAGGCGAGGCGGGCGGGCGAAACGCTCCTGAGAAGCACTTGTCCTGTCCGGCACATTTTTTCCAGCGATCTGCCGCGGGCAAAGGAAACCGCGGAGATCGTTGCCGAGCGGCTGAAGCTGGGCGTTACGCCTCTCGAAGAATTCAGAGAGGTCAACAACGGGGACCTGGCGGGGATTTCAAAAGAGCGATTTCAGGCGGAGTATCCCGGTCTGTACTGGAGCTCCCTTGCGTGGGAGCGGGCATATCCGAACGGAGAGAGCCCCCGGCAGTTCTTTGATCGCATCCAACAGGCGTGGAAGGATTTTAAGAACCGGGCGGAGCGGCTGGACGGAGATGTTCTTCTGGTCACGCATCAGGGCGTCATAGACGTCATTCTCTGCGCGGAGGAGGGCGTTCCATATACGAACAAACACCCCTCTCACGGAATTGCACACGCGGAGATCGTAGCAATTTAGGCGATTATTGCCTGAATCCGCAGAGGACGGCTCCCCATGATGGTTACATACTCGGACTTGATCCAGCTTGGTATCCTGATTGTTGGTATTATTGCCCTGTTTCAAAGGGCATTAAAGAAGTGACCGCCGGCCTCCTGACTAGAGCGGCGATCACTTCAACGCATCTTTAAGGGGCTGACCGTGTTCGGCAGTACCCTTTTTTGTATCTCCATTATAACCGCTGGCGGCGGGATTGTCAAGCGCTGCGCCGTAGGCATATTTCCCGCCCAACGCCATAGAGTAGAGCGAAGAACAATGCGCGGGGGAGGGCTTTGCCTATGGCGATGGCGTGGATCTGGACGGGGATGACGGCGGTGTCGCTGCTGTTCGCCGCGGCGACGGGGAACCTCAGCGCGCTGGGCGGCGCGGCGATGGACGGGGCGCGCGCGGCGGTGGAGCTGTGCGTGTCGATGGCGGGCGTGGTTTGCCTGTGGACGGGCGTGATGGAGGTCATGGAGCGAAGCGGGCTGTCCGCAAAGCTTGCATGCGCGTTTCGCCCGCTGCTCAAAAGGCTGCTGCCCCGCGCCTCGCGGGACGAGGAGACGCTCTCGGCGCTCTCCGCCAACCTCTCGGCGAATCTGCTGGGTCTCGGCGGCGCGGCGACGCCGCTGGGCATCCGTGCCGCGCGGGCGATGGCGCGGGGCTGCGGGGGCGTCGCCTCCGACGAGCTGTGTCTGCTGGTGGTGCTGAACACCGCCTCCATCCAGCTTTTTCCGACGACGCTCGCCGGCGTGCGCGCCGCGCTCGGTGCGGCGGACCCCTTCGACATTCTGCCCGCGGTGTGGCTGACCTCCTTCGTCTCCGTCGCCGCGGGGCTTTTGGCGGCGAAGCTGTTTTCGCGCATTTGGAGGGACAGGACGTGAAGCTTTCGGAGTGGATCGTCCCGGCGCTGCTCTGTCTGACCGGCGTGTACGGGCTTGCCCGTCGCGTCGACGTCTACGGCGCGCTGACGAAGGGCGCGGAGGAGGGGCTTGGCGTGATGTTGCGCATTCTCCCGTCGCTGGTGGGGCTGCTGACGGCGGTGTACATGTTCCGCGCCTCGGGGGCGATGGACTGCTTTGCCCGGCTGCTCTCTCCGCTTTTGACGCGATTCGGCATCCCGGAGGAGTGCGCGCCGCTGCTGCTTGTCCGCCCGATCTCCGGCAGCGGCGCGCTCGCCGTCGGCTCGGAGTTGATGGCGCGCTGCGGCGTCGACTCCTACGCAGGGCGCGTCGCGGCGGTGATGCTCGGCTCCAGCGAGACGACCTTCTACACCGTCGCGGTATACTATGGCGCCGCGGGGATCACCAAAACGCGGTACACGATCCCCGCGGCGCTCATCGCCGATCTTGTGATGTTTTTACTCTCCGCCTGCGCGGTGCGATTGTTCTTTACTTCGTGAATTCCTTCACGATCCCGAGGATCAGCTCGACGACCTGGTCCATGTCCTCCGCGACCGCGTGCTCATAGGGGCCGTGGTGGGCGTAGCTGCCGGTGGGCAGGTTCGGGCAGGGCAGACCGCGATAGGAGAGCTGTGCGCCGTCGGTGCCGCCGCGGATGGGGACAGCCTTCGGCTCCACGCCCATCGCGCGGTACGCCGCCTCCGCCTTTTCCACGACCTCGAAGCGCGGCTTGACCTGCTCGAGCATATTGCGGTACTGCTCGCGGATCTTCAGCGTGACCGTGCCCTCGCCGTAGCGGTCGTTGAGAAGCTGCGCGGCGTGCACCATCAGCTTTTTGCGTGCCTCAAAGCCTCCGGCGTCGTGGTCACGGATGATGTAGCTGAGCTTCGCCTTCTCGGTGCCGCCCTCCATCTCCGTGAGGTGGAAGAAGCCTTCGTAGCCTTCGGTCTCGCGCGGCGTGTCCCCGGCGGGCAGCATGGCGTTGAACTGCATCGCCACCAGAGAGGCGTTGATCATCGTGTTCTTCGCGGTGCCGGGATGGACGTTGAAGCCGTGGAACTCCACGTCTGCGCCCGCGGCGTTGAAGTTTTCATACTCGATCTCGCCCAGCCCGCCGCCGTCGACGGTGTAGCCCAGCTCCGCGCCGAAGCGCTTGAGGTCCAGCAGAGACGCGCCGTGTCCGACCTCCTCGTCCGGGCAGAAGCCGATGGCGACCGGCCCGTGCGGCACGGAAGAGCTCAGCAGCCGCTCGGCGGCGGTGACGATCTCCGCCACGCCCGCCTTGTCGTCCGCGCCCAGCACGGTCGTGCCGTCGGTGACGATCAGGGTCTTGCCCTTGAGGGCATGCAGATGGGGGAAGGCGTCGGGGCTGAGCGTGCGCCCGCTCGTGCCGAGGACAACGTCGCCGCCGTCGTAGCTCTCGATGACGCGGGGGTCAACGTTCTCGCCGGAGAAATCGGGAATGGTGTCGAGATGGGCGAGGAAGCCGATGCAGGGCTTGTTCTCCAGCCCCGCCGTCGCGGGCAGCTTGCCGTAGACATAGCAGTGCTCGTCCACATAGACGTCGCTGACGCCCAGCGCGGTCAGCTCCTTTTCCAGCAAATGCGCGAGGTCAAACTGCCGCTGTGTCGAGGGGGTGGTCTCTGCGTCCTCGACGCTCGCGGTGTGGACGCGCGCGTATTCGATCAGACGCTCATAGGCTCTCTTTGCCATGGCGAATACTCCTTTTACATTTTATATAATATGTGCCCGCACGGGCAATTTACGCCTCGATTATAGCCTCTTTTTTTGCGCTTGACAAGATATTGTATAGAGCGATAGCACCTTCCACAAATTTGAATAAAAAATTTTATGAAAAACGGAAAATTTCTCTTGACATACGGATTTCTATCTAGTATTATAGGCAGGTCCGCGACCGAAGGCGTGCCATGCCTTGGGGTGGCGGAAATGCGATGAACCGGGAGATTGCTCGGCTTGACCGAGGTAACTTTCGGGGAGTATGTCCGAAAATCGGGCGGCTGAGATGGATATCCGTTACGCAGCGTAGATCGCCGCGCCATGGACCGGCCGTACTTTCGTGCGCCGGTTTTTCCATGAGCAGGAATGATACGCACGGTTGCGCGTATAAAGAGTCCACTCACCGTACGGCTTCGACAGAAGAACGTACTTTTAATTTGGAGGAACAGACAAAATGGCAAAAGAAATGATCCGCATTCGTCTCAAGGCCTATGAC
>SVKP01000121.1 GCA_015068395.1 Oscillospiraceae bacterium
GCCGCTGATCCGGATGCGCAATACCGCCGTGCATCCGGGCAAGGATAAGCTGGAGGACATGATCGCCTCCGTGGACGACGGGTACTACCTGCTCTCCTCCGGCAACGGGCAGGCGGACACCACCGGCGAGTTCATGTTCGGCGTGACGCTGGGCTATGAGATCAAGAAGGGCAAGCTGGGCCGCGCGCTGCTGGACACGACCATCTCCGGCGTGGCGTTCGAGATGCTCAAGACGGTGGACATGGTCAGCGACAGCGTTTCGTGGGAGAGCAGCGGCTTTTGCGGCAAAAAGCAGCCGATGCCCGTGGGCCTGGGCGGCCCCGCCCTGCGCTGCCGGGTGATGATCGGAGGTAGATGAAATGGATAAACTGGAACAGCTCGCCGAGCTGATTTTGAACGAGGCGAAGGCGCGCGGCGCGGAGAGCGCCCAGTGCGTCGTGAAGGAAAAGGAGACGCATGAATTCAATCTGGACGGCGGCGAGTTCTCGCTGATGCGCACGCTCTTCGACCGCAGCGTGCGGCTGTCGGTGCTCAAGGGCGCGCGCAAGGGCACGGCGAGCATCAACAGCTTCGAGCCGGACGCCCTGCGCGCTCTGGCGGAGGACTGCGTCGCCTCCGCCGAGAGCGCCGAGCCGGACGAGGCGTGGGAGTTCGACGCCGTGCCGCGCGACGAGAGCTTCACCGACGGCGCGCTCACCTGCGACGCCGAGGCGCTGTTCGCCCGCACGAAGGAGCTGGCGGACGACGTCGCCGCCCGGCACCCGAAAATTATTCTCGAACAGATGATAACCGAGCACGAGGCGGCGCGCAGCGTGTACAAGAACACCGCGGGCGTCACCGTCCGCACGGAGAGCGGCTGCTATGAGGTTTCGCTGGATTACTCCGGCCATGAGGGCGAGAAGTCGACCTCGTTCTTCTTCGGCGGCGCGCGGCTTGCCTCGCTGGACAAGCGGTTTATCGACTGCGCGCTGATCGAGCGAGAGCTGACCGCCGTGGAGAACCAGCTTGACCCCGTACCGCTTGAGGGCAAGTTTACCGGCACCGTGCTGCTCGCGCCGGGTGCCCTGGACGAGCTGATCCTCTCTCCGGTCTATGAGAACTTCGTCTCCGATTCCTGCCTGATCGACGGCACGAGCATCTGGAAGGACAAGCTGGGCGAGCAGGTCGCGGATGAGCGCTTCAGCCTTTCGTTCACGCCGCGCGCGGAGGACGTCGTCTGCGGCGCCCGCTATACCGGCGAGGGCTATCCCGCCGAGGACGGCGACCTGATCCGCGACGGAAAGCTCGTCTCCTTCGCGCTCTCGCAGTACGGCGCGAACAAGACCGGCGGCGTCCGCGCGCGCTGCGACAGCTGGAACCCGCGCATTCCCGCGGGAGATAAGACGCTCGACGAGATCATCGCGGGGATCGAGCGCGGCGTGCTGGTCATGCGCTTCTCCGGCGGCGAGCCTGCCGCCAGCGGAGAGTTCTCCGGCGTGGCGAAGAACAGCTTCCTGATCAAGAACGGCAGGCTCGCCGGAGCGCTGAGCGAGACGATGATCAGCGGCTGCATCCCCGACATGCTCATGCACATCCGCGCGATCAGCAGCGACGTCCTGCGCGACGGCAGCTGCAGCCAGCCCTACGTCGCCTTCGACGGCGTGACGATCTCCGGAAAATAAGTACAAAAAATGCGTGACAGCCCGGCAAAAGCCGGGCTGTCACGCGTTAAGAATCAGTAGCCGACGTAGAGGCCCAGAAGCAGCAGGGCGGCGGTCAGCAGCAGGTTGAGCAGCTGGAACTTTCCGGAGTATTTTGCCCAGTCCCCATAGCCGACGTCCGCAAGCCCCAGCGAGATCAAAAGCGCCGGATTTGTCGGATAGAACACGTTGCTGAACCCGTCGCCAAAGGCAAAGGCGACGATGCAAAGCTGCGCGCTGATATGGAAGATTCGTGCCAGCGGGACGATGAGCGGGATCAGCAGGAATGCCTTGGCGGAGCCGGAGGGGATAAAGAAGTTCATCACCAGACAGATGCCGTAGATAAAGAGGATCAGCCCGGCGCGGGACATGGATTCCGCCGCCTGCACGGCGTAATACAGAAGTGTGTCCAGGATCTTTCCTTCGACCATCGTGTATTTGATGGAGGACGCCATCAGGATCATCAGGATCGAAGGGGCGATGGTCACAAGCCCGCTGACAAACGCCCCTCCCAGCTGCCTGCCGCTCATGCCGGACGCCAGCGTGGAGACGACGCCGGCGGCAAGAAACATGACCGCGACGATTATCATGGTATAGTCGCGCAGCGCGGGGAGGAAGCCGGAGCAGAGCACCAGCAGGATGCCGGAGCCCAGAATGGAGGCAAACAGACGAAGTCCCCTGTCCTTGCGGGGGTCGGAGCCGCCGCGCCGCTCCCGCGCGGCGGGAGCGCCCGTCAGGCGCTTCGCGTGCGAGCGCACAAAGGCAATCAGCAGCGCATAGATGCACGCAAAGGCGAGCAGCCGCAGCCAGACGCCGCTGAACATCGGCAGCCCTGCCAGCGTCTGCGCGACGCCGATGGTGAACGGATTTGCAACGCCGGCGGCAAAGCCGCAGCCCGCTGCCAGCAGGCTCATGGCGACGCCCGTCGCCGCGTCCCAGCCCAGACCGAGCGCCAGCGAGGTGACGATCGGCACCAGAGGCACGACCTCCTCAAAGGAGCCGACCAGTGAGCCCATCGCCATAAAGAAGAAGATCAAAACCGCCATCAGCTTCCAGCGCACCGCGCCGAAACGGTCCACCAGCCGGTCGAGCATGTAGCTCATCAGCCCGCAGACGTTCAGCGCATTGAAGACTCCGCCGATGACCAGCAGAAAGACGATGACCGCGATCAGGGTCCCGGAGCCCTCCGCGCCGAGCACCAGAAGCGGCGAGAGCAGCCATTTCCACAGCGGCAGCCCGCCCTCCACCGTATGGTAGCCGGCGGTGGTGTCGATGACCGTGTTGCCGTTTTCGTCCAAAATGCGCGCATACTCGCCGCCGGGGATCAGAAACGTCAGGATATAGGTCGCAAGCATCAGGACAAAGATGATGGCAATGGCGGTGACAAAGCTTTTCGCGCTGATATCCAGCCCTTTGTTTTCCCTGCCCATGGCTACGCCTCCCGCATCATGTACTTGTACCAGTCCACCGCGGGCGCCAGCGCGTCGAGGCGGATGTTTTCATCGACGCCGTGGATGGACGCGAGCTGCTGCGCGTCGACGAAAAACGGCAGGAAACGGATGCACTGGTCGCAGACGGGATCGAAATACCGCGAATCCGACGCGCCCGTCATGATGTAGGGCGTCGGCACGACGCCGGGGAAGACCTCACGCACCGCCCGCTCGACCAGATGAAACGCCGTGCCGTTGTAGTCCGCGATGCGCGAGGGAAAACCGGGGTCGAGGACCTCCATCTCCAAGTCGTAGCGCTTTGCCAGCTTCTCAATGGCGCGGAAGGACGCCTGCTGCCCCTGATGGTGTGAAAACCGCATATTGCCGACGACCCAGGCCTCCCGCGGCAGAACGTTCGTTCCGGCGGAGCCCTGCGCCATCGTAAACGCGACGGTGGTTTGCAGCAGCGCCGCCGCCGCGCCGGAGAGGGAGGGGATCACGCGCTTGAGCACAGGCGCAAGCTTCTCCGGCTGCTCCATCACCTTGCCCAGCTTTCCCATATAGGGCGCGAGACGGCGGAGCATTTCGCAGACGGTGGGCGAGAGCTCCGCGGGGAAGGCATGGCTCCGCTCCACCGCCGCCATGAACTTGCCCAGACGCACCAGCGGCGTGTTTTTCCCGGGGGTCGAGGCGTGCCCGCCCTTCGAGCGCGCGATGAATTTGAGGTCGGCGCAGCCCTTCTCACCGACGCCGATCATGGCAAAGGTGCCCTTCGCTCCGTCGATGGGCTCCCGGAGGATCATGCCGCCCTCGTCAAAGACCATTTCAAAGCGGACATTGTGCTCCTGAAACCATGCGCTGATCTCCGGCGCGCCGGGACCGCCGGTCTCCTCGGTGCAGGAGGAGGCAAACCAGACGTCCCGCGCGGGCTGAAAGCCGTCCGCGGCAAGCTCGTCAGCCGCTTGCAGCATGGCCCAGAGCCCGCCCTTGTCGTCCAGCGTGCCGCGGCCCCAGAGCCTGTCGTCCGCCAGCTCGCCGGAGAAGGGGGCGTGCGTCCAGCCCTCCGTCACCTCGACGACGTCGTGGTGGTTCATAAAGAGGACCGGCTGTTTTTCGCTCGACTGCCCGTTCCAGCGCAGCACAAACCCGTTGGGGAAGCGAACGGCCTCGCAGACGCCGAAAATGTGGGGGAACAGCCTTGCCAGCTGCTTTTGAAAGGCAATGAACTTTGCGTTGTCCTGCGCGTCAAGCGCGGAAATCGTCTCCTCGCGGATCATCGCCGCGAGCGTTTCTGCATAGCGCGTGGTCCTCTCGTCCATTTCACAGATCCTCCAATCGGCCTTTCTCGATCTCTCTGAGAATGCGCTCGTGGGTCTCGTCCAGCAAAAGCGCCTTGTTGTGGCGGAAGTATGCCTCGCAGCCGAAGTTTTCAACGAACCAGGAGGTGTCATATCCGGCGGTCAGCTCCGTGACGAACAGCACCAGCTCCTGACTCTCGCCGATGGCGTCCTCCAGAAAGGCGAAAGCGTGGTCGAACAGCGCGCCCGTTTCCTCGCCGAGCGACTTCCGTGTCTCGACGACCGCGGCAAAGCGCGTCCGGACCTCCCGCATGGCGGCGTCCGCGTCGACAATATCGGCTTCTCGCAGCGCACCGAGACAGGCGTCCAATACCGTCAGCTCCCGCTGACAGAGCTCGCGGGATTCTGCGTTCAAATGCCCAGCTTCCCTTGCGACGCGCATTGCCTCCTGACGCTGTGCGATCAGCTCGGCGAGCGCGCTTTGCGGCGCTTGGGCGGCGATACGTTCCTTGAAGGCGGTCAGCGATCCGTGCAGCGCGCCGGTCACGGCGTCCTGCTTTCGAACGGCGCGCGCGGCCTCACCGAGACGCGAGAGCAGCAGGCCCATGACGGAGAGCTTTTCGTCAAAGGGCGCCGCGCGGAATTCCGACGCGGTGACGGCGGGATAGCTGCCGCTGAGTATTTCCTCAACGTGGTAGGTTTTCCGGTATTTGTAATAGAGCTGCAAATAGTTGGCAAAGTCCTTTGCGATGCGGGGGAGCTGGATGTACTCTCCGACCACTGAGCGGTCCGCCTGCAGCCCGAGCGCCTCATAGGCGTAGATCAGCTCGCTCAGGTCCTCCCAGCCGCGCGCGGTGGCGAATTGCGGCCCGTCCGCGGTGGTTTCGATGCGGTAAAAGTTGTCCTTCTTGATGTCGAGGTATGAGATCACCGCGCCGTGAAGCCCCTTGCGCAGGGCGTATTCCTTCCAGACGGAATAATCCTCCGTCACATCCATGCGGCGCACGCGGTCCAGCGTGACCACGTCGAACTCCCGCACGGAGCGGTTGTATTCCGGCGGGTTGCCGGCGGCGACGATCAGCCAGCCCTCCGGCAGGGGCTGGTTGCCGAAGGTCTTGCACTGCAAAAATTGCAGCATCATCGGCGTGAGCGTTTCGCTGACGCAGTTGATCTCGTCGAGAAACAAGATACCCTCGCGGATGCCGGTGCGCGCCATCAGCTCATGGACGCTCGCAAGGATCTCGCTCATCGTGTACTCCGTCACATGATGCTCGACGCCGTCGTAGGTCTTTGCCTCGATGAAGGGGAGCCCCACGGCGCTCTGGCGCGTGTGATGCGTGATCGTGTAGGCGACGAGGCCGACGCCCGTCTCCGCGGCGATCTGCTCCATGATCTGCGTCTTGCCCACGCCCGGAGGGCCCATCAGCAGCACGGGGCGCTGGCGGACGGGCGGGATGCGGTAGTTCCCGTAGAGGTCCTTTGCAAGATATGCCCGGAGCGTGTTGGAAATCTCAATTTTTGCTTCCTTGATATTCATTTATTCTTCTCCTTACAGCTCGGGCATGGCGTCGAGCGGTTCGTCCCACTCCGCCGCCTCGCCCGCGCGTTCCAGTTCCTCCGGCGGCAGGATCAGGCGGATCGCCCACGGCGGGGTCGGAAAGGACGCGGGCGGCTCCTGCGGAAATACGAATGCCGTATCATAATGTGGGCGCTTTTCGGGATAGACGCCCATGCCGTCCGTGAAATAAATGAGCCCGCGCAGATCTGCCAGCCTGCCGTGCTCCTGCGCTTCGGCGACGTGCTCGAACACAGGGCGGAAATCTGTGGCGCTGCCGCCGCTCAGGGTGAACGCGTCCATGTAAGCGGACAGCTCGTCCATGCTGTGAATGGCGTCGTCCGAGCGGAGCTGGTCGTCGCACTGGACGATATGGATGTCCAGACGGCGCGTAAAGCTCTCTGTGGTCCGCAGGATCGCATAGGTGCAGCGCAGGAACTCCCGTACCAGCGCGCCGCTGGTGGACATGGAGGTGTCGATGGCGATGACCAGCTGCTCGACGCGGCGTTCCTCACGGGTCTCCGGCGGCTCGATCAGCGGCATGTTGCCGTAATGGGTCAGTCCGTAGGTGTAGTAAATATAGTCAAAGGCGTCCCCGTCCGCCGCCATGACCTCCCGCGGCGCGGCAAAGCGGCGAAGAAACGCGCGGTAATCCACGTCGTCCCGCGCCGAGACGCGGACCTGCTCCAAAACCGCCTCGCCGCCCTCCGCTTTTCCGGCGAGAACGGTCTCCATGGCGGTCTGCGTACGCTCCGCGACGCCCTTCCAGCTCTCGTCCTGCCGCTTGCTCTGCTCGCGGTCCTCCTTCCGGTCCCAGAGGCCGTGGTCGTCCTGAAAGAACAGCCGTTGCAGCTGCGCCAGCTCATATTCCGAGGGCTTTTCAAGCAGCAGGCGGCGGTAGATGCCCTCCGCGGTCAGCACCTTCATTTCCGCGCGGCAGGCGTTGAAGAATTTTTGGCGCGCCGGCGCCGTCGCCGTGCCGAGACAGGGATAGGCAAGCTCGTCGAGAATGCTTTCGACCGCGGCGTCGCAGGCAAGGTCCCACAGCGCGGCGTCGCGCCCGTGCTTTTTCGCGATATGGCGCAGCAAACCGTGCAGGACCACATGCAGATAACCTCGGTTGACCGCTGCGCGTCCGCGCAGATAGCGGTCGGCGAGGTAGTGCCCGTCGTAGTACAGCGTCTCTCCGTCGGTGGCGAGCGACAGCGTCACGCCCCCGCCCGGCTCAAAGCGCAGCGCGCACAGCGCCATGTCCAGATACGGCATCGCCATGTACAGCTCGTTGCGCGCGGCAAACAGGATGTCCTGCCCCAGCCGCTCCATATCCGCTTCCATACGTCCCCCTAAAGCTCGAAGCTCTTTTCCGCGCCCGCCCGGCGGTGCAGCTCCTCCAGCAGGACGGCGACCGCCGCGGTGTCGCGCTCCTCCCGCGCAAGGTCTGCCGCCGCGCGCAGCACCTCCGCCGTAAAGTCGAGCTGTTTCAAAAGCGTGCACAGCGGCGAGACGTCCCGCAGGGAAAGCGCATAGCGGAGCGCGTCGTCCGCGTGCGCGGCGAGATACTGCCGATATCGCGCCCCGGCGTCGCCACCCAGCCCCTCCGGGCAGCAGACGCGCCAAAAGGCGAGCCGCAGCGCGGTATCCGGCTCATACTCGCCGGAGATAAGCTTTTGCCACAGGGCGTCATAGGCGTCCAAACGCAGCTGCCGGTCCCGGAAAACGTGGTGATAGGGCTGGCCTGCGCCGTGGACCTTATAATCAAAGTGGTGCGCGGGGCTGTTTTCCACGTATTCCTCATAGTATTCGGGCAGGATCACCCGGCTGACCCGCCGTCCGTCCGACAGGACCGAAATGTCCAGCTCACAGGAAAGCTCCCCGGAAAAGTAGGCGGCGGCGTCCCCGGCGCTGCCGTCGGAGCGGGTAATCTCAATGTGACGCAGCGCGCGGCAGTTCATCAATGCCCCAGTCCCCCAGACGATGGGGCGGTCGGTGAGCCTGATGGTCTCCAGCGCGCGGCAGTTCATCAGCGCGTAGTCGCCCGCCCGGCACAGAAGGGGCGACAGCGTCAGCTCCCGGAGCGCCTGATTGTCCCATTCGCCCGCGGCGGGAGCGCCGATGACGTCGATCTCTTCGCCGCCAGTGATCGAAGCGCCCGCGGCGAGCGCGCGGTCGCCCAGCGCCGTGACTGGCATGCCGAACAGGGCGTCCGGCAGCGCCGCGCGCGCGTCACAGGTCAGGGCGCGCAGGATCGTCACACCCTCCGTGCCGCGTTTGACCGACAGTTTCCAGTTGTTGCTTCCGTATATCACAGCCATAAGCCCAGTATAGCAACCGCGCCGCGATCTCACAAGGATAAAATTTTTAACATTTGATAGAGGCGAAGCGGGGCAGTCCTCAGTGGACCGTCCCGCTTCGCTTGTGCATTATTATTCCTTGCTCGCCGTTACCGCGCCGCTCACCGGCGTAAAACTATTCCTGTCCACGAGGAACAGCCTGCAGCTCGCCGCGCCGGAGCCGACGCCGCTGAGCGTCGCATCCTCCGTGTCGCCCGAGCTGACCGTGACGCAATTCATGCCGAGCATCCTGCCGCTGTCATTGTACCACGCAACAATCAGCATGGCGTTCGATGGGGCGTCGATCACACTGTAGGTCAGCGTCGTACCCTTGACGCTGCCCACAAGCTCCGGCCCGATCGTCAGCGTACCGTAGGCAAGTCCTTTGGCGCTTTTGTAGTTTCCTCCCTCCGCCACGTCGAAGGTGACGGTATAGCTGCCCGGGCCCACCGGCCGGTCGACGGAGCCGTTATACAGTATGGTGATCTCGCCGATGCCGGTCCTGCCGCCCCTGAGCGGCGGATCTTTGAGCAGCTCGGCGGCGGCGCCGGTGTAGGGCTGCCTGGCGATGACGGGGATCCAGAAGTCCTCCTCCGTGGGCGTCGCCTTCTGAAGCGTCCAATACCCCGCGCACGTTCCCTTGTAGTTGCCTGTTCCCGTCAGCGTCAACAGGGTGTAGCCGACGTTTGTCGCCGTGTTGCCGCTTGTGACGGTGTAGTCCGTGCCGGCCGCCAGCGTTCTGTTGTCGCAGGTCACGGACTGCACGCGCACCCCCAGCGAATCGCCGTTGTAGGTCGCCTGCGGGTCCGTGAAGCGGATATCCGCGTATTTAAGGTCTCGCTGCGAGATCATGAAATCCGCCGTGGCGGTCATGCTGCCGTATTTGGCTGTGACGGTATAGGTCCCCACGTTTTCGGGGCGGTCCGTGCTGCTGGCGTAGGTCGTGCCGCCGCGTCCGGCATAGGTGATCTCGACGCCCGCCGCCTTGCAGTAGAAGGGGCCGTTTTTCGATTCGTTCCAGGCGCCGTAGTCCCAGCCGACGACGGCGACGCCGACCGAATCCGTGCGAAGCTCCGCGTACCTGACGGTCAAACTGTCGGTGGAGGCAACCTTCTTGTCCGACCCGTCGTAGGCGGCGCCGCACAGCAGCTTCGGCGCGGTAAGCCGCCTGTCGAACCGCGCCGCGGCGGTGTTCCCCTGGGCGACGAGCGTTCCACCGGTTGTCAGTGACAGCTTGCTGGTGAGGTCCTTCCCGAACCAGACGCCGTAGCTTCCGTCGCTGTAGGCTGCATCAGTGGGGGCAGTGCCGCCCCTGGCAGTGATGCTGCCGCCGGTGAAGCTGATCGGATGGGCCGCGTCGCCTCCGGGCAGCTCCAGGCCCGCGCTGCCGTTCGGGCTGGTTATCGTGCCGCCGACGCCGGTCGCCTTGCCGCCTACAGCGGTCAGCGTGCCGCCGCTCATTGTGAAGCTGGAGGAATCGGCTCCCCTGCTTTTCAGGGCGTTTCCGCCGGTGGCGTTGACCGTGCCGCCGGAGAGCGTCAGCTTTTCCGCGTACAATCCGCAGCTTCTACCCTGCACCGCATTGCCCCCTGTCGCGTTCAGCGTGCCGTTCGTGACCTTGACCTCAACGGTGCTGCCGGAAGCGGCGGTGGAGGCATAGACGCCGTAGCTGTAACCGGCGCCGGATACCGTACCGCCGGTGGCGGTCAGCGTGCCGGACGTGACGTTGACCACAACGGTGCTGAGAGGGGCGATGGTAGAGGCATAGACGCCGTAGCTGCAGCCGGATTCCGTCACCGTGCCGCCGGTCGACCTGACGAGGGCTCCGTCAACGGCCAGGGCGCCCGTGGTGTAGATGCCCGCGCTCTTACCGGCTTTCGACTGACCGCCGGTGGTGTCCAGCGTGCCGTCTGTCGCAGTAAGGCTTTTGGCCCAAATGCCGAAGCTGCCGGAATCGCTGTTCTGCGTGTTGTTTGCGGAGCCGCCCGCGGCCCAGAGATCGCACTTGACGCTGACGGCGCCGGTTGCATAGATACCGCAGCTTTTGGCGCTTGTGTCGGTGACGGCGCCGCCGGTTGCCTTCAGGAAATACGTTTTCAGCTCCATCGACGCGGCTCTGAGTCCGCTGCTGACGCCGCCGCTGCCGGAAACGCCGCTGCCTGTGACGTCGACGGTCAGATAGTCGGCGGAGATATTTGAGTCCTTTATCGTCAGCTTGCCGCCGCATTGGATGCCGGAGGCACTGCCTGCGGCCGTTTTCCCCATGTTTACGGTCAGCTTATGATTGCCGCTTGTCTCGTAGGAATAGATCTCCAGATCGCCGAGCGCATAAATGCCGAAGCGATCCGCGCTCGAACCGCCCGTCGAGGAGAGACTGCACGTTCCCTTGATACCAATCGTCAGATCTCCGTCGCTGTAGATGCCGTAGTCGCTGCCGCTGACCGTACAGATACCGCTGCCGTCAGCCACGTAGTTCTCCAGTACCAGATAGTGGTTTTCTCTGTAATAGGTGGCGGTGCCAGTACCCACGCCAGTACCCACCGGAACGGTCTGGGAATTGCTGCCCGAGGTAACGTTGGTGAATTCATGATACCCGTCCTTTGTGATGATACACACCTTCGTCGGCGACGCCGCCCTTGCGCTCCCGCCGAGCGCCGGTGCGAGCGACAAGACCAGCGCCAGCGCCAGCAGGATGCCTCCGAGCCTTCTTTTCATGTTTTCGATCCTCCTTGTATTGAGAGCGTTCCCATATCATATGCCTTTCAAATTTACACCGAATGGAAGTATAGCACAAATCCGGGCGGTTGAAAAGACTGTTTTTTGTTCACTCCTTGCGCGATCATCGCCGGGGCGGATCGAACGCGGCCGCGGCGCAGCAGGCGATCGACGCGGCGGCCCGCACGGCGCGGGGTACTGGACAAAATTGCGGCGGTATGCTATTCTGCGCACAGAGAGAAGCGCCAAATAGAAAGGACTGATTATATGGAGCGTCAGAGGATCATTCTCGACTGCGACCCGGGGCATGACGACGCGGTGGCGATCATGCTGGCGGTGAGCAGCCCGCGGCTGGAGCTGTTGGGCGTCACGACGGTCGCGGGCAACCAGTCGCTGGACAAGACGAGCCGGAACGCCTGCCGCGTGCTGCAATGGCTGGGGGCGGACGTGCCCGTCTACGCGGGGTGCGACAGGCCGATGGTCCGCGCGCGGCGCGCGGCGGGGGACATCCACGGCGAGAGCGGGCTGGACGGCCCCGTGTTCCCGCCGCTTAAAAAGCAGGCCGAGCGGGAACATGCCGTCCTGTATCTCATCCGCACGCTGATGGAGTCCGACGGGGATATCATCGTGGTGACGACCGGGCCGATGACCAACCTCGCGATGGCGCTGCGCATGGAGCCGCGGATCGCCGAAAAGCTCAGGCGGATCGTGCTCATGGGCGGCTCGTACACCAACGGCAACGTGACGCCCGCGGCGGAGTTCAACATCCTTGCGGACGCGGAGGCGGCGCACGTCTGCTTCACCGCCGGGCGCCCCGTCACCATGGTGGGGCTGGACGTGACGCGCAGGGTGCAGTGCGTGCCGGCGCTCGTGGAGCGGATGGAGCGGCTGGGCACCGACGCCTCCCGGCTGTTCGTCGACCTGATGCGGTTTTTCTGCCGGACGCAGAAGGAGGTCTTCGGCATGGAGGGCGGGCCGCTGCACGATCCGCTGGCGGTCGCGTCGGTCATCGACCCGGAGATCCTGACCTGCAAGCCCATGAACGTGCAGATCGACCTGCGCAGCGAGCAGTCCTACGGGCGGAC